>CAMDBU010000073.1 GCA_945889495.1 Syntrophobacter sp. SbD2 | reverse complement strand
AAAGCGAAGGGTAAACTGTTCAAAGTCGCTCTCATCGCTTGCATGCGCAAGCTGCTCACGATTCTCAATTCTATGATCAAACATAAAACTTGTTGGTCTGATACTTTTCTTCAGAAAGCTTGACTTGCAAGACAGTTGCTACATCGGATCTCCGATGTCGCGATGTATTTGCCGCTGTTACGATTCTCCGATACCCGCTTCGCCCCTCTGTGATCTCTGTGCGCTCCTTAGAAAATACAGGTGAGCAGGACGGTCTCGTTTGTTCCGTCATACCCGCGAAAGCGGGTATCCAGGCTAATCCCGCTCCGCCACACCTGGATACCGGCCTTCGCCGGTATGACGGACTTTGTCGGTCACCTGGATTCCCGCCTGCGCGGGAATGACAGATCGAGTAGATGAACATGTGGAGGCTCTTCGGCCATTTTCATTATCCGTGGGCGCGTACACGATCATGAAACGCTCTGTGGTGAGTAATTCTTGCGACAAAGGCCTGTCCGCAACCTACTTGCCCATCTCGCCCAAGGTGTCTTTGATCAGCTGAATCGCTGGCGCCGGGTCGAAGACTTTTTGTTCGTCGAGGTCGATGTACTTGACGCCATCCTGGCGGCGGTCGGCGGCGGGGATTTGGTTTTTGCCGATGTCGATGCGTAGTGAGTCCGCAGGGTCATGGGTGGCGATCTGGAGTTTCTGATGGAGCTCTTGGCCCTCGCGCGACAGATACCAGTTGATAAAAACTTTGGCGGCGTTGGGATGGGGTGCACGGTTGAGGAGCGCCATATGGCCGACCCGCGACGATAGGCCGACGCCTTCTTTCATGGTTTGCTTGAACTGCTGCACCGGCACGCCTTTGATTTCAGCTTCTTCGACCTTCTGAATGAAGAAAGCGATGGAATATTTGCCGCTGCCGAGCCAATCGAGGGCCAGGCGGTTGTCGCGATAGAGCGTCGCGTCCATGGCGCTGTAGAGCTGGCGGACAAACTTCGCGCCGAGGTCGGGGTTGTAGTACATGAAGCGCAGCGGCGTCGAGCCTGGGCCACCGCAGCGCAGGTCTTGGACGGTGATTTTCGACTTCCATTTGGGTTGGAGGAAATCCCAATAGGATTTGAACTCGGTCGGGTCGACTAGCTTGGTGTTGACCGCGATGCTGCCGTAGTCGGGGCTCTTGGTGAAGGTGAAAATATGCGCGCGCTCGGCGTCGCCGTAGGTATGCTTGCCGCGCCACCATTTGGACTCGTCGGCGACTTCGGGGAGGCTGAGCACATTCTTGATCGGGTCGAAGGCCTTGGCTTTGTGCAGTACCACCATGGTGGCGATGCCGGCGATGTAGACATCGGGAATAAACTTCTCGCCGCGCCGCTCGGCCAAGATGCGTTGCATGAGCTCGGTACTCATGGCGCTGACGACGTTGACCTTGATCTCCGGGTAAGCTTTCTGAAACGCCCCGGCGTCGAGCATCAGCGGCGCGCCCCAATGGTACAGCGTCAGCTGGCCTTCCTTCTTGGCGGCTTCGACGGTGCGTTCCCAGTCGGAGCGCGGGTTGGGGGAGTCGATGGCGCGAAGGTGGGTGCGGCTCGCCAACAGCAGTATGAAGATCGATAGGATGCGGTTGAGGAGTTTCATTCGGGTACTCCTGTTGTACTACTAGAGCCGACAATTTACGTGGCCTGCGCAAATGTCAGAACACGCGAACCAACTCGGAATCGGAAATTCCTCTCGCCAAGGCGCAAAGACGCCAAGTTCGGAAAAGAGAGGTGAAAACCGTGAACCGTGATTGTCATTCAGACTCTCCGACCTTTGCGACCTTTGCGTCTTTGCGAGAGATATTCCGAAACTCGGTTGCGGCTCTGCCGCGCTAGGACTCTTGTGCTGCGAAGAAGGGCGACCGGCCGGTCGCTACAATTCCGAGAACCTTTGCGCCTTGGCGTTCCTTCGACGTTGCTCAGGACATGCTTTGCGGGAGATAATCCGAACGTCATGCCACCCGGCTCAAGTCGCTCAACTCCGGCACGGTGTCTTTCAATTTGAAAAATCTCATCGCGTTGCCCGCCAGCATGGCGTAGCGCTCATCCGCCGGCACGCCGGCGAAGGTCTCGTCGATCATAGCGCGCGACTCGGGCCAGTCGCCGGTGGCGTGGGCAAAGTCGCTGCCCCAGAGGAGCGCTTTGACGCCGACATCATGGCGCATGCGCACGCCGACGGGGTCTTTCATGAAACCCCAGAGGCTGTGCTCTTTTAAATAATGGCTGGGTGTTTCCTTGAGCGGTTTGACGCCCCAATCGCGCTCGGCCCAGTAGCGGTTGCGCGTGTAGTTGTCGTCGATCTGCGCCAGGCCGTAGGCCAGCCAGCCGGCTTGAGTTTCGGACCAATAGATTTGCAGCTTGGGAAAACGATCGAACAGGCCGGTGAAGGCGAGTTGCAAGGGCGCGATCGGATTGTCGTTGGAAAAGCGAAACAGCAAACTGATCGGATCGCGGCCGGCAATTACCCGCGCCGGAGTTTGGCTGTATTGATAGACCGGCCCTTCGCGCATAAAGCGCGTGGTGCCGCCGTTGGTGTGCGCCGTCACCGGCATGCCGAGATCGATGGCCGCCGCCCAGAACCTATCGTCCTCGGCTACCGGATAACCTTTGCCGCTGGGAAATTTGTATAGGCAGACGCTCTTGTAGCCGGCCTTGGCGCAGTATTCCAACTCGGCGACGGCGTCGGCGAGGTTAGTGTCGGGAATGATGCCGGTGCCGATCAAACGGTCCGGCGCGAAGGAGCAGTATTCTTCGATGAGCCATTGATTGTAGGCGTGGATCATCGCGACGTAGGGTACGTCGTCGGTGATGCCGCGCCAGGAGGCCAAATAGCTCGGATGGGTGTAGAGAATCTCGGCATCGACGCCGTCTTGATCTTGTTCTTTCAAGCGCTGCGCCGGCGTGCCGGTGCCCGGCCCTTGGTAGCTGATGCCGCGGGCGTCATGTATTTCGTAGTTGGTGCCGGTGCCGGTGATCTGCAAGCTCGGCGAATGCGGCCGGCTATTTTCCACGATGAACGCGTCGTCACCGTTGGCGAGCTTGATCTGGCGCGGCGCGCGGTCGCGCCACTTCTCCGGCACCCGGTGGGTCCAACGCTCGGGCGAAAAATCGAGATGGGAATCGCCGGAGATCAGGGAGATGGTGCGTGGCATGGTTCGCTCCTTGGGAACAGTTTGTTTGATTTAGATTCGACTGCGCGTTGGAACAGTTGGAGAACTGGAGTAATGGAGAAACGGAGTAACGGAGTAACGGAGTGTTGGGTTGGGGATGGGCCCATCACTCCAGTACTCCAGTCATCTTCCTTCCTCATGATACAGCCCGAGCGCTTCGAGGGCCGGGCGGTCGCTGACGGTGAACAATATCGCTTGATCCGTCTTCGATGCGTTGCGGTGCGCGTGCCACTGCCAGGGCGGTAGCATGAAGCAGTCATGCTTGCGCCATTCGATGGCCGTGCCGTTGACCGTTGTCGAGCCTTCGCCTTGCAAGACCAAATACATGGTCACGCCGGTGTGGCGATGTTCTTGGGTCTGCGCCGACGGCGCCAAGAGTTGCAGTTTGGCGCTCAAGGTCGGCAGCGTCGGGCCGCCATTGGCCGGATGGCTGTACTGGAACAATTTGCCGTCGTAGGGATCACTCGCTTCATTGGTGCTTAGCGCTGCGATCGATTTGATTACGTCGCGCCATTTGAAATGCACCGGCGGCAAAAGGGCCTCGGCGGAACTGACTGGTCGAAGCGGGCCGGTGATCGTGGCGTAATGATTTTCCCCATGCACCGTCGGTTCGACTTCGTCGTTGGGCCAGAGATCGCGGCGAAAGGCGCCGAGATAGTTGACCAGATTGCGGTCTTGAATGTCGATCCAGAAAACCGGCTCGTTGCCGGGATTGGTCGTGCCATGCCAGGTCCAGTTGGGCTGCACCAACAGGTCGCCGGGCTCCATGAACATCGCTTCGCCTTGCGAGGTCGTGTAGGCGCCGGTGCCTTTGACGATGAAACGCATCTGCGCCGGCGTGTGGCGATGGGACGGAATCTTCTCACCGGGATTGATCATCTGGTAGGAAATAAACACCGCGCCGGTGGACAGCCCCGGCACGTCGAGGCCGATGACCCGCTGATCGGTGTCCTCGGGCAAGCGCACGTCGCGCAATGTCTGTTCAAGAATCGGTTGCATCTCCGACCAGCGCCAAATCCGCGGCCGCAACTCCGGCGGGTTTCTCACGTCGCGCTGCCACAGACCGCGCAAGTTGAGCCGGTCGTATTTCTCATGCAGCGCGGCGAGATGGGGATGTTTGTCGTCGTTAGCCATGGATTTCTTTTATTACGTTCGGCTTTTTGGATGCAAGGGATTGGGCTGAAAGGTACGGTGCCGCGCAATGGAAATGGAATGAACCAGAAACGAGGAGTGGACCCTCGCCCGTTCTAATGGGAGAGGCAAGGGCGACCGGCCGGTCGCCCCTACCCGTGAAGATTAAAGCGTGCGGCGCACTTCGGCGGCGACGTCGACCAATAGCTTGGCTTTAGCGTTGGCGAGCTCGCGGGTGATCGTCATCAAGCCGCAGTCGGGAGCGAGCCAGAGATTCTTCGGCTCGACATATTTCAGCACTTGGCGCACGCGCTCGGCGACTTGCGCCACGGCTGGCACCGGCGTGTCGGCGGGATCGACGCAGCCGAACATGACGATGCGCCCCTTGGCGATCGCCAGCACCGCGGGATCGTAGCCACTGCGGGCGAACTCGACACCGAAGCCGCCGATGCGGGTCTTCATCAACGCTTCCAACAGTTCCGGATATTCGTACTCATGTTGCCGGTTGGGGTTGCCGCCTGGGTAGCCGTAGCAGAGATGGACCATGGTCGGGATTGTGATGCCTTCGAGGCAGCGGTCGAGCGCTTTGGCGCCGTAGGCGAAAACTTTTTCGTGGTAACGGGTCATCGCCGGCTCGTCGATTTCGAGTACATCGCAGCCGGCCGCTTGCAGCTCGCGCAGTTCTTCGTTAAGCGCCGCGGCGGCATCCATCGCCATGGCTGCTTCGTCGCCTTTGTAGAATTCGTCCAGCGTGCTGTCGACAATCGTCATCGGTCCGGGCACGTCCATCTTGATCGGCTTGTTGGTCTGCGCCTTGGCGAACTTCACGTCGTCGACGACAGCCGGTGTGCGCCGGGTGATCTTGCCGATCACGCGCGGCACCGGCCGCGGCTGTTCGCGCCGGCGGTAAATCGTCTTCACCGCTTCATGTTCGAGATCGATGCCGTTGAAGGAGGCCAATATGTGATTGATAAATCCAGTGCGCCGCTGCTCGCCGTCGGATAGTAAATCCAGGCCGACGCGCTCTTGATTGTGAATGCTCAACGCCGTGGCGTCGTCCTGGGCCTGCTTGAGCTCCGCCCCTTCGAGGCGAAACACCGCGCGGCTGCGGTCGTTCTGCGCCAGCCAGCTGGGCCGGGGAAAGCTGCCGATGGTCGTGGCGGCGATGGGAGGAAGTTGCATGGTTCACCTCGGATTGGAATTTGACTCTGGCTATATCTGGGGGAGGGGGGGAATTCAATGGATAATTGATAATGGAGAATGGAGAATAATCGGAGGCCGCACTGCTAAGTCGTCGCTTGCGGCCAAGGGCCGATTAGGGTGTTGAAGAATGCTGGCATCGTCGAGTTGAAAGTTAGTTGCTCGCCGGTGAATGGGTGCTTGAAGGTGATCGCGCGGGCGTGCAGCGCCAAACGTTGGTAGCGTTTCTGTCCTTTGCCATAACGTTCATCGCCCACCACCGAGTGGCCGATGCCGGCCAGATGAACGCGGATCTGGTGTTTGCGGCCAGTTAGAAGACTAATATCCAGCAGCGAATAGTCTCTGGTCTCTTTCACAACCGTGAAGGCGGTGCGCGACAGCCTGCCTTTGCGCATGTCGGTGGTGGTGTAGACGCCATGCGCTTGATTCTCCGCTAGGTAGGTCGAGATCGTCTGGGCGCGTTTATCGCAGCGGCCATGGACCACGGCGAGATATTGTTTCTGATTGTCCTGCCAATGGTCCTGCAAACGAAACTTCGCCTCTTCGTTCTTGGCGAAGATCAGCACGCCCGAAGTCTCGCGATCGAGCCGGTGGACGATGAAAATGCGATTGCGCGATTTCGCCACGCCCTTGCGCACGTAGTCGGTGAGGATGAAGTAGGCGGTGCGCGATTTCTCGCGCTCGGTGCTGATGGTTAACAGGCCGGCCGGCTTGTCGACGACGATGATGTCGCGGTCTTCGTGCAGAATGGCGAGGCCGCCGGAAAGGTGATTGGCGGATGTATGGGAGTGTCGAACCATCGCGATTGTTTAGCTTATGAGACGCAGACGGCAGCACCCTTCGCCATAACTGTGAAACAGCGCATTCCCAAAGGAGCTGGGCTGCGACGGCAGGTCAGCGTGCGTTCTGAATCGCCAGGATCTTTCTTTTTATGGCCGCGGGGAAATCGACAAAAACGAACTGGTCTTTGTGGAAGAGGTAGTCTTCTCCGCTCTCGTCTACGATACGCACGAGATCATCCTTCGCGGCCCGTGCGTCGAGCAATATTCGATAGACCTTGCCAAGGATGAGTGACGCTTGGTTACCGCCATTCTCGATGCAAAGTGCGAACGGTTTGGTCGGTTGCTTCATGATTCTTCCAAGTACAGCTTTATCTTGAGGTCTCTTTTGCCAATACCGTGGGCTTCATACCAATGGAGCTCCACTCGACGCAATTTCCCGTTGCGAAGGCGAACCGTTGCGATACCTTTCATCTTTCGCCAGCGTCCTCGACCATAGGATTTATTGAGAAACGCTCGAACCTTCACTCCCAATCCGACTGCGATAGTCTCAACCTGCGTGATCGAGCCAACGATATCGAAGATCACACAGCGATATTGTCTCAGAACCATCGCTCTCGCAAGCCCCGCCGTTTCTCCCAATGGCCAGCGTTATCTTCGCGCTCTGGACTTTGGCGAAACTATTGCGATTGTCTCCCCAGCAGCCGCCAAAAGATCGCCGTCGTTATCACCAGGGAAGCACCCGCCGTGAGCGCGATGCCGAGCGGCGCGCCGAAGAGGGTGGCGGCGGCGCCGAGTACGATCGAGCCGATGGAGCGCATGCCTTGGTCGAGGTTGAACACGCTCATGACTCGGCCCATGAGGGTGCGCGGCGCTTCGATTTGGATGATCACCCGGCTGATGGTGCGGAAACATACTTGGCCGGCGCCAACCAGGGTCAATAGTAAAACCGATAGCCAGAAGACCGGCGAGAGGCAAAAGAGGATGAGGAAGATCGGCGTGGTGGTGGTCATGACCCAGAGCAGCATCGCGCGGTTCCAGCGTTCGCCCACCGAGGCGAGGAAAGTTAAGGACGCGATACCGCCCAAACCTGGCGCTGCCAACAGTATGCCTAGACCACGCGGTCCGACCTGCAAGACATCCTTGGCGAACACCGGCAAAAAGCTTTGGTAGGTGACGATGAATACCGCAAAAGTGTAGGCGGCGACGACGCTGCTCAGGATCAACGGCGCATGCCAGACATAGTCGAATCCTTCTTTGAACTCGCGCAGAAAGTTTTCTTCACGTTTGACCGCAGGTTCCTTATTCGTGTGAATGAACAGCATGCCGATGCCGGCGAGAATCAGGGTCACGCCGAATACCGCGTAGCAGCCGTCGATGCCGATGAGCAAGATGAGCACGCCGCCCAAGGACGGGCCGGCGGTGCGGGCGATATTGAAACCGACGGTGTAGAGCGACACCGCGTTCATGACCTGTTCGCGCGGCACCAGTTCGGCCAGGATCGATTGGGCGGCGGAAGGATTGATGGCGCGGATCGAGCCCGACAAGATTTCCAGCACCAGCAGGTGCCAGAAGGCGAGCGTGCCGAAAGCATGGATCGCCAAAAATATCGCGATGGGCACGACCGACACCAGGTTGACCAGGATCAGCATTAATTTTCGGTCATAGCGGTCGACCAGGACGCCGCTCAAGGCGCCGAGAATCAAGCGCGGCAGGGCGCTGCACAGCCCCAAGATCCCCAACGACATCGCCGAGCCGGTGATCTCGTAGGTGATCCAGTAGAGCGCGACCTCTTGGACAAAGTGGCCGAGGGAGCCTAGTAAGTCGGTGGACCAGAAGATCGCGTAGTCGCGGTAGCGCAATGAGTGGAAGATGCGAATGGTGTCGGGCTCCTTATCGGATTTGTCTCCCGCAAAGCATGCCCTGAGTCCCATCGAAGGGGCGCAAAGGCGCTAAGGTCGGAATCGGAAGATGATTAACCACGAAAGGCACGAAATTTGGGAAACATCTTCAAAGCTAAATTTATAACCTGTCCGCTAGTGATTAGAAAGTTGATTGAGATGGAATTCGTCGTCGAAATCGAGTCCGAATCCCCAATCCAAAATCGGCAATCCAAAATCCAAAATGCCTGCTGTTGGTTGACAGCGCAGCGGATTCAGAATACTTCGATGTCATCTATTTCGCTGAAGGAGAAACAATTGTGGCTTACGACGATCGCAGTGTGAAACCGATGAGCGCGAGTTTGATGCGGGCGCGCATCGCGACCAAGATTCTTGCCGGGCTTTACGAGGAGGCGCCGACGCTGCTGACCAGCGCGATTCGGCTCATGGTCGAGCTGCCCGGCGGCAAGAAGGGCAAGGGCGCGCCGTATCCATTTACCATCGGAGTCAGTCCGGCATGGTGCAGCGGACTCAATGGCGCCAAGCTGGTGGCCAGCGGCAAGCTCGATCTCGTCTGGCTCAATCCGACGGCGATTCCTTCGATGGCGGTGCGCGGCGTCGGGCCGTTTACCAAGAAAAGTCCGCTGCGGGCGCTGGCGGTGTTTCCCTCCTGGGACCGCTTGGTAATCGCGGTGTCGCCGCGCTTGGGCGTGAATTCGATGGAAGAGCTGATCGCTAAAAAACCGAAAATGCGTGTCTCCATCGCGGTCAACGACTGCGTCGACTTCGCGATTAAGTATTTGCTCAAGTGCCACGGCATCACGCAGAACCATTTCATCAAATGGGGCGGCAAAGTCGACGAAGTGGTGCGGCCGAGCAACCCGCACCGGCGCGAAGGTATTGTCTCCGGCAAGCTCGACATGGTCATCGACGAAGGCATGGACTCCTGGGGCGATGTCGCGGTGCAGCATGGCATGAAGTTTTTGTCCTACTCCGAGCCGGTGCTGAAAAAGTTAGAAGCCTACGGCTTCACGCGCGCGCGCTTGGACCATGGCCGCATCGACGGCATCAACGATCCGACCACGGTGGTCGATTTCAGCGGCTGGCCCATCGTCGTGCACAAAAACTTCCCCGACGAACTGGCCTACAACATCGCGCGTGTCTTGGAAAAAATCCGCAAAGAGATCCCCTATGATGCCACTGAGACGCCGTCGATGAAGCAGCTATGCACAGACACCGAGGCTGGGCCGCTGGATTTTCCGCTCCACCCGGGGGCGGAGCGGTATTATCGGGAGAAGGGGTATCTGTAGTCGGTAGATATATCTGGCGCTTGCCCGGAGCGGCCGCGAATCACGCCTCTACGATGTCGGCTTTCAAGCTCGACACGAATGCCGCGATCTCGCCGCGTTCCTGCGCGGTTATGCCCAGGGCGTCCATGGTGGCGCCCGCGTGGCCCAAGAAAATCGTCCAGTCGCTGGCGCTGATTTTCATGCCTTTGTGCGAGGTTTTCATGTCGCGGCCGGTGTAATACATCGGACCGCCGGCGCTGGCGCAGAGATAATCGATCAGCAGCTGCTTCTCACGGGCAAGTCCGTCGGCGCCGCGATTCTGCCAAAAGCGCCCCAGTTGAGGGTCCGCTTGCAAGCGCGGCAACAGATTGCTAGCGAAGCCGTCGATTCCGTCGTAGCCCCCTAAGCGCTCATACAATGATTTTTCGTTCAATGCGTATCCCTCCTGTTTTAACGATCCATAGTTTTCTAGTATGGCAATTATAAAGTTTTCAATCCGATAGCAATTGGTCTGCCCCCGTTTGGCAGTTAGTTACGCTTGTTTCTGACTTTTTGAGTCTGAAATGTTATGCCCGGGATATTGTGTCCGTGCGGTAGCATTGGATCAATCGGCAATGCTTGAATACATCCGCATGCATGAGGACCAAGGGGACAAAGAAGAGCCGTTGAAACCCCGACTACTAGAAGGCACTCTTGCAGTCTCATGGCTCACGACAAGGGGACTTCCTCATACTAGCCGCTCTGCTGGTAGTAGATGATTTCAGACCCGCAGCGCCTATTTGCCCAGGCCGTAGGTTTTGATCATCTGGTCGATAAAGCCGCTGTCGTCGAGTTTTTTCACTAGGCGGGAGTCGATGAGATTTTCCAGGTTAACGTTGGCGACGGAGGGATTTTGCGTCTTCATGAAGCGCTGCATGTTGCGCATGCCCTCCATGGACGGGTAGGGCTTCAAGTCGGTGGCTTTGGCGAGACCATCGTAGCCCTCCTCGGCGTCGGCCGGGTCGGAAAGTTTCAACCGTTTCATGATCGTCCGCACCACCAGCGGTTTGTTTTCCGCCGCCAGGGTAAACGCCGCGCCCTCGATCAGCGCTTTCAAGAGATTTTCCAACAGCTGCGGTTGAGATTGCAAAAACGAGTTGAGCACCACCACTGTGGAGCTGACTGTGCGGCTGCTGGTCTTGTTGAGCTCGACCAGAACCGGAAAGCCTTTTTTCTTGAGCTTCTGGCTGAAAGCGGTATCGAGCGGCGCGGCATCGATGATGCCGGTCTCCAACGCTTGGGCGAGCACGGTTTGGTCGCCGATGGTGAGGACTTTGATATCGTCGCGCAGGGCATCGATCTTCAACTGTTCGAGGGCGAGCATGGCGGTGATCCACAGGCTGCCGCCGATCACCTGTACGCCGACGCGTTTGCCGCGCAGCTCCTTCGCCGAGTTGATGCCCGGCCGGGCGACGAAATCATGGGTCAGTTTGCTGGTGAACGCCGCGATGATTTTCAAATCCGGGCCTTTGTCGCCGATGCCCAACACCGAGATGCCGCCGGCTTGGCTGATGTCGATGCTTTTGGCGTAAAGCGCGCTCAGCGACAGCGCGCTGTTGCGGATGAAAATGACCTCCGCCTTGATGCCATACTTGGCAAACAAGCCCTGTTCGTCGGTGACCCACAGCGGTGCAACCCGCGGATTGTTCGCCGCGTGGGCGATGATCAGCTTGGCCGGCACCGCGGCGCCAAACGCATGGGCGGTTTGAGTCAGCAAGACTAGAGCAGCGATGAGGAGTTTGGTCATGGCGATCGCCTCCTTGATGCTCGTCGCGGGCGAAGGTTTTCGCGGAATCCGATTTTTTCACCACAGAGGGCACAGAGGACACAGAGAGGGTAGCTGGAGGCAAAAAACAATGGTGTGAAAATACTTTTGCTTTTCTCTGTGATCTCTGTGGCCTCTGTGGTGAAAGTTCCGATGTCTTATGCCATGCCGAACAGCCGCATGGCATTGCCGCCCAAGATTTTTTCCTTGTCGGTGTCGGACAGGCGCGTCATGGCTTTGATCATCTGCACAGTGCCGTGTTCGGAGTTCCACGTCGCCGACGGATCGCCATGGGGATAATCGCTGCCGACCGTGAGGTTATGGTTTTGCCAAACGTCGCAAGTGTAGCTCAACTCCTCCGCGGCGAAGGCCGACACCCAGATTTGATCGAAAAACTCCCGCGGCCGTTTGCCCAACTTCTTTTTCGCGGTTGGGTCCATATCCAAACGATCCATCAACCAGGGCACGAAGGCCGCCGAGCCTTCGACAAAGCAGACGCGCAGCTTGGGGAATTCCTTGAGCGCGCCGCGCAAGATTAGACTGCCCATGTCGACGATGTAGCGAAAGGGAAAGCCGAGCAAAAACGGCAAGGCGTTGTTATCGACCTCCAGGTACAATTGTTCGATGCCGACCAGCGCGGGATTGGGATGACCGTCGCGATCCGACGCGGTGTCGTGGACTAGGATCGGCACGTTCAAGTCGCAGCACTTTTGGTAGAACGGCCAGAGCCTCTCCGCGCCGAGATTGGCATCGGCGAAGCCGCCCATGAACTTCACCGCCTTGAGGCCCAACTTTGTCACCGATCGTTCGAGCTCTCGGCAGGACTCTTCCACGTCCGGAAGAAAGACCCAGGAGACGCCGTAATATTTTTCCGGATGGGCGCACTCTTTCAAATCCTGCGCCACCGCGTCGTTGTACCGGCGCGCCAGCTCGCAGCCCAAATCGCGATCCCAGGTGTAGAGCAGTTCGCGGTTCTCCGGGATCAGCACGTGAATGTCGAATCCTTCCCAGTCGACATGCTGGTCGCGGGTGTCGAGATGCCAGCGGCCTTTGGGTGCTTGGTTCTTGATCAAAGTGCCGTCCGGCAACACCGAGCGCACGTCGTCGTCTTTACGCACGACCCGCGGCGAATGTGGAAACTTCTCACTGATGCCTTCCAAGAACTTCACCGGGAAATAATGGGAATCGCAATCGATGTACATGACTCGGACCTCCGATTAAATTAATTCGCCGCGCCCTACCGGCCTTCCAGACTGTGTCGCAATTCCGTTCATGGTTCGACAAGCTCACCACGAACGGAATTGCCATGCTGCAAAATCAACTACTTGCCCGTTCGCCCTGAGCCTGTCGAAGGGCTCCGAGTCAATTGCGACACAGTCTGTTCGGCGGGATGGTCGGAGCATACATCCGATGGAGTTTTGCCGTCAAGGAGGGAAGTTGCTGGGGAGTGGTCGTGTTCGTGGTTCGTGATCGTTGTCGGAGTTCGGACGATCCGACACGATCACGATCACGAGCCACGATCACGCCTTCTTCTGCATCGCCGCCAGCACCCGCTTGGGCGTGAACGGGCCTTCGCGCAGGCGCGCGCCGACGGCGTCGAAGATCGCGTTGGCGATGGCCGCGGCCGGCGGGCTGGTGGCCGCTTCGCCGGCGCCGAGTGGATCCATCTCCCGGCGATCGATCAACACCAGCTCAAGCTCCGGCATGTCGGGAAAGCGCATAATCGGATAGCTCGACCAGTCGAGGCTCGTGACCGCACTGGTGCTATCGAACAGCACTTCCTCGTACATGGCGCGGCTCATGCCCTGGATGACATTGCCTTCGACTTGATTCTTCAGGCCGTCGGGATTGACGATCAGGCCGCAGTCGTGGGAGCAGGCCATTTTCTTGACCGCTACCTGGCCGGTGGTTTTGTTGACCTCGACTTCGGCGACGACCGCGACGTAGGTGTTGGACAAATTGGTCAGCGCGACACCACGGCCTTTGGCGACGTTGCCATTGGAGGCCGGCGCCGGCGATGGACGCTTTTGCCAACCGGCTTTATCGGCGGCCGCTTGCAGCGCTTCAATCCCCCGCTTATTGCCGGTCAAATTTTTCAAGCGAAACTCCACCGGATCGATTTTTAGATCGGCGGCGATCTCGTCGATGAAGCATTCGCTGGCGAAGCAGCGCGCCACGTCGCCCGGCGCGCGCAAGTTACTCGTGCGCAGCGGGATCGGTTCCGGGAAGTGCCAGTCGATCTGGTGGATAGTGATCAGATGATTGGGCACGGTGTAGAAGTCACCGCTCGCCTGGGTGCCGTTGTTGCCGCCAGGATTGTTTGGCCGCAGACCGACTTGCAGTGATGCCAAGAGCGGCGTGGAGCCCGACACCGTCCATGGTTGGCTGTAGTCGGTGAAGTCCCACACCGTCAATTTGCCATCGGCCTCGACCGCCGCTTTCACCTCGTCCAATTGCGCCGGCCCTTTTGGCTCCCAACCATGCTCGTCTTGGCGCGACCATTGAACTCTGACGGGCGCGCCGACGGCGCGCGACAGGAGCGCAGCATCTTCGGCGCGATCGTCGGCGCTCAACCGTCCATAGGAACCGGAAGCTTCATGATAGATGATCCGCACGTCCTGTTCCTTGAAGCCGAGGATTTCCGCGATGCGGCCGCGGGTGCGAAACGGCCCCTGGCATCCCGACCAGATGGTCGCGGTCTTGCCCTTGACCTCGGCGATGGCACAGGACGGGCCGATCATGCCGTGCATCTGAAATGGCCAACGATAACTGGCTTGATAAACTTTCTTACTTTGCGCCAGCGCGGTCGCGGTGTTGCCTTTGTCGACCGCCTTGGCGGAGCGCACCGGCTTGGTATTTTTCAAAAAGGTAAATAGCTCGTCCGGCGTGCCCGGCACTTTGCTGGTCGGCTTGGCCCAGGTGACTTCCAAGGCATGCGCCGCTTTCAGCGCCGACCATTCGCTCTTGGCGACCACGCCGACGAATTTGCCTTCGCGCACGATCATCACCACGCCAGGAATCCCTTTGATCGAGTCCTGATCGATGGTCACGGGCTCGGTGTTGATCATCGGCGGCCGCACCACGCGGCCATGGAGCATGCCGGGGATGCGGACATCATGCATGTAATCATGCTCGCCGGTAACTTTGCGCGGGATCTCGACGCGCGGGATGGATTTGCCGACGATCTTATAGTCCTTGGGGTTTTTCGGCTTAACTTCAGGCGCCACCACCATGTCCCAGCCGGTACCCTTGACCGACAGCTTGGCGTTGAACTTCTTGCCGCCGATCAGTTGCCCGTAGGTCACGCGCTTGGTCGCATCGCCAATGACACTGACCACGCCGTCGTTGACGGTCAGTTTGTCCAGCGGCGCACCGAGCTGGGTGCTGGCGAGCTTCAGTAATTCCAACCGCGCCGCGGCTGCGGCTTGGCGCACTTGCGGGCCGCCGCGCAGGATGGTGCGGCTGGCGGTGGTGCCGCCTTGCTCGATGGTCTTGTTGGTGTCGCCGGCGTCCATTTTTATTTTGTCGAAGGGCACGTCCAACTCTTCGGCGACGAACTGCGCCAGTGCGGTGATGACGCCGGTGCCGATCTCGACTTTGCTGGTGTAGAAAGTCACGTAGCCGTCCGGCGTGATCACTAGCCAGGAATCGAGCGAAGTCGGATCGATGTCGCCGGAAGGCAGCTTGGCGAATTGCGCGAAGGCTTTTTGCGCCGACGGCATCAAGTTGAAGCTGACGACTAGCGCGCCGGTGGTTTTGAGAAATTGTCTACGAGTGAGTACGGGTGTTTTCATAGTCATCATCCCCAGATTAAATGGTGTCTACCTAATGGATAATTGATAATGGGAAATGGAAAATGATTTCGGACTTGGTTTTTCGCTTTTCATTGTCCATTGTCAATTATCCATTTATTTGCCCCGACGCCCGTTTGACCGCGCGTAATATCCTAATATGCGTGCCGCAGCGGCACAGGTTGCCGGACAAAGCTTCTTTGATCTGCGTGTCAGTCGGTTTGGGATTCTTGTCGAGCAATGCTTTCGACGTCATGATCATGCCGTTGATGCAGTAGCCACATTGGACGGCTTGCTCGTCGACGAAGGCTTGCTGGAGCTTGTGCATCTTCTTGGTGTTGCCCAAGCCTTCGAGCGTGGTCACGGCTTTGTTCTGCACCGAACCCACCGGGGTGACGCAGGAGCGGATGGCGTTGCCGTCGATGATCACGGTGCAGGCGCCGCACTGGGCCAGGCCGCAGCCGAACTTGGGGCCGTTCAACTGCAAGTCGTTGCGCAGCGCGTAGAGCAGCGGCATTTCCGGTTCAGCATCGACCGTTTGGGATTTACCATTGACGCGTAAACTAAACTTGGCCATGGGTTCTCCTTTGCTGAAACATCTAAGACCTCGTGTAATTCTCGCCGCCCACTCTAAAATTCACGATGCATTGCGCTATTTCGCGATATTCAGTTGGCGCACGAAGCGGTCGTCGAAGAATTGCCCTGGCGTGGCCTTTTTGGCTTCCGGCATGGTCTCCGCCATGAAGTCCAAGACTCCTTGCATGCCGGGCTCGGAGATCATCAGCTCGCGCTTGAAGCCGGCTTTGCGGTAAAACTCGTAGGTGCGCTCGATGATGTCGGCGTCGGTGTCCCTGGTGTATTTGGGAATGACCTTGAGCGAGAACGGTTTGTCGGCGTAATAGCGGTCGATGCCGCTACGCACGGCGCGCAGGAGCGGCACCAGCCGCGGCGCCAGCTCATCCATGCGGCTTTTGCGCACCACCAGGCCGACGTTTTGGTAGGGCTGGTCGATGGTGGTCGCCAGCGAGCGAAAGCCACCGCGCTCGATTTGAAAACTCACCGGCGGCCCCAACGCTCCGGCGACGATCTGGTTGGTTTGCAGCGCGGCGGCGATCTGCGCCGTGCCGCCGAGGATGCGCAGCTGGACATCCTTCTGCCCGAGGCCGAGTTTGCGCAGCGCGACTAACGTGCCGTAGGACACCGGCGTGCCGGGCCGCTCGGTGCCGACGATCTTGCCGCGTAGCTGTTCGGCGTTCCTAATCTCCGGCCGGGCGTACAAATCCCACACCATGGTGTTGAGCATGCCGGCGATAAACTGCACGTCGAAACCGCGCAAAGACGCGGTGATCACCGGCACCGCCGAGACTTGAATGAGGTCGACTTCGTTGGCGATCAGCGCTGGCATGGCGAGGGCCGACGACATGGAGATCATTTCCACATCCAACGCTTCTCTCGCAAAGCCGCCGCTTTCCTTGGCCATCCACATGGACGCCATGGTGCCGGAGGTGAAGAGAAAGGCGATGCGTAGCGGGCGGGGAGTGGCGGCGTGGAGTTGGTTGACGGTCAGGAATACAACGAGCAGGACGATGCACTTAGACGGATTTAGTCGGCTGACCATGGCATGGGTCTATCATGGTGTCCGTTTCATTCCAAGAAAATGATCGTTACTAAACGCGATGGGCTCTTGTCAGAACTTGGCGAGCGTGATTGCGATGGTGCCGCAGACCACGAGGACCGCGCCGATGACCGTGCGCGTGGTGATTTGTTCCACGTCGCGGAGAAACAGCTTGCTGCCGATCACTACCCAGAGCGGCAGCGTGGCGGTGAGCGGCGTGACCATGACCACCGGGCCGAAGCTGAGGGCGTAGAGCACCAGCAGCAGGCCGAGGGATTCCAGCGAGCCGCCGGCGATAAAGTAGCCCACCGACGGGCGGTGCCAGACCAGTTTATCCTTGGTGGTGGGCGAAGCGAGAAAGATGCCGGTGCAGAGCAAACCGACGATGCCGACGATGGCGCCGAAGTAGATCGGATCGTCGGAAAATTGGAGCGCGTATCTTCGCAATGGATAAATCACGCCGCCGAGTATCGCGGCCAGTAATGGCGCGATCACGTACCAGGGGCGAAAGTCTTTGACATGCTCTTCACTGCGCCAGGAGATCAGCAAGATGCCGCCGACCACCATGATTGTGCCCAAGGCGATGGGCAGAGTGATGCTCTCGCCGAGAAACAGGATCGCCACCGCGGCGCTCCACAGCGGTACCGAGGCGCGGATCGGGCCGCTGCGCGCGGCGCCGATTTTCTCGATGCCGATGTAGGTCAGCTGGCGCACGACCATCTGCAGCACGCCGGCAATGATAAACAGACTGTAAACGAACGGCGTGGTCTCCGGGATGCCGGTGAAAAAAAAGACGATGGTAAACAAAACCAGCGTCTGCATGAGCAGCGACACGAAGGTGATGGTGATCGGCGTCGAGTAGCGCATGCCGCGCTTCGACAGGATAAAACTCATAGCATAGGCGATGGCGGCGGAGAGCGCGATGATTTGGACGGTCATGGGGTGCGGTCGTGCTCGTGGCTCGTGCTCGGGTTCGTTCGGATCGCGCGCGCAAAGGCGCTAAGGGAAGAAGATGTCATTTCGACCGAAGGGAGAAATCTATCTCGGCTCACTCTCATTTATTTCGGATGACGGGCCATGCCCGTCACTTTGCGCCTTCGCGCTCCTTCGACTTCGCTCAGGACAGGCTTTGCGAGAGAATCTCCGAATCCGAAAATCTTTGAATCACGCCGTCGCCGCTTTGGGCGCTTCCTTGACGAACAGCAGCAGGATCATGCCGGCGATGTAGGTGCTGGCGGCGACGTAGAACGCTTCGGTGAAGCCGTGGTGCTCCATGACGTAGCCGATGATCAGCGTCCACACCGGGCCGGAGATGAAGCCGACGAAATAGTAAATCGAGAAGGCCGCGTCGGTGAGTTCCGGGGTGGCGAAGTCGCCGATCATGGTTTGGGTCAGTGCGCCGCGCGCTTGGACAAAGGCGCCGTATAAAATCAAATTGGTGTAGAACCAAAACCCCAGAGAATCGTGTTGCACAAGGAATACCGTCATGAGCGCCGAAAGAAACAGCGTCGCTTGGGTGATGCCGGTGCGCTTGCCGGTGCGGTCGGAAAGCCAGGCGATCAGCATCGGGCCGATCAAGCCGCCGGATTGCATGAGGGTCAAAATAAATCCGCCGCTGGCGGCGCTGACGCTGAACTTTTGCATGAAAAACGGCACTAGATAGGTCATGTTGACGCCGGTGCCGCGGCCGGCGGCGCCGGCCATGAGTACCAACGACGTGAACAGGATGTTGCGATTCTTCAGACACTGGAGATAGGCGTCGAAGCCGGCCTTGGCTTTTTTCTTGCCACCGGCTTCGCCGGCGCCGCCGGCATGATCGCGCACCACGAAAAGCGTCAGTCCCATTACCAGGCTTATGGCGCCGAACAAGACGAAGGCGTGGCGCCAGTCCATGTAGAGCAGCGCGAAGGAGGCCGCCGCCGGACCGATGAACGAGCCTAGATTTCCCGCCGAATGATGAAAGGTCAGCGCCCAGCCGCGCGACTTCGGATAGTAGCGCGACAGGATGCTCGATCCGAGCGGATGCTGCGGGCTCGATCCGGCATCGATGGCGACCCGGGCGGTGACCAGTTGCGGATAACTACCGAGGAAAAACTGCGACATGGCGGTGACGCCGACCACGCAGTTGCCGACCGCGAGCATGGTGGTGCGCTTGAAAAAGTTCGACAGGAAACCGTAAATCACTTGCAGCCCTTGGCCGACGAAACTCGACAGCGCCGAGATAAAGCCCAAGCCCACCAGGCCGAAACCGAGCTCGGTCATCATTAACGGAAACAATACCGAGGTGATGCTGTATTGCAGGTGATTGAGCACATGACAGCTGCTGATCAAGCCCAGGGCGACGCGCTTTTGGCGAATCGTCGCTTCTAAGGTCGGCGCGTCGTCGCCGGTGCTGGATTCGACTGTGGTGGAGTGATCGGCCATGGCTTTTAAATTCCTTGGAGTGCTGGAGTGTCGGAGTACTGGATTGGTTTAGCGGGTTGCGGCGGTGGCTGTCAAACGTTGTAAAACCGTTACGGGTTATGGGTTGCGAGTTTCGGGTTAACCCGTAACCCGTAACTATCTCCCCGGCCTGGGCGTCGTCGCCGGCGTGTGGTTGGTCATGAAGCCGCTCAGGGCGATGCCGATCAGCATCAGCATGAAGCCAACTAAGAATGCGTACCACAGCGCATCGCTTAGGCTGGCGATTAAATTTGGCAGGAGGTCCGTGGGAATTCGCCCGCGGGTGAGTGGTTCCAATAGATTTTGCGGGTTGGCGAGTTTGGACCAAATCGCCGCGTCCACCGTCGGGTTGGCGGCGCGCAGCTGGCTGAGCGAGTCTTGCATGCGATTCAACATCACCGTGCCCATGACGCTGACCGCGAAGGCGGCGCCGAAGGTGCGGAACAACATCACCGTGGAGGTCGCCACTCCGATGCGCTGGGGCGCAACCGAACTTTGCGCCGCGACCAGTGTCGTGAGATTGGCCATGCCCATGCCGGTGCCGATGGCGCCGGCGCTCAGCGCCACGGCGACGACGCTGGCGCTAAACTGCGGCGCGATCAAGATAGCGTAGCCGGCGGTGAGTAAACCCATGCCGGCGAGCGCCGCGAAGCGGTAACCGAAGCGGTTGATCCAGCGGCCGGCGAGCAAACTACCGGCGGTCCAGCCCATGCTGAGAATTAAAATTACCATTCCGGCGTGGGAAGCCGCTAGGCCGATGACGCCCTGAAGAAACAGCGGCAGGTAGCTGATGGCGCCGAACACGCCCATGGCCGACAGCGTGGCGACGGCGGCGGCGGATTTGTACAGGCCGATGTGAAATAGATCGAGGGGCAGGATCGGTTCGGCGGCGCGCTTCTCGATGAAAAAGAAAACGATTAACAGTGCGATGCCGGCGCCGATGTAGCTCAAGGTTTCGCCGTTGAGCGGATGGCGCGCGTGGGCGCTCTGCGCCAAAGCGTAGAAGATCAGCAACAAGCCCAAGAGCAAGGTAAACGCGCCGGCGAGATCGAGTGTGGGCGCGCGGCGCGGGCCGGTTTCTTCCTTCAAGCCGGTTACGATCAGCGCGGTGGCGATGGCGATGAGCGGCAGGTTGACGAAAAAAATCCAGCGCCAGCTGGCGTACTCGACAATCAAGCCGCCGGCCAAGGGGCCGAGGATCGACGCGACGCCCCAGATGCCGCTGATGAAACCCTGGACCTTGGCGCGCATGTCGGCGGGATAAAGGACGCCGACGACGATGAACGACAAGGCGTAAATCGCCCCGCCGCCCAGTCCTTGAATAGCGCGAAAGACGATCATCGCCTCCATGCTCTGAGCCGCGCCGCACAGGATCGAACCGGCGAGAAAAATCGCGATGCCGGTGAGCATGAGCCGGCGCTTGCTGAACAGGTCGGCCAACTTGCCGAACACCGGCGTGGTCAACGCCGAGGCGAGCATGTAAATCGAAAACCCCCAGCTATAAAGCTCCAGGCCGCCGAGCTTGGCGACGATGGTCGGCATCGAAGTGCTGACGATGGTGGCGTCGATTGCGAATAAAAAGATCACCAGCATGACGCCGGCGGCGGCGAGATTGCGCTTGGCGTTGTCGGGTAGCGCGGATGGGTCAGGAGAATTCACTGGATTGTGCGTGCTGAGATCAGAAAATTTCTATTCAATATGAGTTGTCCTAGTTGGCCGTGGGAGTCAAGCAATCTCAATTCCTGTTTGGGAAGGGCTCGCTTAATTCGCGAGACGCGGAAGAAAGTATTCGTCATGCCGGCGCAGGCCGGCATCCATCTTCAATGTGAAATTGCTCAAAACCTGGATTCCGGCCTACGCCGGAATGACGGACAAGAGCTTTTGACTGCGGCGCGGCGGGGCGCTACAACAACCCAGAAGTATTGGAGGCGTTATGAAGACTGGATATCTAATGATGGCGATGCTGCTCAGTGTGGTTGCCTGGGTCGAACCCGCCCACGCCCAGATCACGCCGCAGTTGATCGAGGCGGCGAAGAAGGAAGGCGAGGTGGTGTTCTACGGCGCCATGACCGTGAGCATCTCCAAGCGCATCGGCGATATGTTCGAAAAGAAATACGCCATCCCGGTCAAACACTGGCGCGGTGACGCCACCGAGATCGTCAACCGCGTGCTCACCGAGGCGCGCGCCGGCCGGCCGATCTTCGACGTCAATCTCGGCAACGAAGCGGTGATGCAGGCGCTCGATGAACGCGGCATCCTCGGCGTCTTCGATCCGCCGGCGGCGAAAAACTATCCCAAACAGTTTCGCGATCCCGATATGCGCATGACCGCCTGGCGGGTCTTGCCCTACGGGATCAATTATAACTATCAAATGCTCAAGGCCGAAGAGGCGCCCAAGTCCTATGACGAGCTGTTGCTGCCCAAGTGGAAGGGCAAATTCGGCGTCGCCAATCCTGGCATCCATGTGACGACCATGCAGTTCGCTCTGAGCCTCGACAAACTCTACGGCGCCAAGTGGTTAAACCTGCTCGAAGGTTGGGCCAAGCAGGAGCCGCGCATCGGCCGCAGCGTGGCGGATCTGATTCAGCCGATGACCAGCGGCGAGATTCCGCTGTTCATCGGCTACATCAAGGACAAGTTCCAATATCCCGGCCCCATCGAGTATGTGCGCATGAACAAGTATCTGGCGTCCGTCGGCTTCATCGCCATCAACAAGCAAGCGCCCCATGGCAACGCTGCCAAGCTGTTCACCGATTATTTCCTCGGCGCCGAGGTCCAGCGCATGGTCGGCGACACCGGCGAGTATGTTTTTCACCCCGAGGTCGACCATAAGTTCAAGAAAGATGTGCGCGACGACCAGATCGTTACCATGAAGCTGCCGACCAACGACGAGATGGAGAGCTGGGGGCGGAAGTTCCGCGAGATTTTTCGCTAGACCGAAAGGAACACCATGAGTTCTTCGATCAAGACCTTGGCATTGGCGCTGGCCATGAGCGGTTTCGCGGCTGGCGTTTCGCTGGCTGCGCAGGATTCGCTTGGCCAATTCTACAAGGGCAAGGCGGTGCGGATTGTCGTCGGCCTCAGTTCCGGTGGTGGCTATGACCGCGCGGCACGCTGGGTGAGCCGCTATATTGGTAAATACATTCCCGGCAATCCCGACGTGGTGGTGCAAAACATGCCCGGCGCCAGTTCGGCGATCGCGGCCAATTATGTTTGGGGCGTGGCTAAAGCCGATGGCTTGACGATCTTAGCGCCGCACAACAATGTCTACTTGAGTCAATTGGCCGGTCACAAGGAAGTCAAGTTCGACTTGACTCGTTTCCAGTGGATCGGCTCCTTAGAGAACGACGACATGATCATCTTCGTGCGCAGCGACTCACCGTTCAAGTCCATGGCCGATGTGATCCGCGCCGGCGAGCCGCCCAAGTGCGGTTCCACCGGCGCCGGCAGCGCGGATTACGTCATGTCGAAATTGTTGAGCGAAACCATCGGTGCAAAGATCGAGCATGTGCTGGGCTATCCCGGCAGCAGCGAGATCGGTTTGGCTTTCGAGCGCGGCGAGATCAACTGCATGGGGTTGACCATCACGACCTATTTCGCGCGCGATCAATATGTCGGTTGGTACAAGAATAAATTCGTCCGCATGCTGGCCCAGGGCGGCCACAAGCGCGATCCGCGCTTGCCCGACGCACCGACGATTTACGAGTTGATGGACGAATTCAAAACCGCGCCGACCAACCGGCGGGTGGCCACGGCGATGAACCAGGGCGCCGAGTGGGCGCGGCCGTTCATGGTGGCGCCGGGAACGCCAGCGGAGCGCGTGCAAGCGCTGCGCCTGGCCTTCGACAAAGCCGCCAAAGACCCGGACCTCATCGCCGAGGCGAAAAAACAGCGCGTCGAAATCACCCCAGTGCGCGGCGAGCAGCTACAAAAAATCGCCAAAGATGTGATGAGCCAGCCGCCCGAAGTGATCGCGCAGATTAAAAAGCTCTTCGTGCAATAGCGCGAGTGGCGCGAGTGGCGCGATCACCGGCGATTGTCGATGTACCCCTAGCACGGTGCTGAAACAGTCCTCGGAGTCCTTCGACGGGGCTCAGGACGAACGGATCTGAATCTTGAAATCGTTGAGACGAAACCGTTCATGCTGAGCCCTTCGACATGGCGCAGGACAGGCATGTTGAAGCCCGTTCCAGGGTTTTTCTAGTGGCCTGCTATGGCTCCCCCTTCAACGGGCCGAAGGCCTTGGGCGGCTTGCGGTGTTTGGTCTTGGCCTCGTAGGCCGAGGCGATCTCGAATAGGTTGGCTTCGTCGAAGGGCCGGCCAAAGAACTCCATGTTGACCGGCAGCTGTTTGGCGATGGGGCCGACCAGCACGCTGCCGTTGGCATCCTTGGCGTCGGCTACCCGGTCGTAGATTTCTTTGGTGAATCCCGCCGGCACGACGATGGTCGGAAAGCCGCTCAGCGGACTTAAATTGACTCCCCAGCTGCCGCCGGCGCCGCGGTAGAGATCGAGATCGCTTTTTAAAGTTTGCTCGCCGGGGAGAAAGTCTGGATTCGACAATGTCGTTCCCGCTTTCAAGGTGCGCGGTTCGGTGCGGGTGTTGTAGTGCGCCGGTTCGCGGCTGACCAGCACCGCATGGGCCGGGATCGTGCTGTAGGGAAACACCAACGCGTCGAGTTTGTTGTCGGCCATCACTTTGAGCAGGATTTGTTGCAGCGTGTAACGGCGCAGTGTGTGGTTGGTGTGGGCCTGGGTGTCGAGGGTCTTGGCGTCGGGGCTGAATTGATTGCGTAGGTTGGCCTGGTTGCCGGCGAAGGTCGGCGCGGCGAACATGTCGGTAGTGTTTTTAAAATTACTGTCGCCGCGCTCGCGCAAATAGCGGTTGATGCCGTATTTACCTTCGTCGCCGCGCCGTGGCCCGGAGACTATGCGTAGATTGATGCCGCGTGGCCCGCCCGCCATGAGCTTGGGATCGGCGGCAACCGCGACGGCGTAATCGATCGGGTTAGCCCCCGCCAGCACTAGCGATTTGAACTCCTGAGTAAGCAGACTTGGTTCGAGATAGCTGACCAACTCAACGATGGCGTCGTGAAAGTTGACTGGATCGACGAGGGTCGCACCCAGCTGTTTGAGATCGGCGAGCGCGTCATTGGCGACCCGGATGCTGTCGCGGTCGGCCAAAGTCGCCTCGGCCATGAACTCGCGCACCACGCCCAACCGCTTGCCGGCCAGCGATTTAGCGTTGGCGTGGCGGCTGTAGGCGACCGCCGCGCGGTTGTAGCCCGGCGTGGTGATTTGATCTTTGCCATCGTAGCCGGCGATGACTTCCATCATCAGCGCGGTATCCTTGACTGTTCGGCATAGCGGTCCGCCGCGGTCGCGTGAAAACGACAGCGGGATGATGCCGGCGCGGCTGATCAGTCCTTGAGTTCCGAGCATGCCGACGACGTTGTTGGCCGACGCCGGGCTGCGCACTGAACCGGAAGTGTCGGTGCCGAGTGCGCAGATGGCGAGGTTGGCCGCCACCGCGGCGCCGGAACCGCCGCTCGATCCCCCCGGCACGCGGGTGGTGTCGTAGGGATTGCACGTCTGTCCGCCGAAGCCGCTGCGGCCGATGCTGGCGGCGGCGTATTCGTCGGTGTTGGTTTTGCCCAGGACTATGGCGCCGGCGGCGCGCAGTTTGGCCACGATGGTGGCATCCCTCGGCGCTTTGTCGTTGGCGTAGGGCGCGGCGGCGCCGCCGGTGGTGCGCAGGTCGACGGTGTCGTAAACATCTTTGATTGCGATCGGAATGCCATGCAGCGGACCGACGAACTTTCCGGTGCGCGCAAAGTAGGCGTCCTGGGCTTTGGCAACTTCCAATGCGTCTGGATGTTTGGGATCGTTGTCGGTTGCGTCGGTCTTCGAACGTTTGCCGCGCAGGTTGAGCGTGATGTAGGCGTTGATCTGACCGGCGTTTTCGATGGCTGTGACGGCGCCGAGCATCAAGCCGGTGGCGGGATCGGTATCGCTTTTAACGCAGACACCGTTGTAGGTCTCGATGCGTTTGAAATAGTGCTGGACCAATTGCGTCGCGGTCAGCTGCCGGGCGCGAATCGCCCGTTGCACATCGGCGATGGTCGCCTCTTCGAGGTGAAAGCGCGGCGTCTGGGCGTCGGCCTGATGGGCCAGGCTAGGCAGCCATGACAAACTGAAGAAGGCGGCGGTGAATAGCGCCACGGCTTGGCGGTAGTTGCGAACTTCCATGATCGATCCTCCGTATGCTCAATCTCCGGGTACACTAATCGCAGGCGGAAGATTTCGTCAACCACGAATTCCGATTGTTCGCGAATTTCAGCCGTTGTATGACGGTGGGCGCGGCAGGACGGTAACGTTGCTACCAAGGAGCGCGACATGAAACGATTGGCGGAGATGGCTTTTCCCGAAGTGAAACAATTGGCCGACGACGGCCGGGCGCTGGTGATACTTCCAGTCGGCGTGGTCGAAGAGCATGGCGCGCATTTGCCGCTGGGGTTGGATTCCTTCGCGGCGGAAGTCTACGCGGCTTCGGCGGCGGCGCATTTAGAGGCGGGCGGCTACGAAGTCGTGGTCGCGCCGACGATCAACTACGGCGTGGCGCGGGCGGCCATCGATTTCCCCGGCACCTTGTCCTTGGAGCCGGAAACTTTGCGTTCCATGGTGGTCGAGATCGGCCGCTCGCTGGCGCGACACGGATTGAACCGATTGGCGATACTCAACGGCCACCGCGACTTGCAGCATATGAAGGCGCTTGACGACGCCCGGGAGATTCTCGTTTCGAATAAAGCCGCGCAGGTGCTGGTTGTCGGCTTCGCCAGCGACGCCGCGATGACCGCGGCCTGCTATCGCGATGGCGTCAAACAGTTCTACCAGAGCCCGCGCGCCGACCGTGAAGGGCATGGCGGCGAGTCGGAGACTTCGGTGGCGCTGCACAGCTTTCCGGGCTTGGTTAAACATGAAGTGATCCCTGAGCTCACGCCTAACTTCGACTATGATGTCGAAGCCTTTCGAAATGAAACCAAAGACTATTGGAGCATTAGCGACGGCCGCGGCTACTTCGGCTGGCCGCAAGCGGCGACCGCGGCGACTGGCGCGAAGCTGGTTGCCATTCGTGGCGGCAATATCGCGCGGGTGATTCTCAAGGAGTGGGGGAAGGCGTGATCGTGTTCGTGGTTCGTGTTCGTTCCGGACCGCGATCACGAACACGAGTCACGAGCACGATCCACGAGCACGACGGCTACTGCACTAGCGAGATTACAATCACACCCGCTACTACCAAGATGGTGCCAATAATCGTCGCCAGATTGATCTGCTCAACTTCGCGGAGAAAGATCGCGCCGATCAGCATGGTCCAGATCGGCACGGTGGCGGCGATCGGCGAGACGATGTAGACCGGCCCCGAGGAAAAGGCCACCAGCATGAACAGCACCGCGAGGGTTTCAAATATTCCCGACAGCGCCAGCGGCCACAAGGCCCGCCGCTCCCAAACCAATTTATCCTCGCAGGCCGGCGACGCGTAGAACGCCGCGAAGGATAAGAGCGCGATGGGTCCGACCATGGCGGCCAGCAGCAGCGGCTCGTGCGACTGCAGCAGTGCGTAGCGCCGCAGCGGATGAACGATGGTGGTGAGCAGCACGGTGGCGATGGGATAGAAGAGATAAATCCAGCGGAACGATGGCGTGTTCCGATCCATGCGCCAGGAAGTCAGCACGATACCGCCGACCACCAGCAGAGTGCCGGCCATGCCCATGAGCGTCAATGGCTCGCCGAGAAAAACGATGCCGGCGATGACGGTGAGAAACGGATAGGAGTTGCGCAGCGTCACCGCGCGGGAAGTGCCGATCTTATGAATGCCGGTGTAGTGAAAATGGCGAATGCCAGGCTGAAGCAGGCCCGTGACCGCAATGGCGATCACCGCGCCAGTGGCGACCGGCGGAATGCCGCCAGTGGCGAACACCGCGATCCACAGAATAACGCTATGAATCGCCAACGAGACAAAGGTCGCCGTCAGCGGCGTCGAAAAGGCGAAGCCGCGCTTGACCGAGACATTAGAGCCGGCGAAGGCGAGGGCGGTGAGCAAAGCGAAGAGCTGGGCTTTCATGAAGTGCGATGGAGCGAGTAGGTGGTGCTAACCTACACCAGATCGGTGAGCGGTGAAACAATTGCGTTTCATCCAGGCCATCCGACGTAGGGGCGACCGGCCGGTCGCCCTTCCGAAGGCCGATGGGTTCTCGCGCCGATTGCAATGCGCGGCACAGCCGGAGTAAGACTTGGCGCATCGACGAAGCCCCAAGGAGGTTCCCATGGCTTTCAGAATCAACCATCTTCATCTGAAAACTCCCGACCCGAAAAAGACCGCCGACTTCTACGTCGAATACACCGGTGCGAAGATCGCCAAGGAAACCACCCGCCCCGACGGCGGCAAGAGCTACCGCCTCGACCTCCACGGCGTCGAACTCAACGTCACCCAATTCCTCGACGACCAGCAGTTAGATCAATTCATGGGCCTCGAACATGTCGCTATCGACACCAACAACTTCGACGGCGAAGTGAACAAGATCAAAGCCGCGGGCGTGAAGATTTTAGAAGAGCGCGTGCTGCCCGACGGGCGGCGGGTCTGCTTCTTCGAAGGGCCGCAGGGTGTGCGGTTGGAGTTTTTGGAGTGGAAGTAGGCTGCGTTCTTACACGGTGTTCGTTCGCGGAAGCGAGTGGCTAGCGCGCTCGCGCCGACTGGGAATTGCGCAGGCCGTCGAGGATAAACATGCGCATGAGCACCTGATAGGGTACGCCGCGCCATTGCGCGAGCGCTTTCAATTCTTTGATGGTGTTTTCTTCCAGCGCGATGCTCGTCGGCAGTTTTCGCTTATTCTTGAGCCGCTTGGCCGCATCGAGAATCTTTTTCTTGTCAAATTCCGATGTCGCCGCGTAGCGCTTTTCAGATTTCACGTAGGTAGGCTTCATAGAGTTCTCTCTCCTTTTTGTGCGCCGGTCGGGCGCTGATAGGTCGGACTTTGCCGTCTCTCAGGGTGAACACCACATGCAGTACCCGGCCTTCTGAAGTCGGCCCGACGATGCCAAGGCGCTCCTCGTGAGCAAGGGGGGCTGACTTGAACCCCCAGCGGTGCCGCGTGCCCCAGAGTGAAGACCTCTTCCGCCTCGTCAGTTCTGACCGCATGCTTTGTGGCACTCTTTGTTTGGTTGCCCTCGTCCCAGTCGAATTCAAATTGCGAATTCTCTTGCAGCCAAAGCAGCAACCATTCGACGAATTTAAATTTAGCCATCCAGGTGAGTATAGTGTAGAAGACTATACATCTGCTCGCAAGCTGTCTAGCAGCCCGTGGTAGAAGTCCGATTTTCACAAAACGCTAGGCATCAGTGCGAGGCGGTGACGAGAGATCATAAATATTCTCCGATCGAGTCCTCGGCGCCGATGAGCAGCGACTTGGTCACGTAGTCGCACCCACAGAGCAAAAC
>CAMDBU010000072.1 GCA_945889495.1 Syntrophobacter sp. SbD2 | reverse complement strand
GTAGAGGTAGGGGGCAAAACCAGCTGCCCCACGATCGGTGGCAACCCTCGCCTCCAAGCTCCGAGCTTGGTTGCAAACCGACCAGCGATTATCCAGCGTTAGAAATTTAACTTGAACAACCATTGCGACATCTATCTTGAAATTCACCGAAACCGAAAGCCTTCGTGGTGCTCAAGCCCAACGCACCGCAGTCGGTGGAGCTCGCCGCCGCCTTGCAGCAGCATGTCAAAGGCCATTTGGCGCCGTACAAATATCCGCGTTGGATCGAATTTGTCGGCGAGCTACCCAAGACCGCCACGGGAAAAATCCAGCGCTTCAAGCTGCGCGCTTGAAATCCGCTTCGATTTTGTCAAAACAGTAAGCATTCGTCTGGAGGCAAGCATGAAAGTCACGCGCCGGAAATTTCTCGCGCAAGCGAGCCTGCTCAGCGCCGGCACCTTATTACCCAAGTTCGCCCTCGGCCAAGCGCAAAAAATCCGCGTCGGCTTGATGCTGCCGTACACCGGCACTTTCGCCCAGTTGGGCACGGCGATAACCAACGGTTTCAAGCTGGCGGTCAATGAACGCGGCGGCAAACTCGGCGGCCGCGAGTTGGAATACTTCACCGTCGACGACGAGTCCGAGCCGTCCAAGGCGCCGGAGAACACCAACAAGCTGGTCCAGCGCGACAAGGTCGACGTCCTGGTCGGCACGGTGCATAGCGGCGTGGTCATGGGCATGATTAAGATCGCCAAGGAAACCAACACCCTGATGATCGTACCCAACGCCGGCCTCGACGCCGCCACCGGCGCATTGTGCGCGACGAATATTTTCCGCACGTCATTTTCCAACTGGCAGCCGTCCTACCCGATGGGCAAAATCATGGCCGACCGCGGCATCCGCAACGTGATTTCGCTGGCCTGGAAGTATGGCGCCGGCGAAGAAGCGGTGGCCGGCTTCACCGAAGGATTCATCAAAGCCGGCGGCAAATCGGTGCGCGGCCTGTGGATTCCCTTTCCCAATACCGAGTTTCAAGCGCTGTTAACCGAAATCGCCGCGCTCAAACCCGACGCCGTGTTTGTTTTCTTCGCCGGCGGCGGCGCGGCCAAATTTATTAAAGACTACGCGGCCGCCGGACTGCGCAAAACCATTCCGCTCTACAGCTCCGGCTTTCTCACCGACGGCATTCTTGACGCCGTCGGCAACGACGCCGAAGGACTCGAAACCACGCTGCACTACGCCGACGGATTGAACAGCAAGAAGGACAAAGAGTTCCGCGCCGCCTACGCCAAAGCGCATAAGAGCGAGCCCGACGTCTACGCCGTGCAAGGCTACGACGCCGGTCTGCTACTCGCGACCGGCCTCGACGCGGTCAAAGGCGATCTCACCAAGCGCAAGGAAATCATCGCCGCCATGGAGAAAGCCAAGATCGACAGCCCGCGCGGCGCCTGGACCATGTCCAAGGCGCACAACCCGATCCAAGATATCTATTTGCGGAAAGTCGTCGGCAAAGAAAACCGCCTGGTCAGCATCGCCCATAAAGCGTTGGCCGATCCGGCCAGAGGCTGCAAGTTGTAGGAACCAGGCGATCCACCGCGAACATTCTGCCGTAGGGGCGAAAAATTTTTCGCCCCTACAATAACCCTCCCGCGCCGGCATGTTCTATCTCATCCAATTACTAAACGCGGTCCAGTACGGTTTACTACTGTTCCTACTTTCCAGCGGCCTGACCTTGATCTTCGGCATCATGGGCGTGATCAATCTCGCCCATGGCAGTTTCTACATGGTCGGCGCCTATCTGACCTATTGGCTATCGAAGATGACCGGCAGCCTATGGTTCGCCATCCCCATCGGCACCGCCATCGCCTTTGCCATCGGCCTGTTGCTTGAAACCACCATCATCCGCCGGCTCTACCGGCGCGATCATCTCTATCAAGTGTTGCTCACCTTCGGCTTGATTTTAGTTTTCGAGGAGCTACGCAGCATTTTTTTTGGCGATGAAGTGCATGGCGTCGCCGTGCCGGAGGTTTTGAACTTTTCGATCCCGCTCACCGAGACCCTGTCCTATCCGGTTTATCGGTTGTTCATCACCGCGGTTTGTTTGGCGATCGCCGCGCTGCTATATTTCGTCATCCACAAAACCCGCGCCGGCATGATGATCCGCGCCGGCAATAGTAACCCAGAGATGGCGTCGGCCTTGGGCGTCAACATTCCGCTCTTGTTCGCGGCGGTGTTCGCCGTCGGCATCGCCTTGGCGGCCTTCGCCGGCGCCATCGCCGCGCCGGTCACTTCCGTCGCGCCGGGCATGGGCAATCAGGTTCTCATCGTCTGCCTCGTGGTCGTCGTCATCGGCGGTATCGGCTCGATCAACGGCGCCATGATCGCGTCGCTACTCATCGGCCTCGCCGATACCCTCGGCAAAATCCTCGCGCCGGAATATTCCGGCGTCGCCGTTTATCTCTTGATGGCGGCGATCCTGCTCTGGCGGCCCCAGGGGTTGGGCAATAAATCGTAATCGCCGTGACCCATCTCTCCTTGCCCACTTGGTTATTGCTCGGCGTCGCGCTGCTGCTGGCGTTATTGCCGCTCGGCGCGACGACTTTTTATTTGCAGCTGGGCGCCAAGATCATGATCATGGCGATCTTCGCCCTGAGTCTCGATCTGTTGATCGGCCACAGCGGGCTGGTGAGTTTCGGCCATGCCGCCTACTTCGGCGTGGCGGCTTACGCTCTGGCGCTGATCACGCCGAAATATGAGGCGGCGAATTTTTGGTTGACCTTGCCGGCCGCCGTCGCCGCCGCCGCGCTGGCCGCCCTCGTGATCGGCTTCCTGGTCGTGCGCACGGCGGGGATTTATTTCATCATGGTGACCCTGGCCTTCGCGCAAATGCTCTACGCGATCTTTCACGACACCAAGTTGGGCGGCGGCTCCGATGGCATCTACATCAACGTCCGGCCGGAACTGACCGTCGCCGGCTTCAAAGTACTCAATTTGGAAAGCCCCGCGCAGTTTTTTTACTTGGCGCTGATCGCGCTCATTACGGTCTATTGGATTTTAAATCGCCTATTGCACGCCCCCTTCGGCCGCGCGCTCGCCGGCATTCGCGTCAACGAGCAGCGCATGCGCTCCATGGGCTTTCCGGTATTTTCCTACAAGCTCGGCGCCTTCACACTGGCTGGCGGCCTAGCAGGACTAGCCGGCTATCTGGCCGCCTGTCAATTTGGCTTCGTCAATCCAGAGATCTTGGCCTGGCACCAGTCCGGCACCGTGCTCATGATGGTGATCCTCGGCGGCATGGGCCGGCTTCACGGCGCGGTCATCGGCGCCGCGGCTTATGTGCTGCTGCAAGAATTATTTTCCTCTTCGGCGCTGTTCGGCGGTTACTCCAAGCATTGGCAGTTGTCCATGGGAACTTTGATCGTCATCATCGTGCTTGCCTTCCCGCATGGCATCGGCGGATTGATCGATGTCGCCTGGCGCCGGCGCGGGTACCATGGCGGAGAAGAGGATTCACCACAGAGCGCACAGAGATCACAGAGATCGGATGCGGAAGATTCTGAGTCGGATGATTTAACCGCAAAGGACGCAAAGAACCCAAAATAGGACTCGGACTATGACCGACCCGATTCTTCAAGTAAGCGAACTCAGCAAACACTTCGGCGGCTTGGCCGCCGTCGACCGTGTGTCGTTGGAGGTGCGCACCGGCGCGCTCCATGCCGTCATCGGCCCCAACGGCGCCGGTAAGTCGACTTTGATCAATTTGCTATCTGGAGAACTGAGCGCGTCGGCGGGCCACATTATTTTCCACGGCCGCGACATCGGCGCGCTGGCACCGGAACGCCGCTCGCTCCTAGGCATAAGCCGCAGTTTTCAAAAGACCAATATCTTTCCCAGCTTCACCGCGCTGGAGAATTGCCGTCTGGCGGCGCAATCGCGTGAGCCGCGCCCGTGGCATTGGCTGCGCGGTGCGTTGAGCTATCAATCGATAACCTCGAAGGCACACCAAGCACTTGAAGCCGTGGACTTGAGCGACCGCGCCAACGATCTAGCACTCACTCTGAGCCACGGTGAACAACGCCAACTCGAAATCGCCATGTGCTTGGCCACCGAGCCGCAACTGCTGCTACTCGACGAGCCGCTCGCCGGCATGGGCACCGAAGAGTCCCAACGCATGATTCAGCTAATCGCCAAGTTAAGCGACAATCACGCCATCTTACTGGTCGAGCATGACATGGATGCGGTGTTTCAGTTGGCCCAGACGCTCACGGTGATGGTCGACGGCCGTCTGTTAGCGTCCGGCACACCGGAACAGATCCGCGCCAATCGCCAAGTCCAAGTCGCCTATCTCGGCGAAGCGGAGCAACCGACATGAGCGCGGCGAATCTACTTGAAGCACGCGGGCTACACAGCTACTACGGCGCCAGTCATATTTTGCACGGCATCGACTTCGCCGTCGGCACCGGCGAAGTGGTCGGTTTGATGGGGCGCAACGGCATGGGCAAGACGACACTTTTGCGCACGCTCCTCGGTCTGGTGCCGGCGCGCCAGGGCGAAGTGCGCATCGACGGCCGAATCATGACCAACGCCGCGCCGCACCGGATCGCCCGCCAAGGCGTCGCCTATGTCCCCGAAGGGCGCGGCATTTTTGCCAATCTGTCGGTGCGGGAAAATCTTTTGATGGCGGCACGGCCGGCCGCCGATGGGAACACTTTGTGGACTTTCGAGCGCGTGCTGGACACTTTCCCACGGCTGGCGGAGCGCCTCGATCATGGCGGCCAGCAGCTCTCCGGCGGCGAACAACAGATGCTCGCCATCGGCCGCGCGCTCATGACCAATCCAAGATTGTTGATCCTCGACGAAGCGACCGAAGGGTTGGCGCCGCTCATCGCCCGGGAAATCTGGCGTATTCTAGATCGAATCCGCGCCAGCGCCATCGCCGCCGGCGTGGCTATCGTCGTTGTCGACAAAAACTTCGCCGCGCTCTCCGCCATCGCGAATAGAAACCTAATCCTGGTCAAAGGCCGGATCGTCTTCGAAGGCAGCGGCAGCGAATTGAAAGCCCAGCCCGAACTGATGCAGCAGCATCTGGGTATCTAGCGAGACTCGATAACGACTCTCGGCTTTTAGCCTACGGCATTTGACGCCGCCGATTGGCAGCACGCTCTTTCTTCCGTCATTCCCGCGCAGGCGGGAATCCAGGTTTCTGTCAACGTGCGGAGAAATCGAAGATGGATGCCGGCCTACGCTGGCATGACGAGTCTGCTAATGTTCCGATAAGAAGAAGTTCCAAATATCGCCTAACGAGACATGGAACTGCACCCAACCCAAAACTCGCAACTCAAAACCCGAAACCAACTCTCAAACCGGCCAGCCATGCTCGGACAGATCGATCCAATTGCCATCGGGATCGGCGATGCGGTATTCGGCTTCGCGGTTGGGCGGCCGTTTTTGCACTTCGGTCTTGGCGCCCAATTCCTTGGCCACCGGGCGTAGCGCGTCGACGCTGTCGAGCTCCATGCCGAAATGATACAGCCCCTCTTTGTAGTGCGGCCGCTTCTCGATGATCGCCAAGTTGATGTAGCCGTCAGACAGGTAAATCGCCGGACCGACGCCGTCGATCACCTTCAAGCCGAACGCCTCGGTGTAAAACTTTACCAGCCGTTCACGGTTCTCGCTGACAATCGCTAAATGCCGTATCCTCGCCATAATTATTTCTCCTTCGGTTACCTGCTGTGCGCCGCTGCCGTCTACACTTCCTTCCACACACTTTCCGGATGGCGTTCCATCAGTTCGTTGACGAACTGCGAGAACTCCCCCTTGGCTTCCGAGCCGTCGACTTCGACGCCGCCGGCATGGGCGCCCAAAAGACACATCACCTTGCCGTCGTTCTCAGTGATCTCGATAAATGAGTTGGTGCCGAACAATACTTGCACTCTTTGGTAACCGCGGTCGCGGTCGCCTTCGACGACCACCGCTCTGATCTTCGCCATGACATGACTTCTGGTTTGAATTAGCGATGCAACAAATACTCTTCGCGCAGTTGCTGGTAAGGGCGATCGAACTGGACGGCGTCCTCGGGCGTCAGGACCAAGACTTTCACCCCCTTGGCTTGAATATCGAGGTCGGCGTAGCGCGGCTTGACATCGCGCCGGCCGGAGATCCGGCCGCTTTCGGAGAAAATTTTCTGCGCCGGCTCCGACAAGATGTAGTCGAGTAAGAGCGCCGCCGCGTGGGGCCGCGGCGTCTTCTTGACCACGCCGATGGGACTTGGCGTTGCCGGCGTCGGATTGGGATAGGAAATTTCCACTGGGCAACCGCGCGTGTGCTTCATGTCGGCCAATCGATAGGCGTAGAGATCGATGGCGGCTTTGAACTCGCCGGCGCACAGCAACTGCGCCATCAAGGTATGGCTCTTGCGCACGACCACGTCGTTTTTACTGATCCCTTGGAGGTATTTTTTTGTCCGCTCTTCGCCCCAGGTTTTGAACCAACCCATGACCGATTTATCCGGGTCCATATCGAGCGCGAAGTTTCCCTTCCACTTGGGCTCCAGGAAGTCTTCATATTTCTTCGGCGCGTCAGCCGGCGCAACCATCCGCGTGTTGTAGGCGATCACCGCGATGTTGTAGTCCCACGCCACCCAATAGCCTTGCTTGTCGAGAAAGATCTCGCCAAAGGCGGCGCGTTCGGGCGAATGGTAACGGCCGGCGATCCCGGCTTTGATCAACGCCGGCATATGCTCGTTGCTTGGCGCCATGACATCGGCGTCGAGCTTACCGGCGCGCGCTTCGGTCAAGAGCCGGTTGGCGACCCGTTCCCCGGAAGCGCGGTAGCCATCGATCTTAATGCCGTAACGTTTATCAAAATCGACGCGCAGCCGCTCCAAATGATCGCTGCTAATGTTGCCGTAGATAATCGCCTTGCCGCCCTCGCTCTTGGCGCCGGCGACCAAGCGCTTCTGGCGCTCGTCGGCGGGCAATTTATTGAGCTCCTGCCAAAGCTCCTCCGGCTCCTTGGCGGCGGCGGCAAATAGCGGCGGCGCCAGCGTAACCATGACTATCAAGAGACCCACTAGACTCGGGATCAGCTGCATTACGACTCCCCTTTGCAATTCACCTGAGCGACGCGCGTAACCGGCGGCGCCACGGAAAACTCAGTCACGCTTCGCGGCCGCGCCAGGCCACTGGAATTCACCGCCGCTCGCCCCACGAAACTGGAAAGGAATTTCCGGGCTATCGAACGGCAGACGATAGTGGTCGGGCTGTTCGTAGTCATAAGCCCGGTCGACTAGATTGAGCAGCATGCCCACACCGCTCGGACTATTTTGCACGCCATGCCAGACTCCCGCGGGCACGACCACCAGCGCCGGACGAACCATGCCGAATATGAACCGGTTAAGTTGCCCATAGGTCGGTGAATCGCGCCTAGCGTCGTAGAGCACGATAAAAATTTGTCCCTGTGAGACGAACAATCGATCGGTCGTCTGTGCATGGGCGTGCCACGCCGAAACCGCTCCGGGTTCGAGCGTCGTTTGAAATACCTGAGCGACGGCCGTCGGATCGAGTCGCCAGTCGGCACGATAGATCTCGGTCAAGTGACCGCGACTGAGCGGAACGTTTTTGGTCTCCACCACGGTCACGCCATCGATGGGCGATTGATCGACCGCTTGCCAATCACGCGTAACGCTTTGCCGGTCCTGAGTCATTCCCGGCAGACCCCAATTGTTATGAATCGTTGGTTGCGTCATACACAGCAGTTCCTTTTGGGTCGGCGGCGTTTCGGGTTGTCAGTGCGTCCAGTCCGCGCAGCCGCCGCAAATTACCGATCATCCATCCCCGGCCATGCCCCTTGAGCAACGCCTTGGTGGCGCGCGGGTGAAGTCCGAATCGCAAGGCGGGGCGGTAAATCAACTTACGCAGTCCCCGAGTGAGATTAAAGTGCACTTTCGGCAGCGCCGCTTGCCCAGCCAGCGCCATCGCCGCATGGGACAAAATCTCCTCGCGGAAATTGGCATTATCGCGCAGCTGGCCGGCGTAATATTCGTTCTCATGGGTCTCACGGTTGCGATAAACGTTTTTTCGCGACCCGGATTGTACGGCGAGCACCGTGACCAGCGGTTTAAAGACCAGTCGTCGGTGCGCTTTCCAAGCACGAAATAAAAAATCCTGAGATGATTCAATGACACAATCGACCGCCGCTCGCCATGGCCCAATTGCTTCGATCAGACGGCGGTCGAGCAGCCAGGCCGATGCTGGCGCAAAGATATAAGGTTCATAGAGTCCAGTTGGACTCACACCGAGGATGCTAAAGCGCGAGGCGGCGGCGCCCAGCTCAGCGGCTTTCCGCTGGGCCGGAGCAGCGGTGGCTGCAAAAACCAGGTCCGCACCGCTGGCTTGTAAGACCTGCAAGCTAGTTGCGAGATGATCCGAAAAGTAAAGATCGTCGTGGTTGAGGTAAGCGATGTAGCGGCCCCGCGCCATGGCGAAACCGTCGTTATTAGGGCCAGATTGTTCGCCGTAATTGGCTGCGCGATTGACGAAACGAATGCGCCCATCGCCGAACGAGGCTACCACCGCCGCGCTATCGTCCGTGCAGCCATCGCCGACGACGATGAGTTCCCAATCGGTAAAGGTCGATCGCCGCAAGCTCGCGATGCTATAGCCCAGAATATTACTGCGATTGTAAGTCGCCATGATCACGCTGATCTGGGGAGCTGCCATATATCCTCAAATCCCAATGCTGCTATCGAACATATCCGCCAGCCGCAGCTGAAAAATTAACTCGAATCGCGCCACCCAACTCACCTCAGCAGGCAATGGTTTATTTGAGCAGCTGGTTTATTTGAGCAGCTCGCGCAGTTTGTTCACCACCGCCGGATCGGCCTTGAAGAAACCATTGACCACCCGTTCGAGTTCCTCGCCCGCCACCGGCGTCAATTCGAAGTTGCCTTTCTTCGCCTCGGCGATGAATTCCGGGTCCTTCATCGTGTCCTGAAAAGCGCGGCGCAAGATCTGCGTGCGCTCCTTGGGCGTCCCTGGAGGAAAAGAATAGATGTAGGTGATGGCGCCGACATCGTGCAGCCCCAATTGCAGCAGCTTTTTGCCGAAGTCAGTTTTGGCCAGACTGACGCTAGTGGCGACTTCCGGCAATTCGGCATGGGGCGACGCGGCGTTCTGCAACACCACCTTGATGTCACCGGCTTCGAGCTCTTTACGCCAGGTGACTTTGGTTGACGCCCAGGCCAGGCCGCAAATACCCGACACTTCGTTGCTGGCAACGGCCAGGCGAATTTCCGCCGTGCCTTTGTAGCCAGAGACGATTTGCACCGGCACGCCGAGCGCTTCTTTCAGGATCGCCACGTTGTCATAGGCGCTCGATCCCGGCGGTGTGGCGCCCATTTTCACCGGCGTCGGCGAGGACAACCATTTCTGCGCGCTGTCGATGCCGCTCGTCTTCGACATCACGCAGGTGTCGTGATTCTTCACCGGCGCGCCGATGTATTCGAAGCGGCGCGCGTCGAATTCGACGCCCGGCTTGCCGATGACTTGGTGCACAACCAAATTGCCGATCCAATTGCCCATGGTCAGGCCGTCCGGTTTGGCCTGCCGATACAAATAATTCGTGCCGATCATGAACGCCGCGCCGGGCATGTTCTCAACCACGAAACTCGGGTTACCGGGAACGTGTTTGCCCATATGGCGCGCGATCATCCGCGAGTAGGCGTCGAAGCCGCCCCCCGGAGTGGTCGCGACCACGATGCGAATATTTTTGCCGCGGTAAAAATCCTGCGCGTAACCGATTGAAATGGCTAAGCCATAAACCATCGCCAATGCCAAGAAGAAAATACCCAGTCGCTTGTCAAAACCCATCGCTCACCTCGCTGATTCAGTTATTGACCTTTGGCCGGATGCTGAAAAACTCTCGGAGTCCTTCGACAGGCTCAGGACGAACGGAACGGAAGTTGGAACTGCCGCGCACAATCCGTTCATGCTGAGCCTGTCGAAGCATGTCCCGCTTTCTTCGCACCAGCCACAGTTATCCCGTCACTCCTAACCCAGCGCGCGGACCATTTCAACGGGAAACTTGTTCAAACAACGGGGACCGTTTTGTTCAATGGCGAAAAAATCGCCGACGAACAGGCCGCGCGTGTGGCTCCGGTCGACGATATGCATTTGCAGCGTGAACACATGGCCAGCCTGGTAGACCAAACGGCCATCGGCGTCGAACAGATAGCGGTCCTCGGCGCTCTGCACCCGGTCAAAGCCGATCTGTGGCTCATGGCGCGGATTGGCGCCGAGCATGCCCTGGAGAAAGCCGCCGTAGAACTCGAAGCCGGAGTCTTTGATGAATTCCATCGCCGCGATGGAATCGTCGCTCGATTTGCCAGGATAGAGCGTCGGCACCAAACGTTTGTAACCTTCGAGGGCGACCTCGAACATCGCTTGGTACTCGGCCGTCGGCTCGCCGGTCACGATCGGCCGGCCGCACTGCGCTTCGTAGCCATTGTAAAAAATCCCCAGCTCGTTGTTGATGATGTCGTGTGGGCCGATGACGCGCTCTACTGGCCGCGGCCGCTGATCGTTGACGTCGGGATCGAGCATCGAACAGGAACCGATCTGAATCATGCCCATCTCGCCGCCGGCTTTCAGCACCGCCTCATGGACGATGCCGAAGACTTCGCCTTCGGTCATGCCCGGCTTGACCCGCTCCTGCATGGCGCGCAGGCCGACATCGCCAAACTCGGCGGACTTTTCCAGGAACTGAATCTCCTCGGCGCTCTTGAGTAAGCGCATGGCGATGAATTCTTTGGTGACGAAAGCGAACTCCGCCTGGGGCAAATGGTTGGTGAAAAAGTCCCAGTGATTTTTCGGGATCGACGTGTAGGGATCGTACTCGACGATGCCGACCCGCCCCTGGTCGTAGCCGCGCTCCTTGATCTCGTTGACGATGGCATCGAGCACGCTGGGCCGGCCGATGATCACGTTGCGCACCGCCGTGCGCGCCAGCATGCCACCGGCCAAGGAGTGTCCCGGCCGGGTCACCACCGCCGGATCGCCGTCCCTGGGGAAAAAGCAGTAGTTGGCCATCTCCGCCTTGCCCATCATGTTGACGACGTAGCGAAAGTTGAACCACAGCCGCCCATAGGCCGCCGAGCCACCGACGATGAGCAAACAGTCGAGCCGCTGCTCGGCCATTAATTTCCGAATATTGGCGTAGCGCCGCTCATACTCCGCCTGGGAAAAGCGCGGATAGGGAAAGCGCCTCTGCATCGCTTCCAATTCGTCTTCACTGATCAACATCGCCGCCTCCAATCAATCCGCCAGCCGCTCCGTCTGGGATGTAGGGACGACCGGCGGTCGCCATGGCCCTCACCCTACCCTCCCAGAGGGCGAGGGTAAACACGGAGCGGCATCGATATTCAAAATGACTGCGCGGTGGGCCGCGCGAACACGATCACGAACACGACCACGTCACTTCCCATCCCCACCCAGCCGCCGGCACATGCCGAGATCCATCACATCCTCAGCCTTGAGCACCGCCACTTTGGGATTGATGCCCAGCTCCACCATGAGTTTGAGAATCGAGCGCACGCCCGCGGTGGTCGGGCAAATATTGCGCGGCAGCTCTTCGACCAATTGCAGATAGAACGGCTCGGCGCGCTCCGGCGAACCCATGCGTAGCTGCTTGACCATGGTTTGTAGGATGCTCTTTTTGTTGGCCGGATTGCGAATGAAGTGCACCGCCTCCACCGTCGCCCGGCCGACCCGCTCGACCATCAACGGATCGGTGCGCAAGATCTTCCGCGTCGTCACCAGGCCGCTGGCTTGAAACGGAATATTGAGCTGCCCCATGTCAACCAACACGGTGAAACCCTGGCCGCCGATCTGCCGGGTCATCTCCGGCGCCAAGACGGTCGCCTGAGCATTGCCGCTCTGCAGCGCCGCCACCCGCACCGGCTCCTCGCCGGTGAGCAGCAAAGTAACGTTGTCGCGCTTGGCGTTGAGGCCGAGATGATCGAGCGCCACATGGGCGCCCAAGGACGCTAGACCGCCGGCGCTGGCGCCGATGGCGATGCGTTTGCCTTTCAGATCTTCCGCCCGTTTGATACTCGGATGGACGACCAGTTGATAGCGCACGCTGTTCTGGTTGCCCATGACCATCACCAGATCGCCGCCGGCGGCCACCGCGTTGGCGACATGGGTCGGGCCGATCAAGCCGACATGAACTTCACCGGCGAGCATCGCTTGTGCTGCTCTTGCTGCAATAATGAACACCGGCTCGATCTCGACGCTATGCTTGGCGAACAACCCCTGCTCGCGTGCCACCCAAGTCGACGTCATGTAAGCGTTGATCGCGCCGTAGGCAAAGATCGCTTTCGATGGCGCGTCCGCCGCGCGGCTCAACGACGCCCAGCCAATCAGCAGGCAAAACGCAACAGCTTGGACAAGTCGTACAATCACGGGGTATTCCCGTAGGGGCGAAAAATCTTTCGCCCCTACCTCAATCGACTGACCAGCTACGATAGATTATACAGCCGCGCGCAATTGTCCCACAGAATCTTCCGCCGGCTGTCATCGCTGATGTCCTTAATCTCGAAGAACTCGTCCAGCGCATGGGGAAAATGCGCGTCGATATGCGGATAGTCGGTGGAGATCAGAATGGTCTCGTCGCCGATGCGCCGAATCACGTCGGTGACCAACTCTTCATCCGGGTCCATGGAGATAAAACACTGCTGCAAGAAATACTCGCTGGGCTTTTTCGACAGCGGCACATCGGCCAGCGGCCCGTGCAGCTTGGCGCGCTCGTCCAAGCGATAAAGCAGCCAGGGCAGCCAGGCGCAGTTACCTTCGAGAAACGCCACCCGTAGCTTGGGAAACTTCTCTAAGACGCCGCCGGCGCAGAAGCACGAGATCGCCTGGATCAGCTCCACCGGATTGCGCAGCGCCAGAGCGACGATGTTGGCGTTGGGATGGCCGAAGAATTTATTCGCCACCTGCTCCTGCTTGGGCCGCGCCGGCGGGTGAAAACAGAGCGCCACGCCGAGCTTCTCGATCTCGGCCCAAAGTGGATCGAAGTAGCGGTCGTGAATCCGTTTGCCGTTGATCGGCTCCGGGCACAGCGACAAAGCGCGGATGCCGAGTTCGTTCACGGCCCGGCGCACTTCGTCGACCGCAAGATCGACATCGTGCAGCGTGATTAATGCCGACGCTTTAAGCCGCGCCGTATCCTGTTTGCAGAAGTCGGCGATCCAACTGTTCCACGCCCGGCATAGGTCGTTGGCGTACTCCGGCTCCAGCGTCTCGTCGCAGTGCAGCGGCGAAGTGCGAAACAACACCGCAACGTCCAAACCTTCCCGGTCCATGCCTTCCAGCTGCGACACCGGATCGTAGTCGCGCGCCACCGCGAAGTCATAGCGGTTGGCCACTTGCTGCTGGCCATGATCGATCACTTCCGAGATCGCCCGTATCGTGGCGCCGCCGCCAAGCTTGAACTCAACCCGGCCATGCTTGCCATTGCGCTGCCCTTTGGGAATGCGCTCGCCCCATTTGGGATTCATATACTTGTCGTAAAGATTCGCCGCGTCGTAAACATGCATGTCGCTGTCGAAAGTCTTGAATCCATGCTTCATCGCTACATCTCCCGCGCTAACTCATTAGGTCCGAAAACGATTTGAACCCACAGTGGTTATTTCTTCGGTAGTAATATCTCAGCAAGCTTGGCCAACACCGGCGCCGGAATCCGCTTGAACCCAGCCACGGTCTTGGCTAATTCTTCACCGGTCATCGGATCGACATCCTGCTGCGCCGTCTTGGCGTCGGCCAAGAACGCCGGGTCCTTGAGCGTTGCCTGCACCGCATTGCGCAGGATCTGCACTTTATCCTTCGGAGTTCCCGGCGGCGCCGAGTAGGCCAGCGTGATCGCGTTCAAATCGTGAATCCCGACCTCGATCAGTTGCTTGGCTTCCTCGGTCTTGGCGAAATTGATCGCCAGCGGCACATGGCTGAGTTCAGGAATCGACTTGCGATTGGTCTGGAGCACGACGTGAACATCGCCGGCTTCGTACTGCCGGCGCCAGCTGCTCTTCAGGCCCTGCCAGCTGGTGCACTGGCCGGCCAACTCACCGGCTTCCGCCGCCATGGTGATATCCGCCGTACCTTTGTAGCCTTGGACTAGTTGGATCGGCAGACCCAACGCCGATTTGAGAATCGACGAGATATCATCCGGCCGGGTCCCCGGCACTTGCCCGCCCATCTTCACCGGCGTTTTCGCCGCCTGCCACTTCTCCATCGAATTGATACCGCTCGCCTTGGTAAACGCGCACAGCATGGTCTGCTGCACCGGCACGCCGATCCACTCGAACCTGAGCGGATCGAATTCCAGACCGGTGCCGCCGAGCATCTTTTGCAGCGCCAAGCTGCCCACCCAGACGCCGATGGTGAGGCCGTCGGGCTTCGAGCGATTGTAAAGATGATTGGCCGCGATCACCGTGCCGGCGCCGGGCATGTTCTGCACGACGACGATCGGATTGCCGGGAATATTTTTGCCGAGATGGCGCGCCACCATGCGCGTCATGGTATCGAAGCCGCCGCCGGGCGGCGCGCCGACGAGAAAGGTCACGGTTTTGCCGCGATAGTAAGATTCCTGCGCGCCAACCGTTGGCGCCGCCGAGAGTAGCAAGAGCAGCGTCAGCAAATGCACGACCGCCATGTTCACCTCCGAATTTATGATCTAGGTTTGATTCCCAACTCGCGCTGCGCGTCGCGCAACGGGCCGAACTCGGCGACTTCCGAGATCGCCACGGCGCGGCTGATTTTGCTCGACTCCCGGCCCTGGTCGATGACCAGCTTCAACCCTTCGGCCGACATGTTGCCGTCCTCGGTGAAGATCTTCCAGGTCGAATCGTAGGTCGCTTCCGCCGCTTCGCGATCGGTGCGGCCCCATTTCATCAGCGTCTGCACCGCGCCTTCGCGGTTCTGCCGGACATAGCGCGCCGAGCGGATGAACGCCTTGATCATGCGCTTGACCTCGTCGGGCCGTTCCTTCACGCGCTTGAGATTGGTGCCCAAGCCGCTGAACGGCATCTGAAACGCCTCGTGGGCGCGCGACACGACGTTGAATCCTTGCTTGGTCCCTTCCGAGTCCGCCGGCGGCGACAGCACCACCACATCGACGATGCCTTCTTTCAACGCCGCGAACCTGGCGCCGGTGGAGCCCAAGGGCACGACCTTCATTTCCTTGTCCGGATCGACGCCGCCCTGACGAATCATCATCTTGGCCGCGACCTCCGCCGTCGCGCCGAAGGTGCTAACGCCAAGAGTTTTGCCTTTGAGGTCTCTGACCGTCTTGTACTGCGGCCGGGCGAGTAGCACATGGGTCGAGCTGTCCATGAAGTTAGCCACCACGCGCATCGGCAAGCCGACCATGGCGCCGCGAATCACCGACGCGAACACCATGGAGTAATCGATATCGCCCGAGGCCAAAGCATTGATCGACACGTTGGCGATCATGCGAATGACCTCGACGTCCAATCCCTCATCCTTGAAAAACCCACGCTGCGAAGCGATCCCGGCATTCAAAAACGACACATCGATGGACGAAATCGATAAACGAATTTTGTCCGCCGCCTCGCCGCTCCCACAGATCAACAGCAACGCTAAACCTAGAACCCAAACTCTCTTCATCCGGAACTCCTCACTCCTTACTGATCACTGATGACTCTTACCTTACTCAATCAGCTTGTTGTCTGCCTCGGCGAACTGTTGTCCGTGGACGAGACACCATCGTACATCTCGCCGCATCGTATCGTCGACTCCGAAGGCCAAAGTAGCGCTCTATGCCTGAGCTTCCGACTTAACATTGACTTCAAAACGGGATTGAGAGCGGAAGAAACACACGTCGAACTCCATGAAAAAGTTCACCTGGCCAAGAATGACCGGAACTCCAGGAGCGCGCGTCCAAGCAAACACCAAACGCACCGGAGGAAGACTCCCGACGCTGCCCATCAATGTCAGCACACGCGCCGGTTCGTTGGCCAAGTTACCGGTGAGTCGAACCGTAGTTGTCGGGCGTTCCCATACAGCACCCAACTGCAACCCGGCCTCATAGGGCAAGACATTCACGGCCGAGCCGGTATCGAGCAACGCCGAAACCGATACTTCCCGTTCTTGCAACCGCAGTGTCATCGGCATGTAAGGGAGCCGGCTAGCTTCTCCGAATGCCGGGTCCGCGACAACGAAGGGGAAGTTTTCGGCTGGCGCCATTACACTTGCGGTTTGGTTTGATCAAGGGCGGCCAACATGGTTGCCGCCGCGTCGAAGGCTTGTAACGGCGTGGAAATCGAATAGCTGGTACCATCCGCAAGCGTGGAGACACCCTCCTCGCGGGCGAGGTCTTCAACCAAGCACTGGACTAAGCGAAGCCGATCCGCACGGCACATCGTCCTAGCGGTATTCAACAGTTCGGTTAACGACATAGGTAGGCTCCTGTTTCGGCGAAGCTCTGATTTCACATCAAGGCTACCAGCGCACGATTACCGGTTCAACTCAATAAACCGCCGACTCAGTTCAATCCAAAATTGCCAGCCCTTCACCGAATCTCTTTATGAATCTGCCGCACCAACGAATAGTCGACGATATCGCGCAGAACCAAATCCTTCTTCACCCCGGTCTCCGCCTTGGTCTGCTCCAGCAAATCCTTCAGCACCGCGTCGCTCACCGTGCCGTCTTCGCTCAAAGTCTGCAATACGATCCGGTGCGTCGCCTCGGCGGTGGCCGGATCGAGACCGAAGCGCCGGCCGATGAACTCAACGACATCTTTCTTGTCCTCTTTGACCGCTTTGAGTGAACGGAGAAAGCCGCGCAGCATTCTTTTGATTTGCTCGGGGTTGCGCTCGATGCGCTCTCTCGATGTAGCGATGCCGGTGAGCGGCTGGGTCAAGACTTTGCCGGTGAAGATCAGTTCCTTGAACCCCTTTTGGGTCAGACGAAAGTTCCACGGCACCGGCATGATCGCCGCCTCGACGGAGCCGGCTTCCAGCGCCGCCATGCGGATCGACGCGGCGCCAATGACGATCAAGGTCACGTCTTTCTCGGGATCGACGCCGAGCGCCTTCAACGAAGCTCGGGTCGCCAGTGCGCCGGTGCCGCTGAGCGACGCCACCGCGACTTTCTTGCCCTTCAAATCCTGGCCGGACTGGACGTTGGGATTGCCCATCAAGTAAAACAGCAAGCTTTTGAAATCATGGGACACCACTTTCATCGGCAGGCCGCGCACCGCCGCGGTGACCGCCGTTCCCGCGCCGTACATGAAGTCGACATCCTTGCCACCGACGATGGAGCTCACCGCCAGCTCGCCGCGCAGCACGCGGAACTGCAAGTCGATGCCCTCCTTGCGATACAGCCCCTTTTCGATGCCATAGATCAGCGGCGTGATGCTGATGCTCTCGCTGGAATGAGTGATGAGCAATTTCTCCAGAGATTGAGCTTGGCTCAGCGAAGTCAAGCCGATGAAAATCAAAGCACAGCTAAGCACCAGTTCTTTAACAGCCACGGATTCTCAACTCTCCCGTCTCAACAATGAAAATTTGACAAGACTAGCACCATCGGTTAACTAACATCCGAGCAGCTTCAACTAGATTGAAATAGCAGAATCGCAGAGTCACGCCAACCAGTCACGAGGTGTTTATGAGCGGAATGGCCAATCTCGAAGAACTCGACCGCCGTCTGGCGGAAAAATGGATCTCTGGCATCTGGCGCATCCCCGCCGGCGCCCGGCCGGGCGATCCCAAGACCAAGATTCAGCCGCACTTGTGGAAGTGGGCCGATATTCACGACGCCTTGCTCCAAGCCAAGGATCAGATCAAACCCGAACGCGGCCAGGCCGAGCGGCGCACCATCAGGCTGGTCAACCCCGGCGCTAAAGACACCGAGATGACCAGCCACACGTTGCTGTTCGCCTTCCAGTTGATCCAGCCCGGCGAGGTCGCGCCGCCGCACCGCCACACCATGTCGGCGATCCGTTTCATTCTGCAAGGCAAAGGCGCCTACACCAACGTCGATAGTCAAAAGATGGTGATGGAGGACGGCGATCTGATCTTGACGCCGCGCTGGGCTTGGCACGAGCACGCCCACGAGGGCGCCGAGCCGATGATTTGGATCGATGGACTCGACGTGCCGTTCATCCAGTCATTGCAGGTTATCTCCTTCGAACCCTTTCCCGGCGAGCGCATGCCGTTAAGCGAGCCGCGCTACGACACCAGCGCCTACGGCCTGGCAAGGCCGGTGACCGGTGACAACGACAAACCCAACCCGCCGCTGCACTATCGCTGGAAAGATATTTATCCGGCGCTCAAGAAGTTAGCGGAAGGCGAGCCCAACGCTTACGACGGCTACGCCATGGAGTACGTCAACCCGCTCACCGGCGGCCCAACACTACCGACGCTGTCATGTGGAATACAGTTGTTAAAGCCCGGCCAGCGCACCCAGTCGCACCGCCACACCAGCACCGTGCTCTACCACGCCTTCCGCGGCCGCGGCACCACGGTGATTGGCGGCCAGGAATTCAAATGGGAACAAGGCGACAACTTCGTCGTGCCGCTCTGGCACTGGCATGAACACGCGAATACCGCGGCCAGCGAAGACGCGATCCTGTTCTCGATGAACGACGCGCCAGTGCTGAAACCGTTCGGACTGTACCGGGAAGAAGCCGGTCAGCCGCAAATGGGACTGTAGCTCCGATTGTTACTAGGGTTATTCACCACGAAGAAACGAAGAGCACGAAGTTCGGACAATTTGTTATCCGAAACCTTCGTGTCCTTCGTGTCTCCTTAGAAAATATTCGCTTGTGGCTGATGGCCAAGTTTCCGTCATACCCGCGAAAGCGGGTATCCAGGTTAACCCCCTCCGCCTCACCTGGATACCGGCCTTCGCCGGTATGACGGACTACGTCCGTCACCTGGATTCCCGCCTGCGCGGGAATGACGAATCGACCACAATCCGTCTTACCGGCATAGGCCGGTATCCAGGCGGGGCGGAGGGGATGGATGCCGGCCTGCGCCGGCATGACAAGTCAGAGAGAGTGCCGTGTGCCGTGATCGTTGATTTTCATTATCCGCCGACGTGCGTAAGCTCCTGAAACACTTCGTGGTGAAAGGACTTGTTCTTCCTGCTACAAATCCAACGTATTCGGCGCGAACAAATCTTCCATCTTCATCAGCCGATCCGCCAAGCCTTGCTCATACAGATAACCCGCCAGGGTTTCGACCACGTGGCGGTTTTTTTCCAGACCGTAGGGCCAGGGATCGGGGCCCAATAGCTGTTCTTGCTCGTCCACCGGTTCACGAAACCACGCCAGACTGATCTTATACGGCGACAAATCTTTCAGGCGCGCGTAGGCGTCTTCCTTGGCGCGTTGAAAGCCTTTGAACAGGCTGCGCGCGATCCACGGATGCTTTTCCCAAACATCTCGGCGCAGCGCGATGGAATGCATGATCGGAAAAATCCCGGTCTGCTTAAAGTACGCGCGCTCCACCGCCGGGTAATCCTGGAACAGCCGGCGGATATGCGGCGGCGGACTAAATAGCGACGGGAACAGGCTCGGCACCATGATGGCGTCGAGCTCACCGTCGAACAGCATCTGATCCGGCTTGGCACCGGCCGGAATGCGCGAAACCTTGTAGCGTTTGGGCAGCGGGGTCTCCATGCGCGCGTGCGGCGTCCAAAGCACCCAGTTAATCTCGTCGAGATTCACGCCGTATTCATGCTGCAAGATGCCGCGAATCCACACCGTCGCGGTCTGCTGAAACTCGCCGAGACCAACCCGCTTGCCCATTAAATCTTTCGGCTCACGAATACCGCTCTTAGTGTTGATAAAAATATAGGAGTGCCGAAACGCCCGCGCCGGAAACACCGGGATCGCGGTCAGCGGCATGCCGAGCGTGCGCGCGGTGATGTAGGACGACAAGGATATCTCCGACAGATCGAAGTCGTAATAGTTGAGCATGCGCGTCCAGATCTCCAGATGCGGCAGCGCCAGCCAGTTGAGCTCGATCCCCTCCGGCTTCACCGACCCGTCAAGCAACGGATGGGTCCGATCATAATCGCCGCAGGCGATGGTAAGTTGTAGTGCCATAGTAAAACCTTTCTATTCACCACGAAGGCACGAATTAAGAAATTAACCACAAAGAGCACAAAGGACACATAGGGCGCGAAACGCGCCGGGAAGCCGCCCCTTTGCATTCTCTGCGTGGCTCCAGATCCTTCGCTTTCGCTCAGGACAAGCTTTGCGGTTAATAATCCGATCCGACTATCTTAAACTTTTGTGCCCTTTGTGCCCTTTGTGCTCTTTGTGGTTAAATATCTTAATCCGATTCTCACGCTAACTTGTCCGGCCATTTCGCCATGATCCGGTCGCGCAGCTCCTTACTCGACCGCGACACCGCCGGGAAGGTATCTTTCCATTCGTAGGGGCGCGTCGCATCGATGATCGCGCGCGAATTGAAACCTTTCTGATCTCGCTGAATGATCGGGTCGAGCGGGCCGCTCCAGCAGCGGCGCAGGATTTCGATGTCCACCACCGGATCGCTGCGCGTACACACCGCCCACAGCACTTCGTTCAAGTTGGTCGGATCGATGTCGTCGTCGACGACAATCGTGTAGCGGCCGAGATAGGCCGCGGCGTGGCATTCCGTCGCTACCAGTCCCGCTTGCCGCGCGTGGCCGGGATAGCGCTGCTTGATCGCCACGACGAGAAACAAATAGGCCGCTCCCGCCGCCTCGTGGTACCAGACGCCGCGCACGTCGGGCACACCGGCGGCTTCGAGATCGTCCCACACCAGCGCGGCTTTGAGCGGCGCGCGCCATTTGCGCGTGTAGCCGAGTAGTATGGGATCGTTGCGGTGCGCGACTTGATGAATTTTGACGATCGGTTCGGGCCGCGACGAACTGCCGTAGTAACCGGTCCACTCGCCGAACGGCCCTTCGATTTTTTCCGGACCGGGCACGCATTCGCCTTCGAGGACGATCTCGGCGCTCGCCGGAATCGGCAGGCCGGTGAACTCGCCGCGAATAACATCCACCGGTTCGCCCTGAATGCCGCCGATAAAATCGTACTCGCAGACGCCGTAGGGCACTTCCAATGCGCCGGCGAGAAAGATCAGCGGATCATGGCCCACCGAGATCGCCACTTTGAACGGCTCGCCACGGGCAAACGCCTTGTCGCGGTGAATCCGCCCATGGCGCCCCGGCGCGATGTAAAAGCCGACGGTGTTATGGTCATGGATCATCACCCGTGCGGTGCCGAGATTGGTCCAGCCCTCTTCTGGATCGTGAGTGATGTTGACGCTGCCGGTGCCGATGTAACGCCCGCCGTCGAGCTCGAACCAACGCGGCGTGGGAAATTTGAGAATATCGACATCCTTGCCGCGCTGAATATTTTCCAACACCGGCCCGTCCTTCACGAAGCGCGGCGGAATATGGCGCAAGTCCTTCGAACGCCGGCGCCACTCGGCGACGAAATCCATGGCGCTCAGATTCTGCGGCATGCCGAGACTCAAACCCAACCGCTTGGTCGAGCCCAAAGAATTAACCACCACGCGATAGCCCTTGGGATAACCTTTGACCGAATCGAAAACCACCGCCGGCGAACTGCCGCGCTCATTGACGATATCGGCCACGCCGCCGATTTCTAAATCCCAATCCGCGCCGTCGATCTTGCGGATTTCACCGAGCGCATCGGCTTGAGTGAGCCAACTTCGTAAACCGTCAGTTTGTTTCATCGAAGTGAACCTCTATCTAATTTCCCGTTGCACTTCCCTCAACATTCGCAAATCCAAAACTTTGGCCAGCGGCGTCTCTTCTTTCAGATTCATCCGCTCGGTTTCGCGCTTGAGCGCGTCGCGGATGCCCTTCTCGTCCATGGCGCCGTCTTTGGAAAACGCCGGCAGCATCGATTTGTAGAGCTCATCGGCGGCGGCCGCGTCGACACTCCACTCCTTGCCGATGAACTGGGTGGTTTCCGCCGGCCGCAGCTGAATGTAGCGCAGACTCTTGATCGTCGCGCCAATCATGCGCCGGACCAACTCCGGCCGCTCGCGAATCAGTTTGTCCGAAGTGCCAAGACCTGAAAGCGACTGCTCGACGTAGTCGCCGAAATACGCCAGCGTGCGGTAACCCAACTGCTTGCCCCAAGCATTGAACGGCGGCGACAGCACGCCGGCGTCCACCGTGCCAGCCTTCATGGAGGTGAGAATATTTGACGTCGTGCCGGTGCCGAGAAACGCCACATCGCGATCTGGCGCGAGCCCATGCTTGGCGATGAGAAAACGCGCCAAGGTATCGGTTGACGAGCCTATGGCGGTGATGCCGATGATCTTGCCCTTGAGCTCGGCCATCGACTTGATCTCTGGCTTCGCCATCAACCAGAAGGACGGCTTGACGGTGAGAAAACCAACAACTTTCACCGCCAACCCGCGCGCCGCCCCCGCCATCACCTGCGACTGCGCGCCGGAGAAATCGATATCGCCAGTGGTTAACGCCGCGACTTGAATCGTCGAAGCGACCAGAATCATCTGCAAGTCGATGTTCTCAGATTGGAAGATGCCCTTGTCGCGGCCAAGAGTAATGGGCAGATAGTTAAGGCTCTTGGCCGGATAGGCGAAGCGGACGCGGTCGGCGGCTACACCGAAATTTACGAAAACCGTCATTGTGAGAAGAACAACCATGCACAAAGCAGTTTGCAGCTTCCCCGTCCCCATCCGATTTCCTCCCCCTCGACGGAGGAGGATTAAGGTGGGGGTGCCCATCATTTCTATAGCGTGCGCAGCACCCCCATCCTTACCTTCCCCCGTCGAGGGGGAAGGAATAAGAAGTCCGCCTCTCGTTCCGTGGTTGAGATCCAATCGCCTCATCTCACTTCATCCCCAACTCATGCAGGGCATCGCGCAGGATCGTGAAATCCACCACCCGCCCGATGGGCACCGCTTCTTTCACCTGCTGATCGCGCCGCGCCCGGTCGATGTCGCTCTCCAACACTTTGTCGCCAACCACACCCGTCAACGTCATACCTTTGACGTAAATATCGTAGGACGCTTGGGCGATGCCCGGTTCGAGCTTCAACCAATCGGCGATGATGCGTACGCTCTCGGCTTTGTTGCCGCGCATGAAATTCTGCGCCTTCAAGACGGCGCGCAGCATCCTTTTCACCTGCGCCGGTTTTTCCTTGAGTGTATCGTTGTGCAACGCCAGACCGGACACGCTGGTCTCGAACACATCCGCCGCCGTCATCAAACGGACGAAGCCTTTGCTCTCAGCCTCGAAGTTGAACGGCGGCGGCAAGATCGCGGCGTCGAGTTTGCCGGCGAGCAGCGTCTGCACCCGCTGGCCGCTGCCGGACACTTGGAAAGCCTGAATATCTTTCTCCAACGTCATGCCCGCCTGCGCCAACATGGCGCGCAGCATGAACTCCGTCGAGTCACCGTAGCTGGCGAAGCCGACGATCTTGCCGCGCAGGTCGGCGATGGACTTCAACTCGCGTTTGGCGACCAAGACGTGCAGCGGTTTGCCGTTGAAATAAGTGATCACCTTGATCGGCAACCCTTTGACGCCGCTGCGCAGCGCCGCGCCAACCGCGGTGGTGTAGCCGATCTCCTTGGTCGTCACCGCGACGATACCGACGATGGTCGGGATGCGGATGATCTCGGCGTCGATGCCTTCTTCACGAAAATAATTTTTAACATAGGCCACCTGGGGCGCGACGAAGCTCAATGACAAGCTCGGCATACCAATCCGGACTTTCTCACCGGATTGCGCAGCGCCATCTGCTGCGCACGCCAGAACCAGAAGCAAAGTAAGGTTACAAAATTGTCTCACGTTCGCGGTCGTCAAAGTCATTTCCCTTTCGTTGCCAATTCCCGTTGTGCTTCGCGCAGCGGCGCCAAGTCGGCCACGTCGGCGAGCACAAATTGCCGCGTCGCCTTCATCTCTTTAGCCGCCTGCTCGATCACCGACGCCATGCCGTCCTCGGGGATATTGCCGTCGTTGTTGAACACGCGCACCACGACATCGTAGGCAGTGGCGGCGTTTTCGCGGTCGCGCCGGCCCCAGTCCATCAACGCTTGAATGGTCCCTTCGCGGTTAGTGCGGATATAGCGATTCGCTTTGATCACCGCCTTGATGACCCGCTTTACTTCGTCTGGCCTGTCGTTGAGCTTCTTAACATTCGTCCCCATGCCAACGAAGGGAAACTTGAACAGCTCCCAGGACCGCGCCAATACTTGAAAGCCTAGCTTGCGTCCCTCGTTGTCCGCCGGCGGCGAGATCACGATGACGTCGACAATGCCTTCCTTGAGGCCTGAGAAACGGCCCGCGTCGGCGCCCAAGGCGAGGATCTTCATGTCCTTTTCCGGATCGATGCCGAAATGGCGCAGCATCATGCGCGCCGAGATATCCGCGGTGGCGCCGAAGGAACTGACACCGAGAGTTTTGCCCTTGAGTTCTTTCACCGACTTAAACTCCGGCCGGGCGATCAACATCTGCGTCGGGCTGTCGAGCAAACTGGCGACCACCCGCACCGGCAGGCCGCGCATGGCGGCGCGTACTACCGAACCGAAGATCATCGTGTAATCGATATCTCCAGTAGCCAACGCCGTGATCGACACGTTGGCGTTCATGCGGATGATCTCGGCGTCGACGCCTTCTTCCTTGAAGAAGCCACGCTTAAGCGCCACCCCCGCGGTCATGAACGCGGCATCGATGCTCGACACCGAAAGACGCACCTTGTCCGCCGCGTTGACTTGAGTCGCGAACAGAATGGCGCACAACAGACATAAACATTTGTACGAAACGATCATCGTCCTTTGATTCCTAACTCCCGCTGCGCTTCGCGCAGCAAAGACAACTCCGCGACTTCCGTCACGGCGATGTCGCGATTCAAATTGGCTTCCGCCTTCGCTTGATCGAGCACCAAGCGCAAGCCGCTCTCGGGAATTGCGCCGTCGAGGTTGAAGACTTTCACCGACGAGTCATAAGCTGCCGCCGCGGCGCTGCGCTCGCTACGCCCCCACTGGGCCAAGATCTGAATCGATTCCTCGCGGTTGTCGCGGATAAAACGGTTGGCTCGCACCAAGGCTTTGATCGTCGGCTTCACTTCGTCGGGACGCTCGGTGATTTTCTTGACACTGGTGCCCAGGCCGACAAACGGAAAAGTAAAAATCTCATAGGCGCGGGCAAGAATATTAAATCCTGCCTTGCGCCCCTCCGAGTCCACCGGCGGCGCCACCACCGTGACATCGACGATGCCCTCTTTCAGGGCCGCGAAGCGCGCCCGGTCCGAGCCCAGGGCTACCACCTTCATCTGCTTGTCCGGGTCGACGCCGTAGTGGCGCACCATCATGCGCGCCGAGATGTCGTCCGACGCGCCGTAGGAACCGACACCCATAGTCTTGCCGCGCAAATCTTTCACCGACTTGAACTCGCCACGGGCGAGCAGCGCATGAGTCGAGCCGTCGATGAAGCTCGCCACGACACGAACTGGCAGTCCGCGCACCGCGGCGCGCACCACCGAGCCGAACACCGTGGTATAATCGATATCGCCGCTGGCCAGCGCCGTGATCGACACCGGCGGGCGCATGGCGATGATCTCGGCTTCGAGACCTTCCTCGCGGAAGAAACCTTTCTTCGCCGCCACGCCGGTCATCATGAACGAAACGTTGAAGTTCGCCACCGCCACGCGGATCTTGTCCGCCGCCCAGAGTTCACCGCCGCCCAGACAGACCATAGCAATCAGCCCAACCAGCCACTGCCGCATGATTTGCTCATTCCTTTTTCGTCCGGCAGGCCTGCGCTGATGCCAAATCATACTTGGAGCTGGCGCGATAGGATCGCCTCCGCAACCTTCTGGCTTCCACCTCATTTGATGACCCGATTCGCCCGCGAGAGAAATTCCGGCGAGAGCGTCAGGCCGATCTGTTTCGCTGCCTTCAAGTTGATGACAAATTCAAACTTGGTCGCCTGCTGCACCGGCAGATCAGCCGGCTTAGCGCCTTTGAGGATCTTATCTACATAGTGAGCGGACTTGTGGAACTGGTCCTCGAGGTCTACCCCATAGGACATAAGACCACCCTCATCGACAAATCCGTCTTCTGGGTAAATGGCTGGCAACCGGTATTTCGTGGCAAGATCGACAATCCGCTTCCGTTCCGCGAAAAGTGGGCGCGCGCTAACCGTCATCATCGCGCCCACTTGCTTCTGCTTAGCCGTTTGAAAGGCACTCTCTAAACCCTTGGCGTCGAGGTGAGTCTCGATCTCCTCTAATTTGACCTTCAATGCGACAGCCGCAGGCCTCAGGTCTTTGAGTTGGCGGTCTGATCCTCCCACCGGGCGCAGAAGTCCAACTCGGGCGAGCCTGGGTACTGCGTCCTTAAGTATCTCTAGCCTTTTCGTGATTAGTTCGGTCGCTAAACTCGAAAGTCCTGTGACATTGCCTCCCGGTCGCGCCAGGCTGGCAACCAAACCAGACCCCACGGGGTCCAAAGTGTTCGCCATCACAATCGGGATGACAATCGTCGCTTGCTTCGCCGCCGCCGTCGCCGGATACCCGACAGTCACGATCAGATCAACCTTTGAACGAACCAACTCCGCCGCAAGCTCGGGTAGGCGCTCAGGCTTTTGCTCGGCAAACCGATACTCGATGGTGATGTTCTTTCCTTCAATCCAGCCGAGCTTGTTCAGCTCTTGCCGGAACGCATCCACGTAGACGGCGCTACCAGGGGCAGTGCTATTATCGAGGTAACCGATGCGGAAGATTTTCCCTGTCTGCTGGGCATTGGTAGTGGGAGTGAAAATCAGAATGGCAGTTGCCATTAAGTAGAAGAGAATGGATTTCATCACGGATTTGTCCCCGATGTTTTTGCTGACAACTGACCGCTGGCAACCGTCACTTCATTACTCTGTCAGCCCTGACCAACACATTGGGCGGAATCGTCAAGCCGATTTGCTTGGCAGACTTCAGATTGACGATGAACTCGAATTTGATCGGCTGCTCGACGGGTAAGTCGGCGGGCTTCGCGCCTTTCAGGATCTTGTCCACATAAGTGGCGGCGCGCCGGTCCAAGTCGTTTTGGTTTACGCCGTAGCTCATCAGCCCGCCAGCTTCCACCGTCGACCGGCCCGAATAGATGATCGGTAGCCGCGCTTTCACCGCAAGCTCGACAATCTCTTTTCGCCGAGGATTCGCCACCGCTCCTGCCACCATCATGAGCCCCGCCTCAGCTCGGTCCTTACTTGCGGCTCGGAACGCGGGGGTAATATCTTTGGCATCGAGCACATCCAGGTTTTGCAGCTGCATGCCGAAGGACTTCGCGGCGAGTTCCACCTCTTTTAAGTTCCGTGCATTGCCGGGCTGGGTCGAAGTTCGGAACACCGCCACACGCGAAAGTTTTGGCAGGATCTCCTGCAAAAGCTCTAGCCGCTTTCCGGCTAACTCGGGTGCAAGGGTAGATAGTCCGGTAATGTTTCCGCCAGGTCGCGCCAGGCTGCCGACATTTCCACTCCCCACGGGGTCCCCATCATTGGTCATAACTATGGGAATTGTCGTTGTCGCTTCCTTGGCAGCGCGGGTTGGACCGAGACCAGCTGAGACGATGATGTCTACTTTAAGACGCACTAGCTCGGCCGCCAATGCCGGGAGACGATCGATTTTCCCTTCCGCTGATCGCAACTCAATCGCAATAGTCTTCCCCTCGACGTACCCGAGCGCGCGCAGACCGTCGCGGAAGGCCTCGATGCGATCTGGTTCAGCGGAAAGGTTGGGACCCATTAACCAGGCTATCTGCGGCATTTTCGCCGGTTGCTGCGCGTCCGCGGGGGAGCGAATCGCAATGAGCATAACACCCAGCGTAAAGCATAGAACACTCTTCCTCATGATTTTTTCCTCTTCGCCTGACTCTCCGCCGCCGCTTCGAGGATCGATTGCGCGATCGCGCCGTAGGCGCCGCAGCGACAGATGTTGCCGGAGAGCCACTCGGCGATCTGCTCGCGGGTTGGATTGGGATTTTCCAGCAACAGCGCCTTCGCCGCCATGATCTGTCCCGGCGTGCAATAACCGCACTGGGCGCCGATGTTGCGAATGAAGGCTTCCTGCAACGGGTCAAGTTGCTCACCTTGCGCGACACCTTCGATGGTCAGCACCGACTTGCCGTTGGCTTCGAAGGCGAGATAGTTGCACGAACTGACCGGCCGGTTGTCGACCAACACCGTGCAGGCGCCGCACACTTCCGACTCGCAGGAGCGTTTGGTGCCGGTGAGTCGCAGGCGCTCGCGTAGAAACTCAAGCAAGGTGACTTCGATGGGCACCGCGCCGGACCAGGGTTGGCCGTTGACAGTGAGTGATAAGTTGAATGTACTTCGCGCTTCCATTTTCAATAACTCGCCTGCTTGCTCCCCCATCCGACCTCCTTCCCCTCGACGGGGAAGGAATGAGGAAGGGGTGATCTTAATTTTTCCCGGCACCCCTATCCTAGCAGCCCGTGGTAGAAGTCCGATTTTCACAAAACGCTAGGCATCAGTGCGAGGCGGTGACGAGAGATCATAAATATTCTCCGATCGAGTCCTCGGCGCCGATGAGCAGCGACTTGGTCACGTAGTCGCACCCACA
>CAMDBU010000071.1 GCA_945889495.1 Syntrophobacter sp. SbD2 | reverse complement strand
TGCGGCTTCCACCATCGTCAGCTCATTACGTAACGATCGTTGTATGATGTCTAGTCGTTTCTCGTCTCTCATCGTCAGGGTTGTCATCCTTCCACCCTGACATATTCACGTTGCCGTTAGACCCTGACAGATTCACTTTGCTACAACATACTAAATCTTTCTTCTAGAACCCTGAGTAGAAGTTTGTCATCCTCCCAAGTCAACAATGTGTGGCCTATTTTGTCTGGTTCTCTCGCAGCCCTCATGACATGATAAAAAATATCCGACCTCAGAAACATTACAACGTTGAGGTTTATAGTATCCATTTTGTTCGCGGAACGTTGGAAGTCTGCTGCTAGCCTGTTGATCGAAGCTAGTAGCCCCAAAAGCAAACCTGAATAAGTTGCGATGTCGGTTGGCTTGTCCCAAGCTTTATCTAAGTTATCGACCAGCACAACAACGCGCTTTTTATTTCGTAATAACCTACCTAGAGCACGTCGGAGATCCACTAATACACTTTCATGGAGCGCTTCCGATATGGCTAACCTTGAGGCTTCACGACGCCGATCCTCCGGTCTCGTATAATTCATTTGCTTCTGAAGCTCTTCTACGCAGTCTTCAAGACGTGGGGAAAAATCCTTTCTTATGTAACCTCCATTCGCATTGAGGATGCCCAATAACACATTTTCATCATCATCAAAGGACCACGAAGGTCGCGCTTCGATAGCGCGCGCAACCGAGTTAGCAATCTCGGTCACAATGAGAAACTTCCATAAACTCTCAACCGCATAACTCTTTTCATCTTTTTCTTTGTACCGCTCAAGGAGGCTCACTATGCCTTCAAGCTCGTATGCGACTGGTTTCACGACACATACAAAATTACTAGCCTCGGATTGAAATGCTGAGAGCAGGGCGATGAAGTTAGCAGACTTCCCGGATCCTTTTCTTCCGACAAAGATAGATTGTTTCCCAGCTAACGCCGCATTATACGCGACCGTCTCCACGAAGTACTCGTTTATCGTATCCGCCTCGTTTTCCGCGATGTACTCACCAAGCTGGAGACTCTTAAGTTCGGTTGCAAGATGAAGATTCTGAATCTGCCGCTTATTTGTTTCTAAATTCTGGGTCCAGCGATCTTCTAACGGTTCGATCCACGTGGCCAGATGCCCTTTCGCTTCAGCCGCAGTGTGATAATGCCGAATCAAATCTCGATAGTCCAAAGGCGAAAGGAAATCACCCTCCGTAAGCATTAGAAGTGGCTTATCGAAACCGAAAGCCATGCCTGCAGCGAGCGCACGTCGCGCGATCTGAGCTTTGGAATCCTGCCTCGCGGGACTTTCAAGATGGCATACAACCGCAGCGGCGGAAAAGAGTTTCGCACCGTACCACGCAAGCGTTTGTATGGCCGATTCACTCGGGTCATCAACTATTCGGCTAATCGGAGTTTGGTCGATTCTCGCACTAATCTTCACACTGGCTTCAGTCTCGTATCGTCCCTTCAAATACACTAGGTATAGTTTCGTATCTGCAACAAAATGTGGCCGAATTTCCGAGTCAAAAACCGTCGAATACAGATCTTGATACGGACAATCCTTGTAAAAAGCGTTTACTAACAATCCAGAGTTCATCGATGGCTGATGCCCCACCGTGGTCAGGATTCTCAGCTGTTCGAACTCTTTGCGAGAGTCGGTGAGGCTATTATCTATGGTCAACCAAATGCGCTTATTTCTAGCAATTGCATAGCCTAATTCGAACATCACATTGGCGTTAATACCAGTGAGATCAGCGCAAAAGAAACTAGCGTGGTCTATCTCCCGACAGATTTCAGTGATGATTACTTTGCCACCCACCCGGCAATCTTCCCAAGTTTTTAACTGTACGACACCACTGGAATTGATTTTTGCGACAGCCTCACGGATTACCTCGCCAATAGCTGCGGGAGCCGCCGGATAGCCGTAGAAACCCCGTATCAAATCGTTAGCCATTACGGTTAATATCCTAACAACTACAAAAAGGCCTTGGGTCCAGCCTTGTAGCGTTTACTATCTGAGCGAGTTCCAACATCGTATACGAATTTGTCATTATTTGAACATCGTCCATTTCTCGACCCGTAAGACGAAACGGGCCAGCCAACTCTCGTCAACTGACCCGTCTTCTAGCATCCGAGGTAACTGTAATATATCAGGAACACCCACTCACCGCCCCGCAGTTCATGCACTTATAACAAGCGCCACTGCGGATCATGATCGCGCCGCAGTCGGGACAGGGCGGTGCATCTTGTTGGTACAGGCTGGTGACGCTGCTGATGCTCGCCACCGAGCCGCTGGCGCGTGGGGTGTGGGCGGCGAGGGACACGACTTTGTTGCTCTGCGGCGCCGGCTCGACAACCTCTTGGCGCTGCACCAAACCGACTTCCTGCTGCGCTTCGTTGTCGAGGAATTTACTGGCGAGCCAGCGGAAGATGTAATCCATGATCGATTTGGCCATCGGGATGTCGGGGTTCTTGGTGAAACCCGAGGGCTCGAAGCGCATGTGGCTGAACTTGTCGACCAGGCCGCGCAGCGGCACGCCGTATTGCAGCGCGATAGAGATCGCCGTGGCGAAGGAGTCCATCAAGCCGGAGATCGTCGAACCTTCCTTCGACATCGTAATAAAAATCTCGCCGGGCTGGCCGTCTTCGTACATGCCGGCGATGATGTAGCCTTCATGGCCGGCGATGTCGAACTTATGGGTGATCGAGCGGCGTTCGTCGGGCAAGCGGTGGCGCAATACCGGCGCCTCCTTGCTCTCGGCAACGCCGGGCTTTTTCTCTTCCTTGTCTTTGGCCGTGTTGAGCGGCTGGGTGCGCTTGGAGCCGTCACGGTAGATCGCCACCGCCTTGAGCCCCAACTTCCACGACTCCATATAAGCCTGGGTGATATCTTCGATGGTCGCGTCGGTGGGCATGTTGATGGTCTTGGAGATCGCGCCGGAGATAAACGGCTGCACCGCGCCCATCATGCGCACATGGCCCATGTAGTGAATCGTCCGGCTACCGTTGGCCGCCTTGAAGGCGCAGTCGAACACCGGCAGATCGTCGTCGCGCAGGTGCGGCGCGCCTTCGATGGTGTCCTGCTCTTCGATATATTCGACGATGTCTTGGATCTGCTTGGCATCGTAGCCCAAGCGCTTGAGCGCCCGCGGCACGGTGTGGTTGACGATCTTGAGCAGGCCGCCGCCGACCAGCTTTTTGTATTTGACCAGCGCGATGTCGGGCTCGACGCCGGTGGTGTCGCAGTCCATCATGAAGGCGATGGTGCCGGTGGGCGCCAAGACCGAAATCTGCGAATTTTTCACGCCGAACTTTTCCGCTTCGCTGCAGGTCTGGTCCCACGCTTCCCGCGCCGCGGTGAGCATATCGAGGGGCACGTGGGACGGCGAGATTTTATAGGCCTGCGAGCGGTGCTTGCCCAGCACCCGCAGCATCGGCTGGCGGTTGACGTCGAAGCCGGCAAAGGTGCCTGTCGCCGCCGCGTTGCGCGTCGACTGCAAGTAGCCCTGGCCGGACATCAAGGCGGTAATCGCGCCGGCATAGGCCCGGCCGCCGTCGGAATCGTAGGGCAAGCCAAGGGTCATGAGTAACGCGCCCAGGTTGGCATAGCCCATGCCGAGTTGGCGAAAAGCCTTGGCATTGGCGGCGATCTCGGGGGTCGGGTAGGAGGAATTATCGATCAGAATGTCCTGTGCCAGAATTACGATGTCCACCGCCCGGCGGAACGATTCGGTATCGAAGACGCCGTCGTCGCGCAGATATTTAAGCAGGTTGAGCGACGCCAGGTTACACGCCGAGTTGTCCAAGTGCATGTACTCGGAGCAAGGGTTCGACGCGTTGATGCGCGCGGTGTTGGAGCAGGTATGCCAGTCGTTGATCGTGGTATCGTACTGCATGCCCGGATCGCCGCAGAAGTACGTGCTCTCGGCGATCATCTTCATCAGATCGCGCGCCTTGAAGGTCTCGCACACCTGGCCGGTCTTGACGTACTTGGTCTGCCACTCGCGGTCTTCCTGCACCGCCTGCATGAACTCATCGGTGACGCGCACTGAGTTATTGGCGTTTTGGAAAAACACGCTGCCGTAAGCCGGCCCGTCCAAGCTCGAGTCGTAACCCGCCTCGATCAAGGCCCAGGCTTTTTTCTCTTCCTCGACTTTGCATTTGACGAACTCTTCGATGTCGGGATGTTCGACGTCCAAGACGACCATCTTAGCGGCGCGCCGGGTTTTGCCGCCGGACTTGATCACCCCCGCCGAGGCATCGGCGGCTTTCATGAAACTCACCGGCCCCGACGCCGTGCCGCCGCCGGCCAACTGTTCCTTGGCGGAACGGATTTTTGACAAGTTGACGCCCGAGCCCGAGCCGCCTTTAAAAATAACCCCTTCCTTGCGGTACCAATCGAGGATCGAATCCATGGTGTCCTCGACCGAGAGGATGAAGCAGGCCGAGCACTGGGGCTTCTCTTCGATGCCGCAGTTGAACCACACCGGGCTGTTAAAGCAGGCCTTCTGGTGCAGCATGATATGGGTGAGTTCATCGTAAAACGCCTGGGCGTCCTCGTCGGTGGCGAAGTAGCCGTCTTTTTTGCCCCAACCGGTGATCGTGCCGACCACCCGGCCGATCATCTGACGCACGCTGGTTTCGCGCTGCGGCGTGTTCAACGGACCGCGAAAATACTTCGAAACCACCACTTGGGTCGCCATCAGCGACCAGAATTTGGGGATCTCGACGTTGGCCTGTTCGAATACTACTTTGCCCTTCTCGTTGGCGATGGTGGCGGTGCGCAGCTCCCAATCGACCTCGTCGTAGGGACTCACCCCGGCCCGGCTAAAATAACGCGGAATCTTAAGCCCAGTCTTTGCCCGAACCGGTCGTTGATCGGCCCCCAATTCAGTCGCCTCGGATGTCAGAATCGCCATCGCTCCCTCGCTCCCTTCTCCCCTGGTATCGCCCAATATGTGGTATGAAATGTTTAGACCCGCACTAGATTTTGTATCTTGTAGAGACAATTGCCCTGGTTGTCAATCGAAATTTTTCGGGTCGTAATTTGTTGTGATTTTTCGCCACTTTTGGGAATTTTTTTGAACTTGCGGGGGGAACCGACCGGCTGGCGTGACGGGCGCCAATTTGCTACCAAGTAAGGACCAGAGGCAAGCCATGGCGCGCAAAGACCCATCCATCGAAAAGCTCGGCGACGTGCTAGCGCTGACGCTCAAGCGCCTCGACCTCAACTCACGTCTGGAAGATTACGGCGTCTGGACGGTGTGGAACCAAGTGGTCGGCGCCGCCATCGCGCGCAACGCCCAGCCGGAAAAGATTCGTAACGGTAGCTTGATGGTCAAAGTCAGCAGCCCGGTGTGGATGCAGCAATTGCAATTCATGAAGGAGATGATCGCCAGCAAGCTCAACGACCAATTGAAAAGCCCGGTGGTGAAAAATATTTTCTTCGTCGTCGGGCACATCGAGCCTGCCGTCGATGAAGCGAGCCCAGTAACACCCGCGGCGCCGCCGCGGCTGGTCGACGCCAGCTTCATCGAGACCATCGAAGATCCGGAGATCCGCGAGGCGTTTAAAAAACTCCTCAGCAGCTTCGCCCGCCGACCGAGCAAAGCGAAGTGATGGCAATCAAGTTAAAATCGCGAGCGGGGTTTGAACCCCGCCAACTATTGCAACGGCGCAAAGGGGATGCTCGGCCCCCTTTGGTAACCCCATTTATCAGTGCCCGCAGCAAGCTGCGGGGTCTCATAAAATCAACTAAGGATCAATCCGCGCTTTAGCGACGCCGGCGACGATCGCCGCGGCTTCCGGCGAATATTGTTTGCCGGCGCGGTAAATCACCAGCGGCGCCTCGACCGCGACGCCGCTCCGGCCGCCTTTGACCGCTTCGACCAGCACCAGCAACGCGCTATCCTCGACGAAGGAGTGGACCCAGCGCAGCCGTTTGGGTTCGAGACCGCCAGCGCGTAAAGCCGCGAGTAATTCGACGGCCCGCTCAGCCCCATAGATCAGCGCCAGCCACCCTTTGGGGCGGAGCAAGTACGCCGCGGCGGCGATGAAGTCGGTCAGGCCGCCGGCGAGCTCATGGCGCGCCAACTGCCGTTCGCGGTTGGCACTAATCCGGCCGCTGGTGGGTTTACGAAACGGCGGATTGCTGACCGCGACATCGAAAGACGACGGCGCCAGGAGCGCGCGACTCTCGCGCACATCGCCATCGACGACAGTGATGCGCTCTTGCAAGTTATTGAGCGCAACGGCGCGCCGGGCGCGCTCGGCCATGGCCGGCTGCACTTCCACGCCGGCGAGCGTCGTGGTCGGATGGAGATGGCTCAACAACAACGATACCGCGCCGTTGCCGACGCCCAGTTCAACGACACGCTGGCGCGCTTTGACCGTGACAAAATGCGCCAGCAACAACGCATCGAGAGAAAAGCGGTAGCCGGCGCGGCTCTGGTAAAGCCGTAATCGGCCGTCCACCAGCGTATCTAAAGTCTCGTCGTTCATGTAGCCTCAGTCGAAGCGCTCCCTAACCGGCGATAGCCGAGTAGAATTTACTTGGGAATTTGCAAATCATTTTCACCAAGCGCGCTCCGATCCGCTCCGCGCGCGATCATAAACCTTGCAATGATTGCTACTTTTCTATATTTAAAACGAAATTCAAATTTTAATTTACCGCACGACAAACACCAATGATTGCGTTCATCGGCCGCCTCGGCCAATTTTCCATTGACCGCGTCGCCGCCATGGGGAAAATGTTCAATTTCCTGTTGGCGGCGTTCATGCTGGTGTTTCGCCGGCCGGCCAAGCTTAACCTGATCGTCTACCACATTAAAACCATCGGCGTCGATTCGCTCTCGGTGGTCGCGCTGTCGGGATTTTTCACCGGCATGGTGATGGGCTTTCAGGGTTATTACAGCCTGCGCAAGTTCAGCGCCGAGAGTTTTCTCGGCTCCGCCGCCGCCTTGGGTCTGATCCGGGAATTAGGACCGGTGCTCTCCGCCTTCATGGTCACCGGCCGCACCGGCTCGGCCATGGCCGCCGAACTCGGCACCATGCGCGCCACCGAACAGATCGACGCGCTCGACTCCATGGCGATCAATCCGGTGAAATATCTGGTCTCGCCGCGCATCATCGCCGGGCTCATCGCCATGCCGCTACTGACCGCGATTTTCGACGTCATCGGCATCTTCGGCTCCTACCTGGTCGGCGTCTCCATGTTGGGCGTCAGCTCGGGGAGCTTTTTCGCCGGCATCGAAAACAGCGTGGTGTTCCATGATGTCTACAGCGGCTTCGTCAAGTCGATCTCCTTCGGCCTAATCATCACCTGGATCTGTTGCTACAAGGGTTTCAACGCCCCGCCCATGGCCACCGGCGTCAGCCAGGCAACCACCGAGTCGGTGGTGTTGTCGTTTGTCTTAATTCTGGTCTGGGACTACTTCCTGACTTCCATCATGCTCTAAGCGCCATGATCCAAGTCGCCAATCTATTCAAAAGCTTTCGTGGCCAGCAGGTCTTGCGCGGGGTCAATTTAGAATTCGCCACCGGCAAGATCACCACCATCGTCGGCACCAGCGGCTGCGGCAAGACCGTGCTGTTAAAACATTTAAACGCCCTTTACCTGCCCGACCGCGGCGAAATTTTCATCGACGGCGTCGACATCACCAAGCTGCGGCAAAAAGAGCTGTACGAGATCCGCAGCAAGTTCGGCGTGCTGTTCCAAGGCGCCGCCCTGCTCGACTCGTTGACGGTGTTTGACAACGTTGCCTTTCCGCTGCGCGAGAAAACCACGCTGACCGAAAGCGAGATCAAAAAGAAGGTCGACAGCCGCATCGAACAGGTCGGGTTGGGCAAGATGGGCGCCAAATTCCCCGCCGAACTGAGCGGCGGCATGAAAAAGCGCGCCGGCCTGGCCCGGGCGCTAGCCACCGACCCGGAAATCGTCCTGTTCGACGAGCCGACCACCGGCTTAGACCCGGTATTGGCCACCAGCATTCATCAATTGATCGCCCGCACCCAAGACGAGTTCGGCTACACCGGCATCATCGTCAGCCATACGATCCCCCAAGTCTTTGAAATTTCCGACTACGTTGCTATGCTCGCCGGCGGCATTATCGAGAACGTTTCGGCGCCGGCGGAATTTTGCGCCTCGGCCAATCCAGTGGTCCAGCAATTCATCCATGGGAAAACCGAAGGGCCGATTCAGGTCCTCTAGGAGTCGCGACAGTGAATCATACACGCACGGATATATTAGTTGGCATCTTCGTCCTGGTCGGCATCACCTGCCTGGGCTACTTGGCGATTCGCCTCGGCAAGCTGGAACTGTTCGGTTCTCAAGGTTATGTGCTAACTGCCGATTTTGCTTCCGTGGCCGGGCTAAAGCCGGGCGACCCGGTGGAAATCGCCGGTGTCAAAGTCGGCCGGGTCGAAGCCATGACCCTGGCCGAGGACAAGGCGCGACTAACCCTGCGGCTCAACGACGGCGTCAAATTCCAAGAAGATGTCATCGCCTCGGTGCGCGCCCGCGGCCTGATTGGCGACAAATTTGTCTTGGTCTCGCCGGGCGCTTCGGATAAAATCATCCCACCCGGCGGGAAAATCCGTGAAACCGACTCGCAGCCGGATATCCCCGATTTGATCGGTAAAATCGTTGGCGGAGATCTGACGTCTAAAGGTGATAAGAAAGATGACAGCCAAAAAAAGTAAGCCCATGAAGATCCTCCTGGCAGCGCTATTTGCCGTAGTTACCCTGACCGCCACCGCCCATGCCGGCCTGCCCACCGACCAGATCAAGGCCACCATCGACAAAGCCCAGCTGGTGCTGCGCGATCCACGCCTGAAACCGGCGGCCAAGCTGGCCGAACGGCGTGAACAGCTCAAACAGGTGCTGTCTGGCCGCTTCAACTTCGCCGAGATGGCCAAACGTTCGTTGGGCCCGGCCTGGAGCCGGCGCACGGCCCAGGAGCAAGAAGAGTTCGTCCGCCTGTTCACTGAGGTGCTGGAACGGGCCTACGCCGATATCATCGAGAGCTATATCGAGGAAAAGATCCTCTATATGACCGAAAAGATCGACGGCGGTTACGCCGACGTCGGCAGCAAGATCGTCACCAACAAAGGCGAAGAGTACACCATCAGCTACCGCGCCCAGTTGGTCGGCAACGAGTGGAAAGTCTACGATGTCGTCGCCGAGAACATCAGCCTGGTCAACAACTACCGCTCCCAGTTCAACCGCGTGATCGCCAAGACTTCCTACGAAGAACTGGTCCGCCGCCTCAAAGACAAAAACGAGTTCGCCGGCGCGCCGAAGAAATAAGCGCGACGCCACTGATCATTCCGCTGCGGCGGTCACTGTCACCAGCTCAGAGTGACCGCCGCGGACAACTGCCATTTCGTCCTTACCAATGCGCCTTGACTGTGATAAGTCAGAGGCAGTATTCGGAATTAACCAAGCGAGCGAAGGAGATTAATCATGGCTACACTGATCGACTGGCATGCCCATCATACCGCGCCGGAAGTCGCCGAACGCATCGGCCAACTGACCGGCAAGAAACCTAAGATCGACGACTACGATTCCCCCGAGCTCGCCCAGCGGGTGAAAGACATGGACGCCTGCGGCATCGACCTGCAGCTGATCTGCCAGGGCGCCGGCATCTACGCCGACCAGTTGAGCGGCGCCCAGGCGTTGGAGATCATGCACCACTCCAACGATGTCTTGGCCCAGCGCATCGCGCCGCACAAGGACCGCCTAGGCGGCATCGCCGCGATCTCACTGAAAAACATCCCCGAATCGGTAAGCGAAATCGACCGCATGGCCAAGCAGGGCTTCCGCGCCATCCTCATGTATCCCCATGTCGACGGCGAGATGCTGGTCGACACCCCGGCCATGGAGCCGCTCTACGCCAAGATCAATGAATTGAAAATGCCGATCTTTCTCCATGGCGCCGGCACCGCCCAGAGCGATTCGTTGAAGAAGTTGGAAGACGGCGGCGCCGGCGTCGCCTACGCGGTCCTGTCCGACGGCGAGGTCGCCGAGTGCTGCCTGCGCATGATCGCCAGCGGCGTCTTCGACCGATATCCGAATCTACAAATCGTCATCCGCAGCTCCGGCGGCGGCCTGCCATTGCTGCTGCACCGCTTCTACTGGAAGCACAAAGGGCCCCAGGGCGAGCAGAAAAAATACTCGGAGATCTTTCTCGAACATTTTCAAATCGACTGCGCCGGTTCGGACCCGACCACGCTGCAATTTTTGATTCACAAGATGGGCGAGAAAAATGTCGTCTTCGGTTCGGACTTTTGCGGCGGCTTGGGGCCGCTCAGCCGGGGTTTGAACGGCGTCAACGGCCTCGCCGATCCGAACCATTTCAAAAACTTCACGGCGAAAAATTCCACCCGCCTGCTGCACCTGTAATTCTCTGCCACGGCTGGAACGGCTTAGACGAGTTTAATTTGGCATGGCTTCCCATTATGACCTGACCATCATCGGCGGCGGCATCCTCGGCCTGGCGACGGCGTTAAAAATCACCGCCGCCCATCCCGACATCCGCCTGCTGCTACTGGAAAAAGAAGCCCAACTGGCGCGCCACCAGACCGGCAACAACAGCGGCGTGATTCATTCCGGGCTGTACTACCGGCCGGGATCGTTGAAGGCGCAAAGTTGTTTCACCGGGCGCAAGGAGCTGATCGCCTTTTGCGACGCTAACAACATTCCCTACGAAATTTGCGGCAAGGTGGTAGTCGCCACCAGCGAAGCGGAACTGCCGCGCTTAGACGAGCTACACCGACGCGGCGTCGCCAACGGCCTCAAGGGCATGGAGATCATCGGTCCGGAAAGGTTGAAGGAGATCGAGCCCCACACCATCGGCATCAAAGCGCTTCATGTCCCCGAGACCGGCATCGTCGACTACCGCAAAGTCGCCGCCGCCTACGCCGATAAAGTGCGCGACGCCAACGGCGACATCCGGCTCGGACAAAAAGTTGTCGGCATCCTCGACCGCGGCGAAGAAATCGTCCTGCAAACCTCCGGCGGCGATTACCGGACAAAGTATTTAATCAACTGCGGCGGGCTACAATCCGACATTGTCGCCGCCATGGTCGGCGGAGACAATCGCGATAGCCAGGGCGAAGAGCACCGCATCATCCCGTTCCGCGGCGAATATTATAAGCTCGCCCCCGAGCGCGAGTACCTGGTGAAAAATTTAATCTATCCGGTGCCCGACCCGACCTTTCCCTTCCTCGGCGTCCACTTCACGCGCATGGCGCGCGGCGGCGTCGAGGCCGGCCCCAACGCGGTGTTCGCCTACGCCCGCGAAGGCTACAGCCATCGGGCGATTAACTTGAGCGACCTCTGGCGCACCTTATCGTTCAAAGGATTTTGGGCGATCACCGGCAAGTATTGGCAAACCGGCTTCGGCGAGCTCTACCGGTCGCTGAGCAAAAAAGCCTTCGTCCGCGCCCTGCAAAAACTCCTGCCCGAGATCGGCGAGAACGATCTAGTCCCCGGCGGCGCCGGCGTGCGCGCCCAGGCGGTGTCGGCCAGCGGCGCCCTGGTCGACGACTTCGTCATCCGGCAAAGCCAGAGCGCCATTCATGTGCTCAACGCCCCCTCCCCCGGCGCCACGGCGTCCCTCGCCATCGGCCAGAGCATCTGCGCCATGGCCGAGAAAAATTTCGCCTTGAAATAGCTGCCGCTCAGAAACCCGGCCGCTATTCGCTGCGCTTAAACTTCATCGACGTGAATAGTGGCACAACCGCGATGGCGAGCGCGATCCAGTAGGTCAGGTTCATCGCGGCGACAAACACCTCGCGATTGGCCGGGTCCGGCGTCGCGTCGGCCAGGCCGGTGTAGTAGCGAAATGCCCAGGTGAGCAAGATGCCGCTCAGCGAAATCCCCAGCATATGGCCCAGGCCGAAGATGCCGTTGATGATGCCGATGGCGGTGCCCCACTGTTCTTTGGGCAAAGCGCGAATCATCGCCGCCTGAGAGGCGGTGTTGAAAAACGCCGAGCCGATGCCCGACAGCCCGAGTAAAAGCGCCGACAGTATCCAGTGCGAATCGGCGCGCAGATTGGCGCCGACGATGAAGCTCGCCATCAGCACCAAGACGCCGATGATGAGTAACAAATGCGAGCCGATGCGGTCGGTGAGCGCGCCGCTCACCGGCGACAGCACCATGCTGAGCAGGGACGGAATCAGAAAGATCGTGCCGATGAATGTCGGCGTGATTTTCAACACCTCTTGCAGGTAAAAAGGCGTGATGAAGCTACTCAGGCTTTGATTGATGTTGCTGAGCAACAGGCCAATCGACCCATAGCCGAAAACTTTTATTGAGAACAGCGACAGATTGACCATCGGATTGCGCGTGCGCTTTTCATGGCCGATGAACAGCCAGAGGAGCGCGGCGAACACCACGGCGAACAGAGACTGATTGGCGTTGCCGACCACCTGGGCGACTTTTTGATCGAACAGCAAAGTCGTGACGATGGTCAAGGCGAAGAACAACCCAGCGCCGCGGTAGTCGATGGTCCGGTCGGCCACCGGAGGCGTCGCGACGGCGCGCCCGGTGACCATGCACAGCGCCGCGCCCACGAGGCTCGGCACGAACAAAAGAAAAAAGATCCCGCGCCAATGCAGCCAATCGATGATCATGCCGCCGAGCGGCGGACCGAGAAAAAACCCCAGCTGATGCGACATCGCCATCAACCCCTGAGCTTTGCCCTCGGAGCCCGTGGGCATGGCTTTGAACGCCAGGGTGCGCCCCGACGACTGAATCATCGCGCCGCCGATGCCTTGCAAGAAGCGAAATAAAATTAACTGCCAGACGTTTTGCGAAAAGCCGCAGAGCAAGGATGCCAGCGCCATCACCCACATGCCGATGCCGTAGGTCTTGTGATGGCCGTGGATGTCACCGAGCCGGCCGCAGATGACGCCGAGGCCGATGCCGGCCATCTGATAAACGATCAACGCCCAGGAAATCCCCAACATGTCGGTGTTGAGCGCCGCCGCCAAGGTCGGCACCGAGATCACGAACACCCGAGTGGAAATCCCCGCGATGGTCACACCGAGAACGGAATTGATCAGCACCAACCGGCGCACGCCGTCGGTACTCGCGGTCGAAGATTGTGAAATCACGACTTGATATCGGCAAGCCGCCAGAACGACCGGGCGACCATTATCAATTCTCCATTATCCATTCTCAATTATTCTCACTGCGGCTTGAAGGTGTCGCGGAACAGAGTCACGTATTTATCGAAATCATCGATGGCCTGGGGCTCGAAGGGCAGGAGCTTGTAGGGTTTCAAGTAAGGCGCCGTGACATCGGGCCGGGTCGGGATGCGCCGGCTGGCGCGGATGGTCTCCATGCCGCCACGCGACAAGAGAAAGTCGAAGAACAGCGCCGAGGTATAAGCGCTGGTGCCGGTGCTGGTGATCGCCGCGCCGACTTTGGAGATCGGAATGACGCCGTCCAACACCGACCAATCGATCGGCGCGCCGGTGGCTTTGGCGCGCTCCACGGTATGCACTTGGAGCTCGGCGGCGAGCGGAAATTCGCCCGCCGACATCAGCTGGCCGATCAGCGAATGGCCCTTGCGCCATTGCAGTTGCTGCGCCGCCAGCTGCTTCATGTAGCTCGCGGCCGCTTCCTTGCCGTCGCGCTTTTCTAAATAGTTGAGCGAGATCACGTACCAATTGAAGGGCTCGTTATCCATCGCCATGTTGCCCTTCCACTTGGGGTTGAGCAGATCCTTGTAGCTGCGCGGCGCCTGCTCCTTGGTCACCTGCTTGGTGTTGTAACCGGGCACCCAGGCCGAGGTATAAAGCCCGGTCCAAAAACCGCGCGGGTCCTTGGTCTCGGCGGGATAAACCGAACTCTCCACTGCTTCGTAGCGGACTAACAATTTGCGCTTGATCATCAGCGACAGCTCCAACTCGGGTAACGTCACGATATCAGCTTTGAAGGCGTTGGCGCGCGACTCGGCGAGGATTCGTTCGAGCAGTTTTTCGCTCGACGAACGAAAGTGATTGATCTTGATCGCCGGATACTGCTCGTTGAATTTTTTGCTGAGCGCCAGCGCATCTTCCGCCGTGGTGCTGGAGTACCAGACCAGGCCATTCTCCTTCTTCGCCCCCTCAGCCAAGCGCGCCTGGCGCTCGGCGGCGGGAAGTTTCCCAAGCGCCGCGATGGTCGACTCACGGCTCTGGCCATTTGCCACCGCACTCGAAACGAGCAACCAGATGATCCCCAACGACAACAGCCAACGATTCATGAATAGACTCCGATCATAAATATTATCCGGGATTGAGCTCCCCCGCCCCCAGCGCAATCCTCTCCGAAAGGACAGGGAAGCAAGAAAGAGCTCGCTACCAAGTAGGTTTTGAACTTGGCACCGGCTATATTGCCACACATGCGCTTCAAGTCCAGACTGATCCGCGGCACGCTGGTGCAACGCTACAAACGATTTCTCGCCGACATCCGGCTGGACAACGGCGAACTGGTCACCGCCCACTGCACCAACACCGGCAGCATGATGGGCTGCAAGGAACCCGGCAGCGCGGTCTACATTTCGCGCAGTGAGAATTTAAATCGCAAACTCGCCTACACCTGGGAGATGATCGAGATCAACCGCGGCTGGGTCGGCATCAACACCATGCAGCCGAACAAGCTGGTGCCCGAAGCGGTGGAGTCCGGCGTGATCGTCGAACTGGGCGGCTATGAAACCATTCGCCGAGAGGTCAAAGTCAGCGCCCACACCCGCCTCGATCTTTGTCTCGAAGGCAGTAACGGCAACTGCTTTGTCGAAGTAAAGAACGTCACGCTCAAGGTCGACGGTGCCGCCGCCTTCCCCGATTCGGTGAGCGAACGCGGCACCAAACATTTAAAAGAGCTGTTGCGCCTCAAGCGCCAAGGCCACCGCGCCGCCATCGTCTTCGTGATCCAACGCGGCGATTGCGCGAGCTTCCGGCCCGCCGATGAGATCGACAAAGAATATGGCCGCTGGCTGCGCAAAGCCGTCAAGGCCGGCGTCGAAGCGCTGCCCTATGTCGCCAAGGTAACGCCTAAAGAAATCGTACTCACCCGGCGGATTGAAACCTTGCTGTGAGCAGCGGTGATGCTAAGGCTCAACCTCTCTTCATCCGTCATTCCGGCGCAGGCCGGAATCCAGGCCCTCCGCATCTTCTACTTTGCCAATGAACCTGGATTCCCGTTTTCACGGGAATGACGGAGCCGAAGTCCAGATAGGAATACTAAGCCGCGTCGACGATGGCCGACTCGAAGATTTCCACGGCGGTCGAGATCTCATTTTCAGTGACAATCAGCGGCGGACAGAAACGTAGCGTGCTCTCGCCGCAGCTGAGCAGCAACAACCCTCTCTCGAAAGCCTTCTGCATCACCCGGTCGCGGAACTTGCCGTCGGGTTTATCATCACCGTCTTCGAAGTCGACACCGATCATCAAGCCCAAACCGCGCACATCGGCGATGGAGTTGTGTGACTGCTTCAACGCCGTCAGCTTGTCCTTCAACACCGGCCCGACCTTGGCCGCGTTGTCGATCAAACCTTCTTCGAGCAATTGAATCGTCGCCAACGCCGCGGCGCAGGCGACTGGATTGCCGCCGTAGGTGCTACCATGGGTGCTATCCTTCCAAGTGCTGATCTCGTCGCGGGCGATCATGGCGCCCAGCGGCATGCCGCTGGCGATGCCCTTGGCGGCGCAAAGAATATCGGGCTCGATGCCCCAATGTTCGCAGGCGAACATCTTGCCGGTGCGGCCGAAGCCGGTCTGAATCTCATCGGCAACCAGCAGGATGCCATACTTGCGGCAGAGATCCTGAAGCATCGGCAGATACTCCGGCGGCGGCACGATGTAGCCGCCTTCGCCCTGCACCGGTTCGACAAAGATCGCCGCCACTTCCTCGGGCCGGACCTCGTGGCGGAACAAGACTTTTTCCAAAACGTTGACGCACTCCATGCCGCAGGAGCCGTACTTCAATTGATAGGGACAGCGATGGCAAAAGCCATAAGGCACATGGTGCACGCCGGGAATCAGCGGGCCGAAGTGGGCGCGGTGCGACGCCCGGCTGGCGGTGAGCGACAGCGCTCCCATGGAGCGGCCATGAAAGGCGCCGTGAAAGGCGATCACATGCTGGCGCTTGGTGTGGTAGCGCGCCAGCTTGAACGCCGCTTCCACCGTCTCCGTGCCCGAGTTGGTGAAGAATACTTTTTTGCCGCCCGGCCCCGGCATCAAGCTTGCCAGCTTCTCGGCCAGCTCGACCATCGGTTCGTAATAAAAATCGCTGCCGCAAATATGCAAAAACTTGCGCGCCTGCTCTTCGATCGCTTTGACTACTCTAGGATGGGCATGGCCGGTGTTGGCCACCGCGATGCCGGCCATGAAATCGAGAAACAAATTGCCGTCGACATCCTCGATCACGCAGCCGCGCCCTTCCTTGACCACCAGCGGATAGACCCGGCCGTAAGCCGGCGCGGTACATTTCTCATCGCGCTCGACGATCGCTTTAGCTTTGGGGCCGGGCAGCGCGGTTTTGATATGGGGGATTTTCATAATTTCCGGTTTCTAGTTACTAGTTCCTAGTTCCTAGTCTTTGGTTGCCAACTGGAAACTAGCAACTAGGAACTGCCACCTGTTTAGTTGTTATCGATTTGCGCCTTCTGCAATTTGCCCGAGTAGTCGACATAGATCGACTTCCACTCGGTGAAAATATCGTAGACCGTGGTACCGGCTTCGCGGTGGCCGTTGCCGGTGTCCTTGACGCCGCCGAAGGGCAGATGCACTTCGGCGCCGATGGTCGGACCGTTGATATAGGTAATGCCGGCCTCGATGTCGCGCATGGCGCGGAAGGCGCGCGTCACATCGTTGGTGTAGATCGAGCTCGACAGGCCGTAGGCGGTGCCGTTGAGCACGGCGATGGCTTCCTCGAAACTGGCGATTTCAATAATCGACAGCACCGGACCGAAGATTTCTTCCTGGGCGATGCGCATGTTGGGCTTGACCTGGTCGAAGATCGTCGGCTGGAAGAAGAATCCCTTGGCGCAGTTGGCCGAAGTCGGAATCGCGCCGCCGGTGCGCAAGCGCGCGCCTTCCTGCTTGCCGATTTCGATGTAGCGGAGAACTTTTTCCCGCGCCGCTTGATTGATCAGCGGCCCCATTTCGTTCTTCTCATCGAGGCCGTCGCCGATCTTGATTTTCTCCGCCCGCGCCACCAGCGCGTCGGTGACCTTCTTCGCCACATCGCGATGGACAATCAGCCGGCTGGTCGCCGTGCAGCGTTGGCCGGTGGTGCCGAAGGCACCCCACAGCGCGCCTTCGACGGCCAAGTCGACATCGGCGTCTTCCATGACGATCTGGGCGTTCTTGCCGCCAAGTTCGAGAGACACGCGCTTTAAATTCTGCCCGCAGGACGCGGCGATCTCGCGGCCGACGGCGGCCGAGCCGGTAAACGAAACCAATTGCACGTCTTTGTTACGCACCAGCGCGGCGCCGACTTCTTCGCCGCGGCCATGAACTAGGTTGACCACGCCCGGCGGCACACCGGCTTCAATGAGAATCTCGACAAAGCGCGTCGCCGTTTGCGGCGTGTCTTCGGCCGGCTTGAGAATCACCGTGTTGCCGCAGATCAGCGCCGGGAAGAGCTTCCAGGTCGGAATCGCCAGGGGGAAATTCCACGGCGTGATCAGCGCGCAGACGCCGATCGGCGTACGCACCGACATGGCGAATTTGTTGGGCAGCTCGGCCGGCGTGGTCTCGCCGAACAGCCGGCGTCCCTCGCCGGCATTGAGAAAGGCGCAGTCGATGCCTTCCTGAACGTCGCCGCGGGTTTCTTTTAAAACCTTGCCCATCTCGCGGGTCTCGATACGCGCCAGCTCTTCTTTATATTTTTTTAACAGCTCGCCGACCCGATAAAGAATCTCGCCGCGCTTGGGCGCCGGCACCAGGCGCCAACTAGCAAAGGCTTTTTTGGCGGCGGCAACCGCGCCATCGGCATCTTCGGCCGCCGAGGCCGGAAATAGCCCGATCAGGTCGTCGGTATCGGCGGGATTACGGTTCTCGAAAGTCTTAGCTGACGCGGCTGCTAACCATTTGCCGTCGATCTGGTTTTTGAAATTATCCCCCATAGCCCTTCCCTCGGGTTCGTCGCTAAAGTCATTTTAATGGCCCGGCACGTGGAAGACAACGTTTAAATCGCCCCGCGAGAAAATGGCGCAGCGCGAAGGATAGTACCGGATTTTTAAACTCGATGCCCTGCTGTCGCCAAATCCGAAGATGTTCTTTACAAGTTAGTGTGATGTTGATATTGACCAAGAAATGCTCAGCCGGGAATCTTGGAGGAAGTAGCTTATCATGGAGACGATTAACGCTTTGGGCGCGGGCCTGTTGTTATGTTTCAACTGGTCTACTATTAGCGTGATGATGATCGGCATCGTGATCGGTTTCGTGGTCGGCATCTTGCCGGGTCTGGGCGGACCCACGGCTATGGCTCTGATGCTGCCCTTCGTTTTCAAAATGTCGGCCGTTGAAGCCTTCGCATTCCTTCTCGGCATGACCGCGGTGACCGCGACCACCGGTGACATCACCTCCGTGCTTTTCGGAGTTCCCGGCGAGCCGACCACGGCATCGACGATTGTCGATGGCCACGCGATGGCGCGCAACGGCGAGGCCGGTAGAGCTCTTGGCGCTGTGCTGATGAGTTCCCTGGTCGGTGCCATATTCGGCGCCGTGGCGATTGCGGTCGCCATCCCCGTCGTCCGGCCGTTGGTTCTCTCCTTCGGTTCCCCGGAATTTTTCATGCTCTCACTGCTTGGAATTTCCTTCGTCGCCGCCCTTAGCGGTGAGGACGTGCTTAAAGGCATGGCCTCAGGGGGTATCGGCCTCATGTTCGCGACCATCGGTCTCGATCCGATTTCGGGTATTCAGCGTTACACCTTCGGTCAACTATTTCTTTGGGACGGGATCGGACTGGTTCCGATTACGATTGGCTTCTACGCCATTCCGGAAACCATCGAGCTGGCGGTACTGGGAACCAGCATTTCCACCCATGAGGTCGGCAAACTCGGCGGCGTCATGGAAGGCGTCAAGGATACCTTTCGCCATTTTTGGCTGGTCATCCGCTGCAGCGCACTTGGCACCTTCATGGCCATCATTCCCGGCATGGGAGCGGCCACAACCCAGTGGCTCGCCTACGCTCACGCGGTGCAAAGCTTGGACGATAAATCCCGCGCCGGCAAAGGCGCCGTGGAGGGCGTGTTGGGTCCCGGCGCGGCCAATAATTCCACCTTGGGCGGAAGCTTGATCACCACCATCGCCTTCGGCGTTCCCGCCAGTGTCATCATGGCGATCCTGCTCGGTGCGTTCATCATCCAAGGCATCGTCCCCGGTCCGGATATGCTGATCCCGGAACCCAAGGGCCACTTAAGTCTCACCTTTTCTTTTGTCTGGGTCATCATCCTATCCAACGTCATCACCGTGGGCATCTGCTTTCTCTTCTTGGAACCCCTGGCGAAGATCACCCAAGTCCGTGGCGCGATTATTATTCCGATCATCCTGGTGTTGATCTACTTGGGCGCCTTTGCCGAGAAGAACGCTTTTGAAGACATGGTGATCGTGCTCTTGTTTGGCGGTCTCGGTTGGATCATGGAAAAAATGGAGTGGCCGCGCCCGCCCGTGTTGCTCGGTCTCGTCCTCGGACCGCTGGCGGAAAACCGGCTGTTCCTATCCACCGACAATTACGGCGCCGCGTGGCTTGGACGTCCCGGCGTGCTGATTATTTTCGCGGTCACCCTATTCGGGGTTTTTTACCCAATGATTAAAAGTAGACGGGAGGAGAAGGAGAAGCTGGCTTCTCAAACCCAAGATCAGGCAGTTGTTGAAACCGCTCACCCTGGCGGACTGCGCTTCAGTAACAAAGCGCTCTTCAGCGTCGTGGTCGCGACTATACTTGCGCTCGCGCTATTCCAGAGCCGCAACTTTGGTTATCGTGCCGGCCTGTTTCCCTGGGTTATTGGAATTCCAACCCTGCTGTTGTGCCTTGCTCAGCTCAGCCGGGATCTCTGGGGAAAAGAAAAACCCAAAGGCGAGCTTGCCGCTTGGGAAGTTGCGGCGGCCGTTGCGCCCGAAGTGGAGCATAAAAGAACCGCCAATATTTTATTATGGACGGTGGGTTTCTTTATTTCCATCTGGCTATTGGGCTTCTCCTATTCGATTCCGGTTTCGATGATTTTGTATTTGCGATTCGCGGGCAACGAGAAATGGCCGATGACGATGATCGTCACCTTCTTTACCTGGCTATTTATTTATGGATTGTTCGAACGAGTTTTGAATATTCCATTTCCTGACGGCCTGCTCATTTCGCTAATCAAAGGTCCTGGCTGATTTTCCCGAGTCCGCGCCAGACCTTCTCCGGCGTCAGCGGCAGATCGTACATGCGCAGTCCGGTGGCGCGGTAAACTGCGTTACCGATCGCCGCGGCCACCGGCATTAAACCGCCCTCACCGGTGCCCTTGGCGCCGAACGGCCCCGGTCCATTGTGACTCTCGACGAGAATGGTCTCGAAATCCTTGGGCAAGCTATTGAAACTCGGCACCCGGTAGTCGACCAGGTTGGGGTTCAACAACTGGCCATCCTTGTAGATCATCTCTTCCATCAGGCTGTGGCCGATGGCGTTCATGACGCCGCCCTCGTCCTGCCCCTCGCACATGACCGGATGAATCGCCCGGCCGACATCGGCCAGGGAAACATATTTGAGTAATTTGATCTCGCCGGTGTCGCGGTCCACTTCAACTTCCGCCGCGCCCCAGGCGATCTCCCAAAAGTTGGTCGGCGAGCCCAACGCCGCCTTGGGACTCTTGAGCGATTGATAGGCGCCATGGCCGACTAATTCTCCAGCCCGCGATAAAAATATTTTTTGCATGAGCTCAACAAAGGACATGCTGAGATTTTTCGGCCCGACGATTTTGCCGCCGGCCATTTGCAGCTGTTCGGCTTTGGTTTTGAGAACTTTCGCAGCATGGCGCAAGATCTGCCGTTTCAAATCCTGCGCCGCGCGCTGCACCGACAGGCCCATGACGACCATGGAGCTGCTGGCGTTGGTGTTGACGTCGTAGGGCGTGATCTCGGTGTCGAGCTGCGCCACCGTGACCGCATCGAACGCGATGCCCAACTCCTCGGCCACCACCTGGCTCAACGCCGTGCGCGCCCCCTGTCCCACCTCCACCGTGCCGGTCAGCAAAACCACGCTGCCGTCGGCGTTCATCTTCACCGCCGCCGAAGAAACTTTATAAGTCCCGCCGCCGTCCTTCATGCACACCGCCAAGCCGCGGGCGCGGTTGGGTTGAGTAATCTTTTGCTTCCAACCGATTTCCTCGGCGGCTTGCATGAGGCCAGCTTTGAGATCGCAGTCCACCGGGGTATCGCCGGGAGTGTAGAGATCGCCCTTCTTGAGTAAATTCTTGATCCGAAAATCGAGTGGATCGTAGCCCAGCTTTTCGGCGATGATATCCATCTGCGATTCGTAGGCCCAGGTCACTTGCAGCGTTCCGAAGCCGCGGTAGGCGCCTGCCGGCACGGTGTTGGTATAAACCGTGTAGGCGTCGGTCTTCATATGCGGAATACGATAGGGGCCGAAGCAGCGGTAGCCCGCCTTCTGAGTCACCCGCGGCCCGGCATCGGCGTAGGCGCCGGTTTCCATATGAATCACGCACTGGCGCGCCAACAGCTTACCGTCTTTGCTGACGCCGGTCTTGATCCGCACCCGCGCCGGATGGCGGGTGACGGTTTTGAAACTCTCCTCGATGGTATGGGCCAAACGCACCGGCCGCTTGGCTTTCCATGACAGCACCGCGGCCAACGGCTCGGTCTTGACCGCCAGCTTGCCGCCGTAGCCGCCGCCGACGTAAGGCACGATGACGCGAATCTTACTCTGCGGCAGATGAAATATATCGGCTAAATGTTCGCGCAGCGTGAACGGCTCCTGGGTACCGGCCCAGAGCGTGATCCGGTCGCCTTCGTAGTGCGCCACGGTGGCGTGGGGCTCCATGGAAAAATGCTGCACCCGCGGAAAAGTGAAAGTATTTTCGAAAATATGCTCGGCCTTCTTGAAGCCGGCCTCGACATCGCCGTTGGCGTAGCTGAAGCGATAGCAAAGGTTGGTGCCGCTAAATTCTTTGGGCGCTTCGTAGCGCTGGCCCATCAGTTCGCCGCCGATGGCCGAAGCATCATGGACCAGCGGCGCGTTGTCGGCTAACGCTTCATCGATGCTGGTCACCATCGGCAATTCTTCGTACTCGACTTCGATCAACTCCAAGGCCTGCATCGCCGTCGCTTCATCCACCGCCGCCACCGCCGCCACCGGATCGCCGGCGTAACGCACTTTATCCACCGCGACGATGGTTTGATCCTTATACGCCGCGCCGAACATGCGCAGCCGTTTTTGATCCTCGCGGGTCACCACGGCGAAAACGCCGGGCAACTGCTCAGCCTTGCTACCGTCAACGCGCAAGAGCCGCGCGTGGGCGTAGGGGCTGCGAAGAATTTTGCCATGGGCCATGCCCGGCAGATCGACATCGACGGTGTAGAGCGCTTTACCGGTGACCTTCTCGGCACCGTCGTTGCGCAGCTCGGCTTTGCCGATGACGTTGTAAGTTTGCGATTTTTTCATCCACCGACCTCGTTGGTAAATTTGCCCTTGATCCACTCCACCGCTTGATCGCGGTCATGCAGCTCACCGCCCAACTGGGCGTCTTCGACTTGGCGCAGGATTTCTTTAAATCGCGGTCCCGGCTGGAAACCCAAGGCGATCAAATCGCCGCCGCGCACCAGCGGCGCGGGACGAATTTCCTCTTCCGGCAATGCGCCACGGCGCTCTAGGCAGAAGCGATAATAGCTCAAGTCGCCGTTGGACGACAACGCGTCGATGCGCGCCAACTCGAGCAATTCTTCAATGCCCTCTTCGCGCAGAAAGCGCTTCAGCGTGCTGAGGCGCATCTGCGGCGCCTGCACCAGGCGCAGATGACTGCGCACCAGATAAGCGACGCGCTCCCAAGTGGCGCGGCCGCGCTTGAGCCGTTTGAGTAATTCCTCGGCCATCGTCGCGCCCTGGTCGGTGTGACCGTAAAAGGTGATGCGGGAGCCGTCCTGGCGCATGCAAATGGGCTTGGCGACATCATGGAGCAGACAGCCGTAGGCCAGAGTTTCGCTCGCGCCGACGGGTAAATGGCTGAGCAGCAGCAGCGTGTGGACGAACACATCCCCCTCGGGATGAAAGTCCGGCGTCTGCGCCGTGCCCTTCATGGCGACGATCTCGGGCAGAATCACTTTTAGCAACCCACTGTCATCTAGTAATTGAAAGCCGCGCTGGGCGCCACCCTCGGTCAAGATCCGCGTCACTTCGTCGCCGATGCGCTCCGCGGAAATCGCCGCGATGCTCGGCGCCAGGGCTTGAATCGCCGCGAAGGTCGGCGGGTCGATGGTGAACTTCAACCGGGCGGCGAAACGAACCGCACGGATCATGCGCAAGCGGTCTTCCTCGAAGCGCGCCTGGGGATTGCCGATGGCACGCACCAGACCACGCTTGAGATCGTCTTGGCCGCCCACCAGATCGATTACTTTACCGGCGAGCGGATCGTAGACCATGCCGTTGATGGTGAAGTCGCGCCGCTGGATGTCCTCTTCGAGGCTGCCGTAGCGCACTTCACTCGGGTGGCGGCCGTCCAGGTAGGCGCCGTCATGGCGAAAGCTCGCGACTTCGAAGGGCGCGCCGTCGAGTAGAACTAGAATAACGCCAAACTGCGCCCCCACCGGCACGGTGGCTGGGAAAATTCGTTGAACTTCCTCGGGCCGGGCGCTGGTGGCGATGTCGTAATCCTGCGGCTCTTGGCCGAGCAGCATATCGCGCACGCAGCCACCGGCGAGCACCGCTTGATGGCCCGCTCCGCGTAACTGCTCAACAATCGAGATCGCCTGGGCGCGTGTCGACACGGTCATATCGTCCGGGAATTTTACTTGAATAGTGAACCCGCCGATTCGCGCCGGCGGTCACCGGCTAGCGCGAGAAGGTGGTGTCGACGGCGGGAATCATTTCCTTTACCTTTGCTTGCAGCTCTTGAAATGTAAAGGGCTTGACGATGTAGCCATTGCAGCCCGACTCCATGCAGGTCTTGAGATCGGTGTCGCGAAACAACGCGGTGGCGGCGAGGATCGGAATATTTTGGGTCGCCGGGTTACGTCTAATCTCGCGGGCGGCTTCCCAACCGTCCATGCCCGGCATCATGATGTCCAAAATAATCATGTCGGGATTTTCGCTCTGGGCCTTTTCCAAGCCTTCGGTACCCTGCTTGGCGCTGACCGCGGCGAAGCCCATCAGCTCCACCTGCCAGGTCAGCAGCTCGCGCATGTCGGAGTGGTCTTCAATGATCAGGATTTTTTTCATCGTGGCGACTTCGAATGGTGCTCGACCCTCAGACTATTTCGCTCAAACTAACATAGAATAGCCGCCATGAAAATCTCCCAGGTCGCCCTTTTTCCGCCCAGCGGTCGTCACCATCGCGCAAGCCGCCGGCGCAGGGCCGAGACAGCGGGGCGAATTGGCTGCTATGGCACCTTGATCTTCTGCTGGCTACCGACGATCACCGTCAACAATTTTTCCGGCGTCAAATGCTGCCGCGCCACCCGCTGAACATCGGCCCGGGTGACTTTACCGATGAGTTCGCCGTACTGGTTGGGGTAATCGAGGCCAAGCTCGAAATATTCCACCTGGCCCAAAAACCCCGCCACTTTGCGGTTGGTGTCGAAGCGCAGCGGAAAACTGCCGGTAAGATAATTCTTGGCGTCGCTCAATTCGGCTTCGCTGACCAACTCCTCGCGCATGCGCCGGATCTCTTCACGCGCCAGGCCGATCGCCTCGCCGGCGCTGTCGTTCTTGGTCTGCATGACGAACTGAAATGTCCCATGGGTTTTTTCCGCGCCGAAGTAACTGTAGACCGAATAGGCCAAGCCGCGCTCGTTGCGGATCGAGTCCATCGCCCGGGACGAAAATCCGCCGCCGCCGAGAATATAATTCATCACTTGAATCGCGTAGTAGTCCGCATCACCGCGCGCCACGCCGCCATGGCCGAGAATGATGTTGGCCTGAGTGAGATCCTTGTTGATCCGCAAAGTCCGGGCGCCGTCGGTGCGCGTTGGCGACGCCGCCGCTTGGCTCGCCTCGCCTTTGTGCCAGTTCTTGAAAACCTGGCTGAGCGCCGCGCTGATCTCCGCCTCGGAAACATCGCCGACCACCGACATGATGGTCCGGTTGGGCCGGTAGTAGCGCTGGAAAAACTCTTGCAAACTCTTTCGGTCAAGTGGTTTCACCGTCGCTTCGGTCCCCTCCACCGGCCGGCCGTAGGCGCTGCCAGGAAACAACGCGGCGGCAAAGGCTTCGCCGGCCAGCGTGCCTGGGTCTTCTTGCTTGGCCTTGATCGACGCCAGCACCGATTGCTTCTGGCGGTCGATCTCGGCGACAGGAAAGCTCGCGGCCGTGAGTATCTCGGCTAACAACTCCAAACCCAGCGAAAGATCTTTTTTTAGAATCGTCATGCTGATGGTCGCCAGATCGTCGCCGCAGCCGGCATCGAGGCTTGCGCCGATGAAATCCAAGGTCTCGCTCACCTGCAACGCGCTGCGCTTGGCCGTACCCTCGGTTAGCAGCTTAGAAGTCAGATGGGCCAATCCGGCGCGCGCCGCGCTCTCATGGCGCGCTCCGGCGTCGATCATTAACTCGATGGCCACCGTCGGCAAGGCGCGCTGCTCGGAGGTCAGCAGCACCATGCCGTTGGCGAGCACGCTACGTTTGGCGGCCATAGCGCTCCACGCCGGCGCGGCCGGGAGGAGCAAAGCGGCTAGGAAAAATATGATCGATTTACGGGTCATTGGGCTTTCGCTTTGGTCGGAATCAAGATGCCAACCGTGCGGTTGTCGGTTTGGAGATATTTTTGCGCCACCCGGCGCAGATCATCGCGGCTCACTTTGCGCAGGTTGTCGAGATAGCTATCGACCAAACGCCAACCGCCGACCATTTCGTAATAACCGATTTTCATCGCCTGGCCGAAGATCGAGTCCTGGGCGAAAATAAACGCCGCCTCGATCTGGTTCTTGGCTTTTTGCAGTTCGCGCTCGCTCACCAACTCGGTTTTGACCTTGTCGATCTGCCGCTCGATCTCAGCCTCGACCTTGCTCACATCGACACCGGGCAGCAGCTGCGCCGAGAGCGCAAAGCCGGTGGCGTCCATCGACACCGCGCTGTAGTCGGCATCGATGCCGCGCACCAATTGCTTTCGATAAACCAACTCTTGGTGCAAGCGCGCGCTCTTACCGCCGGCCAGAACCATGGATAGCAGATCGAGGGCGAAGCTGTCTTGATGATGTAAGTTGGGCGCGTGATGAAACAGCAACAAGATCGGCAGCTCGGCTTCTTTTTTCAAACTCACGCGCTTTTCGCCGCGCTGGGGCGGTTCGACGACGTTCAACTTCGGCGGCTCGGCGCCGCGCGGGATCTTGCCGAAGGCGGCATTGATCTTGGCGAGCATTTCTTGCGAATTGAAATCGCCGACCATAACGATCACCGCGTTGTTGGGGGCATAGTAGAGTTTGTAAAAATCCACTAGATCCTGGCGCGACAGTGCTTGAATATCCTCCATCCAACCGACCACCGGCCGGCGATAAGGATGGATCGAGTAGGCCACCGAGGCGGCGAGTTCATAGAGAGCCGAGCCGGGATTGTCGTCGGTGCGCAGCCGGCGCTCTTCTTGGATGACTTTTTTCTCCGGCTCGAAGTAAGTATCGCCGAGCAGCGCGTTGGCCATGCGGTCGGCTTCGAGTTCGAGCTGTATATGGATTTTGTCCCGGCTCATGGTGGCGAAGTAGACCGTCATGTCGGTGCTAGTAAACGCATTGGAGCGGCCGCCGTTCTTGGCGATGATGCGTGAGTACTCTTCCGGCCCAGTGGTCGGCGTGCCCTTGAACAGCATATGTTCGAGGAAATGCGCCAGGCCGCTCTTGCCGTCCTTCTCATTGCGCCCGCCGACCCGGTACCAGACTTGAAAGGTCACCGCCGGACTCTTGTGATCCTCCAAGAGCAAGACTTTCAAACCGTTGTCGAGAACCGTTTCTTGAACTTGGGCGGCGAAAGAAAAACTCGGCAAGGAAAGGAAGAAGATCGTGAGTAGCGCAATTCGACGAAGCCAAATCATGGGAACAAAGCTAAAGCATGAGCCTTCAAAGTCAAGGCAACCGAAACGCCTCCGGCCCATCACTCCATTACTCCATCACTCCAATTCCATCCCGCTCCGGCCGGCGCGCGAAAAAGACTAGCAGCGCCGACAGCAGATAGGTAGCGAAGAAGACCCACAGCACCTTGCGATAGTCGCCGCTCCAATCGAAACCGATGCCGGCGACCAACGCGCCGATGCCGAGGCCGCCTTTGTGAAACGGTTCGAGCACGCCGCTGATGGCGCCAAAGGAGCGCCGGCCGAAATAGTGGGCCAAGAGTATTTGCGTCAACACCGCCGTGCCGCCGCGCGCGCTGATGCCGAACAGCACGCCGAACAGATACGCCGTCAGCGGCGAATCCACTTGCATTAACAACGCCACCGACGCCGCCGACAGTACCGTGGTCGTCACGCTCAAACTACGCGGCGACAACCGCTCCGCCAAGGCACCCCAGATGCCGTTGCCAAACGCCCCCGACAGCGCCATCACGCTCAACGCTCCCGCTGCCACTGCCGGTGATAATTTCACATCGGTAAAATAAGCCACGGTGTGAAAGGCGATACCGCCGGTGCCGAGAGAAGCGAGAAACACGCTCGCCACCAGCAGCCAGAGCGCCGGCGTGGTCATGGCTTGGGCGCGCGTCCAACTGGGTTCGCCGCTGGATGAACTCTGCGCCGTAGCACTGGGAAGCGCGTCGGCAACGAGCGACGGCGCGACGCCGTCGGGATACATGCCCAGATCTTCCGGTTGGCGGCGCAAGAAAATCGCCGCCGGCACGACGACGAGAATGAGAAACGCCCAGCCCAAAGCCAGAAACGCGCTGCGCCAGCCGTAATGAATGACCAGAAATTGAAAAATCAAAGTCGTCGCCGCCGAGCCCAATGGCGTCGACATCGCCACCAGCCCCATGGCACGCGGCCGCTTGGCATGAAACCAATTGGCGATCGCCGTGTAAGGCACAACGCCACAGAGCAAAAACTCGGTCAAAGCCCGCGCTGGAATAAACGTCGCGTAAAACTGCCAAGGCGCCGTGCTCTGACTGACACCGATGGAAAGCAGCCCGACGAGAACCCCGCCCAACGGCAACAACACCCGCGGCCCATAGCGGTCCGCCACCGGCCCGAACAACGGCGACAACATGCCGCCGCCAAACGACCCCAAAGTAATTGCCGCCGCAGTCACACTCCGGCTCCAACCGAGATCCTCGCTGATCGGCTTTAGAACCACCGCCATCGTCACGTTGCTGACGCCGGAAGAAATAAACCCCGCCACCATGGCGATGGCGACAATGATCCAACCGTAGAAGAATGGAAACTGCACGCAGCAGCCTTACTACACTTCGCAGGGAAATATCAGTGGTATAAAGAAGACCGGAGTAACCCAGCGAATGCCAACAACAATGGGTTGGCCAAGCGGTAAGATTCTCATCAAGATAGTTAAGTTGTCGAAGCACTACTAGTGTAGTGTCTCTGAATTAATAGTAGTTACTGTTCGTCTAAGGGGCAAGCGGAGGTTTTGATGCGAGTTGCCCCAGCCATTGAGTTGACCGAGAGTGAGATTGTTCTTCTGAAGACGTGGTCGCGAGGCGGCACAACCCCGGCG
>CAMDBU010000070.1 GCA_945889495.1 Syntrophobacter sp. SbD2 | reverse complement strand
ATGCGGCTTCCACCATCGTCAGCTCATTACGTAACGATCGTTGTATGATGTCTAGTCGTTTCTCGTCTCTCATCGTCAGGGTTGTCATCCTTCCACCCTGACATATTCACGTTGCCGTTAGACCCTGACAGATTCACTTTGCTACAACAGATCATGAACATTTCGTGGTCAAATGGGTTGATGTTTGCTATAGCCACCCTCACCACGGCGTCTTCACTTTCTTCTTCTCGACATGTTTCTCGATCCACTTGAGCACCAACTCGGCGATTTGATCGCTGTTGCTATTCCACATCATGATATGGTCGTTGCCCCAGATGCCAGCTTGGGGGATGCGGTCGAAGAGCGGCGTCTTCACTAGCTTCGGCAGCGACAAATAGGTCGCGTCGCCGCCCGCCGCTTTGATCTTGGCGTAGCTGTCCAAGCAAGGTCCGGTGTCGGGTCGCCCCACTTGGTTAATCCCATGGATGCTAAATTGCGGCACTTTGGCGACGCCTTTGATTTCCGCCTCGGGCGGGAGGTTACAGGCGCCCGCTGGCTCGATGCCGATGGCGGCTTTGAAGAGTTCGGGATTCAAATTGCTCAACCGCCCGCCGGTGGTGCCGGCTTGCGAGTGGCCGAGCCAGATCGCCGGGCCGACTTTTTTCATCACCGCCAACAAACCTGGATCGCTCCCGCCTTGAACCGGCCCCTCGGGCACCAGGGCGCCGAGCCAATGCTTGTAGCCTTCGCTGTCCAGCGCCGGCATCAAGTTGCCGTTGCAATAGACCGGCGGACTTTTCGGATCGCGGGCGTCGTTGCCGATGCAGTTGGGATCGTTGGGGCCATGGGTCGGTCGCGGGTCGGGTAACGGTCCGGTGTTCCATTCCAACCAGGCCGAGCTATCCCAACCGCGAATCGCCGGTTGGCTATTCGGCGGTGCGACCCCGGCTTTGACATCGTTGTACTGGTCAGTCATGAAGCCGGCGCGGCCGCGGCCCGGCACGTCGACGATGTAGACCGGAAAACCCCGGCGCAGAAAATAGTGCGCCCAACCTTCGCGCCCATCCGGGGTGGTCAGAAAGTGCACGCCGATGAGCGCCCCGCCCGGTACCATGACGATCGGTAAAGTGTTTTTGCCGTTGCGCAGTTTGGCCGGGACGAAGTACTCAACGTAGGCCTGGCCGACCAGGATTTGCTGCTGGTTGTAAGGAACATTTTTCAAATCGCCGACGTTTTGCGTGCCCGCTTGGGTGCGGTTGACGATCTCGCCGCCGGCCCAAAAAATGCCGTGGCTTTGAAGCACCAGCGGCGGCAATTTTTGACTCGCCGGCGGATAGGGATTGGCGCTGGCGTTGGCGACCGACAAGCACAGGAGCAACAGACTAGGTAGCAACTTCATTGAATTTTACTCCGTAACCATTGGTGACGCTGGGTTGAATCGAACGCTCATTCCTTTTCCAACTTCATGGTCCCCGACATCGGCCGCAGTTTCTTCTCGACGAATTGTTCCAGTCCCGGTCGGCCGCCCTGCTCGCGGATGATCCGGTCGGAGACGAAGTTGGAAATCATGAAGCCGACATCCGGCGAAGCTTTCATACTGCTGTACCAGGTTTCCTTGACCGCCCGCAGCGCCCGGGCGCTCTTCTCCGCCAGACATTGGGCGAACTCGTTCACTTCCTGATCGAGCTCGGCGCGCGGCACCACGCGCGAGATCAAGCCGATGCGCGCGGCTTCGGCGGCCGGCATCATCTTGCCCGACAGCGCGTAGTAGAGACCATGTTTGGACTGTAAATAATTGGCCAGGATCGGCGTGGTCTCGCCGGCCGGGAAATGGCCGAAGTTTACCTCAGGCAAGCCGAACTTGGCGTCATCGGCGGCGATCGCGACATCGCAGCCGACGGTCACCGTCAGCGCCCCACCCAGACACCAGCCCATGATGCGCGCGATGATCGGTTGCGGCAGGCTGCGGAGCAGCTCTGTGCGCCAACGCCTGACTTTGTCGCGGATTTCGTCCTTGACCCACTCCGGCTGCGACTCCATCTCCAGGCCGTACTGTTTCAAATCTTGGCCGGCGCAGAAATTATCGCCGGCACCGGTGAGGATCACCACTTTGGTTTGCTTGTCGTAGCGCAGCTCGGTCAACACCTGGAACATCTCGCGGTGCAGTTGCGGGCTCATGGCGTTGCGCTTTTCCGGGCGGTTGAAAGCCACCGTGGTCACCGGTCCGTTGCGAGTCAGCAATAGAGTTTCGAAGGTTTCGGTCATGAAGATTCTCCTTTAGTTATGGTTGCAATCAATTTGACACAGACGAGCGCCCTCGGCTAGGGTTCGAGCGGACCCAAGGAGCAGCGTTATGAAACCGGTTATCGCCATTGCTTGTCTGCTATTACTTTTATCCGCCGATAGAGTGTCGGCGCAAGCGAACTTTTTCGAGGGCAAGACGATTCGCATAATCGTCGGCCTGCCGGCCGGCGATGCCTACGATCTCTACCCGCGCATGCTCGCCAACTACATGGGCAAATACATTCCCGGCAATCCCGCCATCATGGTGCAGAACATGCCCGGGGCGTCGAGCATGATCGCCGCCAACTACGTCTACAACATCGCCAAGCCCGACGGTTTGACCCTCGGCGCTACCCTGCCGTCGCTGTACATGGATCAGCTGCTCGGGCGCAAGGAAGTGAAGTTCGACTGGCGCAAGTTTGGCTGGCTGGGTAGCTTCGAGGCGTCAAATAATCTCCTCTACATGCGCAGTGACACGCCGTTCAAGACCATCCACGATGTCGCCAAAGCGAACCCGTCGCCCAAGTGCGGCTCCACCGGCACCGGCTCACCGTCGTATTTTTTAGTCAAACTGTTGAACGAAGCGATCGGCACCAAGTTCGAAGTCGTCACTGGTTACCAGGGCGGCCAAGAGATCGACCTCGCCGTGGAGCGTAACGAAGTGGTCTGCCGCGGCTTTACAGTGACGACCTTTTTCGCCCGCGAACCGTTTCACAGCTGGCGTAAGAAAAATTTCGTCCGCGTGCTGTTTCAAACCGGCAAGAAGCGCGATCCCCGTCTAGCCGACACACCGACGGTGAACGAATTGATGGACGAGTACAAAACCCCGGAGGCGACCCGGCGGATGGGCGCCCTGGCGCTGGCTTCCGGCGAATTCGGCCGGCCGATCTTCGCCGGGCCGGGGACACCTGCCGATCGGCTGAAGCTGCTGCGCGAAGCATTTAATAAATCGCTCAAAGATCCCGAACTGCTCGCCGAAGCGGCCAAGAAGCGCTTGGAGATCGATCCGGCCAGCGGCGAAGAGCTCGACGCATTAGCCAAAGACGTGATGGCGGCCAACAAGGACGCCATCGAGCGCTTGAGCAAGCTGTTGAAGTGACCGGCTTCACGCGCGCGCTTTGCCGACGGTCTCGCCGACGGAGAAATTGAGCAGCGCGGCGGTCACCAGGGCGAAGCAAGCGGTCATGGCGAAACCCGCGCCGTAACCGATATGCTCGGCGACGAAACCGAAGAGCGCCGGACTGACCAAGCTGCCGACCTCGCCGCAGAGCCGCCAGAAACCAAAAAATCTGCCCCGCGCATTGGCCGGCGCCATGTCGGTGCCGAGCACCTGCATGCTGCCGGAGGTCACCGAGTGGCCGGCGTGGGTCCAGAAAAAGCCGGCGATAAACATGCTCAAACCCCAGTGCCAATAGGCGTTGCTGGCGAGATAGAAAAGCCCCAGCGCCATGAAAATAAATCCCGGCACCATGGTGGTCTTGCGGCCGTAACGGTCCATCAGGTAGCCGCAGCTGAGCGTGATCGGGATGCCGATGACGCTGCTCAAGGTCGCCAGGCCGCCCAAGCCGGTGGGGCCGAGCTCGTAGGCGAATGTAGCGTAGAGCAGCATGGTACCGCCCCAGAGAATGCCGCGGGTCATGGAGGCGAATAACTGGGCGGCGAAAAATCCCCGATAGCGGCGATCGGCCATCAGCGTGAGCAGATCGCGGGTGCTCAAGACTTCCGCGCCTTTTTGGGCACTGCCCGCCGGTAGCGGCGCCGACTCGCGCAACAAAAACACGCTCGGCAAGATCGCCACCAGGCAGAGCAGCGCATGGACCATGAACGGTAGCTGAATGCTCCAGACGGCGAGCACTCCGCCCACCGCCGGGCCGATGAGCCGGCCGGAGCTCTCGGTGCCGACCATGCCGGTGATTTGGCGGCCGCGTTGGCGCGCCTTGCCGACATCGGCGACCACTGCCAAGCGCGCCTGGCGCCACATTTCCATCGCCGCGCCGCCGATGAAGCGGTAGACCAACAGTTGAGTAAAGGTGCCGGCGAAGGCGATGAGAAAAGACGACAGCGCCATCAACACCGGCCCACCGATCAAAACGCTGCGCCGGCCGAAGCGATCGAGGAGAAAACCGGTGGGCACCGCGGCGACCAGGCCGCCCAGAGCGTGGAGCACGATAACCAACGACGCTACGGCAAAGCCAGTGTCAAAAGACTTGGCGAACACCGGGATCGCCGGGGTCGCAATGCTGGCGCCGAGTGCGAAAATAAACGCCGGAAAATAGAGCGTCAAAAACTGATCGTAGCGTCGGATGCCGCCCGGTTCGGTGAGCTTTGCAGGTTCGATGTCAGCCATACGGGATCGCTATGCGGTTTCCCGTACTTAACCGCCGCGGGAAAGCGTCGAAATGTCAAAAAAACTGCCGCGGCCAAGCGCGACGATTGGATATTATCCGATTGGCGCAGCCGATCAACTTGAAGTCCGACTAGCCCCACAAAGACCGCCTTGCGCGGGACCGGTCAATGCGATATGAAAACCGGCCATGGCGCTCCGATATAACTACGCAAGGGAGCTGCGCACCATCGGCCAGCAACTCGACAAGCATGGCATCGATATCTTTGACCTACGTCACGACGACGGCGATTATAGTCTTGAGTGCGCCGATCCGAATCCGCCCTATCTCGGTCTGATCAAGTTGCGCTATTCGGCCTTCGACGTGAGATCGCTGGATCTTGCAGCGGCTCAGGCGCGCACCAAAGAATTTCTTCGCGTCGACTTCCAAAGCCTGGCTGAATCCCTGCGCGCCGTCGGCCGCGACTTGGAAAAACTCGACGCCAATTTGCTGCGCATCTCCGTCCAGGACTCACCAACGGTTGGTAGCGTCTTGCGGATTGAATACGAAGCCCGCAACGGCGGCTATCGCTCCGAGGAAAGACCGCTCGCCGACCTCGCCGAGCTGGCGATGCATATGTACAAAGAACGTTCCCGCGTCAAGGGCGGCTTCTCCGAGCGTGGCACGGAGCACTAAGGCCGCGGCCTAGAGCCCACCAACCTTCTCGCCGCGCTCAAAGCGGATCGACAGCGCGCCGCGCTCAACGACAATCTGGCGCAAGTTTTTCTTTTTACTGAGCTCTTGAATCAGCAGCACGAGCGGTTGCTGGGCGCTCATGTACGGGCGCACCGGCGGCGCGCTTTTCATGCGCTCGACATCGTCTTGGCCGGCGAAGTAGCGCAGCAGCAGTTCGTCGTCAGGGATGGCGGCGCCGCCCAGCTTGGCGCGGAACTCCACCAGCGTCGGCTGGGGTGCCTGCCAATGCTTTAACTCCCGCGCCCGCGGTCGGTCGAGGATTTTGTCTTTGATCGTCGCCTCGATGGACGAGCTTTCTTCCTCGCCCCAGGTGCCGAGCGCGTAGTGAATCAACTCGTCGGTGACCTCTTTGTAGCGCTCGCCCAGGATCACATTCATCGCCGCCTGGACGCCGACGAACTGCGAGTAGGGCGTCACCATGATCGGATAACCCAACTCCTCGCGTACCCGGGCGGTCTCTTCCAACACTTCGCCAACTCGATGGCTCATGCCGAGCTTCGATAATTGAAAACGGAAATTGGAAATCATCCCGCCGGGAACTTGATGCCGGTAGTGATAGCCGTCGTATTCGCGCACCTGGCCGGGAGCGAAGCCTTCGCGTGTGGCGATGACGTTGAAATGTTTTTCCACTGACTCTAACACCGCTTCATCGATGGCGGTGCGATAGCCCAGCGCCCGAGCATTGCGCGCCACCGCGAATAGCGACGGATTGGACGAGCCGTTGGCGAGCGGCGGAATCGCCGTGTTGATCGAGCGGATGCCGAGTTTGATCGCTTCGTAGCAACAGAGCGCGCCCAGGCCGGTGATGCAATGGGTGTGAAACTCGACGGGAATAGCGCCGGCAACGCCAAGCACGGCCGGCACCAGCGTGCGGGTGCGCTCGGGCGTCAACAGCGCGCCGGGGTCTTTGATGCAGATGCGCGCTGGCTGCAAGGCCGCGGCTTGCTTGGCGCGAGTTACGTAATAATCGTCCGTATGTTTAGGCGACTCGGAAAACGTCAGATTGATGATCGTTGCCACGCCGACCTGGTTGGCGGAAGTTACCATATGGGCCCAGTTGGCCGCGGTGTTGGACGGATCGGAACTGCGCAGCTCGCGGATGCCGTTGGCCGCCAGCCGTTCGAGCCACAGCTGGGAAGCGCAGGCCGGTGTCACCTGAAAACCGGCCATGTAACGGTTGCGAATGCCGCGCAGGGGCGTGTTGGTGACGCGCTGGCGGACTAGTCGAATGCGTTCCCAGATATCTTCTTTGAACTCCCGGCAGGCTTTCTTAAAAAACGATGGCGCGACTAGCTCAATGGCCTCGAACCCGGCGCGGTCCATGGACTCGGCGATGGGCAGGATCATGCCGGTGAGCATGCCCTCCGCCCACAAGCTCTGATGGCCGTCGCGCAGCGTGGTATCGACGAAGCGGATCTCTTCCATGATCAAATCGTTTCTCCACCGAGATACGTCCACGAACTGAAGGTTGCCGCCTGGCCATAGGGCGCGCCGTTCGCGTCCAACAGGTTCCAGACGGTCGCCCGCTCAAGCAAAAACCGCCGGCCGTTGTTAGAAACCCGCACGCCGCGGTAATCGTCGATAAAACCCTGCCGCGTCACCGCGTCGAGCAAGCGCGCGCGCTCGTCGCGCTGCATCGGCTCGGCGGTCAAGCGCGACGGCGTTTGGATCAACTCTTGCCAGTTGAGTTCGAAGAGCGCCATACCGGCGCGATTACCATAATTGAGGATCGGATCGGCCGCAGTGTTGTGTGACAGCACCGCGAACGGCGCATCGAATATCCGCCGCGCTTGCTCGATCATCGGCAAACCGGCATCGACCAGATCCCGGCCCGTCCAGTGACGCAGGCTGGCGAGCAATAACCCGACATGATCGGCCAGGTAACTATTTGCCTGACAGGGTTCTGTCTCGTAACTTCTTTTGGATGGGCGCACGGTGGATGGACTTCGATATGATAAGCAGAAACCTACGTAGCTAGGATGGCTGTCGATCGGCTCGGAACGTGACGGTCAAGACCATCTCACTGAAGCTTCTCGCCCTGGAATTTCTTCATGTCGCGGACAATCTCGTCGATGCCGATATCCTTGAACAGGTCATCGCGCTCCTTGGTATAGTCGCCGTATCCAGGGCTAAATTGGTTGAGGAATCGCACCGTATCGACGATACCGATCTCCTTTGAGAGCAACTCCAAAGCGTGCCGCGTAATCGCGGTTAGCGGTCTAGCTTCGATACTCATTGTGATACCTCCATGATCAATTCTAGCGGTGACAGCGCTTTGGTTCGTCCCAGGTCAAACGTTCTCGCACGCTTCAAGAGTCGATCGTCGCAAGTACAGAAATAATCCGCCTCAGCTACCAGCGCGCATGCTAAGTGTAAGGCGTCGACTGGCTTGACTCCCTTTTCGAACATTCGCTTCGCAGTTTCGACAATTCGATCGTTGGTCGTAATAGTTACTGCCGCTTTGGCGGCTACACGTAACGCGTATTCTTTTCGGATCGGGTGTGGATTCCTGGCTATTTCGAAGAGCAGCGCATCGGAAAGCATCAGTTCCAAGATTCCAGCTTCACAGAGTGTGAGGATGCCCAGGACGGCCTCCGCTTCGACGGCGCCCCGTGGCTGATCCTTGGCATCGAGGGGCCGCTGGATACTGCACATATCTAGGTAAACCCTCATGGCAAGAGTTTACCCACACGTTTGGGAACTCGCAGTCCATGGTGGCCATCGTGCCCAGGAGAAAAAAGCAAGGCCCGCATTTCGCCGAGGCCCCGTTTTTTAACTACTATTTTCCAAACCGCCTATCCCCGGCTCGGCTCCTTGGCCGCATTACCCCCGCAAATAAATCCCTGCGTCGTGCAGCGACCCAGGCCATGTTGGTTGAAGCCGCCGGCGCTTTCGCCGGCGCAGTACAGGCCGGGGATGATCTGGCCGTTCATGTCCAGCACTTGGCCGTTGGCGTTGATGCGCAGACCGGAGCGGGTGTCGTGGACGTTGGGCGTGCCCCAGGCGGCGTAGAACGGTGCCTGGGCGATTTTGTATTTCGGCGTCGGCTTGCCGAAGTCCTCGTCCGTACCTTTGTCGACGAATGAATTGTAGCGCGCCGCGGTGGCTTCCAAGACCTCGCCGCTCATTGGCTTGGCCTGGAATTCGCTTTTGATCTTGGCGGCCAGCTCTTTCAAAGTGTTGGCGCTGAAGAAATAACCGTCGGGGTCGACATGAGGCGGCTCGACGATCCATTTGTTGCGTGCGACGGCGTCGGCGTCGAAGATCGCCCAGATCGGCCCGCCGGAATATTCCGGCGGCTCGGAGTATTCATTCATCGCCACGGCGGCGTTGAAGAAATTGTAATGATTTGGATGGAAGTGAATCTTATCGTGATTGCGATAGTCATTGGGTGTATAGGGATCGATGTCACCGGCGACATTGCCATGCGGATAATCGCCTTTGGTCTCGTCGAAGAAGCGTTTGCCCACTTGGTTGACCAGGATGACGTTCTGCCAGTCTTTGAGTGTCAGCCCCACCGCCTTGACCAGCGGAAAGATCGGCGACTCCAGTTCCCAGTTCATGTAGTTCCACTTGGTGCCGAGCACGCGCTGGGTGCGGATCTGGTCGCCCACCTCCAGTGTCTGGTTGACCAAACCCCAGAGCGAGGCACCGATCTCCATGGCGGCGCGCTCGCCGCTGGCGTCTTGGTAGCTATAAGGTTCACCGGCGACGGTCAGCACTTCGGTCAAGCGCGGATCGTACATGCGGCGGAAGTTCACGTCGCTAGTCATGCCGCCGGTGGCGACGATGACGCCCTTCTTGGCGCGGATGCGCACCGACGGCTTGGTGCTTTCAATGTTACCGTCGGAGCGAAAGCTTTTGAGCGGCGTCGACTGCCCCGGCATGATGCGTGGCGAATATTCGGCGGTGAGACCGAGAATCGCGCCGCTCTTTTGCCCCTGGCGGATGAAGCCGGTCATCTTGTGGTTGAGGAGAAATTTCACGCCCTTTTTGCGCGCGCTATCTTCCAACGGCCGCATTAGGCCAGTGCCAGGCCGCGCATTGGGACTTTCCAGACCGGCGCCCTTGGTCCAGAAGGCGTGGTTCTCGCGCGGCGCGGTGTTGCCCAAGCAATGGCCGCCCTGGTTGTCCGGCGCAATCTCTTTGAACTTGACGCCGTTCTCTAACAAGAACTCGAAGGTCGGCGCGCAATTGTCGGCGAAGGCGCGCATCACTTCGCGGTCGTTGTAACGGTAGTTGGGCCAGCCGTTGTTCTCGACCACGGTCCAATCGGTGAGATCGGAAAACACCGTGTCGGGAGAATCCTTGATGCCGTATTTCTTCTGCGCGCTGGTGCCGCCGCCCAGCGGCACGTTGCCGCCGCTGACGATGGCGTGGCCGCCGACATCGTAGTTGGCTTCGACGACGATCACCGAAGAGCCGCCATCGCGCGCCTTGATCGCCGCCGGCAAACCCGCTGCGCCGCCGCCGATCACCACTACGTCCGCTTCAAGGTCCCAGATATCTCCTGCTTGTGCCATCGCTCTAACCTCCGCGTTGGATTGATGAATTTAGATTCGATTACAACCGACGAGTAAGAAATACAAGGGGAATAATGGAGAATTGATAATTGAGAATGGATAATGGTCGGAGGGGAATTAACTCATTCAAGCGCGAGTATGATATGGAGATGGCAATGAATTTCCTGGAGGTGTGAACGTGTCCCGATTGCCGGAATTGAATGAAGCGAACCTTTCGCCGGAACAGAAATCTATCTTCGACGACATCATGCGCGTGCGTGGGCGGGTGCGCGGGCCGTTTGCGGTATGGCTGCGCAATGCCGAGCTGGCCGAGGGGACATTAAAGCTGCAAGATATGTTCGCATCGCGGGTGAAGATGGAACGGCGGCTGATTCAGTTGATGATTCTGGTAGCGGCGCGCTTCGCCAGCGCGCAGTATGCCTGGCACATTCACGAGCCCCATGCGCTACAACATGGAATATCGCAGGAGATCGTCGACGCCATTCGCGAGCGGCGCACGCCCAATTTCGCCAAGGAAGACGAGCGGCTGGTCTACGACATCACGCTGGAGCTGTTTACGACCCATCGACTATCGGACCGAACCTTCGGCCGCGGCATGGCGCTATTCGGCGAGCAGCAGCTGGTCGAGCTGGTATCCGGCGTGGGTTTTTACGCCATGGTGGCGATGACGCTCAACGCTTTTGACGTGGAAGTGCCCGACGGCAAGAAGCCGTTGGCGTGAAGCAAACTAGGATTTTTTCGCGTCAGGCTTTGGCGTCTCGGGAAGTTTGCCGATCTGTTCGCCTTTGGCCAGTTGCTGGTACTTGAGCTTGATGTGTTTATCCATGGCCGCGTACTTCCCGGCGGCGAAAAGCCAGCGCCGATTTTAATAAACCATGGCCGCGCCACGCATCATCCGCACCGTCTGCGATCCCAATTGCCACGCCAACCCGCGCTGCGGCATCGTTGCCCATGTGCTGAATGGCCGCATCGATAGCATCCAAGCCGGCCGCTTTCCCGTCGAGGCCTACGATCGGCGCGTCTGCGCCATGGGCATGGCGCGCCTTGAGCAACAGTATCACCCGGAGCGCTTACGCTACCCGCTGCAACGAGTTGGCGCACGAGGCGAAGGCAAATGGCAACGGCTCAGTTGGGATCGTGCTTTCGAACTGCTAAGCGAACGCCTGCACGCCATCGGCGATGAACATGGCAGCCGCTCCCTCGCCTTCTTCACCGGCAGCGGCGCCGCTGGCGTGCTCACCAAGGGCTCAGTGCAGCGTTTCGCCGCCGCCATCGGCGGCACCGGCTATCGCGCCGGTGGCGTTGATTACGGCGTGCCCAAAGGTTTGGAGTATACCTTCGGCATTCCCGCCTCGACTTACTTCCGCCCCGGCGGCCATGAGTTCGCCGATTCAGTCAATTCAAAGTTGATTCTTCTCTGGGGCGGCAACCCGGCCGACACCCGGCTAGTGGATTTTCATTTTGTCTTGGAAGCGCAACGGCGCGGCGCCAAGGTTATCTGCATCGACCCCAACCGCAGCGCTACGGCGCAGCATGCCGATCAGTGGATCTCGCCGCGGCCGGGCACGGATACGGCGCTGGCGTTGGCGCTGCTGAGCGAGATCATCGCCAACAATCTTCACGACAGGAATTTTCTCTCGCGCCACACCAACGCGCCATTTCTGGTGCGGCGCGACAATGGCCAGTTCTTGCGCAACGAGGCTTCCGCCTACTTGGCCTGGGACGCGTCTCGTGTTCGTGCGTTTCCCTGCGATGAAGTGACGGCACCGGCGCTCACCGGCGAGTATCGCGTCAAGACCAGTTCAGGAACCATTATCGATTGCGTCCCGGCGTTTCAGTTGTTGGTTGAACTTTGCGCGAACTATCGCGCCGAGCACGCCGCGGAAATCACCAGCATTCCAGCCGACATCATCCGCCAGTTGGCGTGCAACATCGCCAACGCTAAACCGGCCGCAATCCGCATCGGTTACGGCGTCGACCGCTGGTACTACGCTGACTACTGCGCCCGGGCGGCGGCGAATCTCGCCATCGCCACAGGCAACATTGGCATACCCGGCGGCGGCATCAGCGTGCATGACGGCACCTATGCGGCGCCGTTGAATCTAGTTCCATTCCGCACGCCCGGCGGCCGTGAAGCGGCGAGCCTCGACGTCATCGGCCTGATGAAAGCCGTCGAACATGGCGATCCCTACCCGGTGCGCTCGCTGTGGCTGTCGGCGTCGAATATGTTCAATCAGACTTCGGCCAATCGCCGCCGGGTGTTGCGCGAGATTGTGCCGAAGCTGGAACTGCTGGTGGTGGTCGACCAGTTCATGACCGACAGCGCGGCGCTGGCCGACATCGTTCTGCCGGCTTGCTCGATCTTCGAGAAGGACGATCTGATCGCCGGTATGTTTCTGCAACTGCAACGCCAAGTGGTGGCGCCCGAGGGCGAAAGCAAAGCGGACTTGGAGATCATGACCGGCTTGGCCGAGCGCATGGGATTGGGACAGTATTTCGACCGCCAGCCGGATGACTATTTGCGCCAGATGCTCGACAGCAACGATCCTTTGCTTAGCGGAATTACCCTGGAGCGCTTACAGCGGGAAGATGCCGTCATGCTCAACCGCCCGGCCGCGCCCTATGTCGGCTTGGCCGATCTACGCTTCAAGACAGCGTCGGGACGCATCGAGATCTACAAGGAAGATTTACTTAAACATAGCGCCGAACTGCCCTACTACCGCGAGCCCATCGAAGCATCGCCGGACAATCCGCTCCACGGCAAATTTCCGCTGACGTTGCTGTTCTCCCACAGCCGCCATCGGATTCACTCGAGCTTCGCCAATCTCAGCAAAGCAAAACAGCGCGAACCCGAGCCATTGGTGGAAATCCATCCTCAAGATGCGGCGAAGCGTGGACTGGCGGCTGGCCAGATGGTACGGGTGTACAACCAACGCGGCGATGTCGAATTGAAATGCCGCATCGACGCCAACCTGCGTCCGGGTGTGGTGGTAATCTCGGAAGGCACGTGGGTCAAAGACTTCGCCAAAGGCGAACCTTACAGCTTGACCCATGAGCAGGTCAGCGCTACGTCCGACAACTATGCGTTCTTCGATACCCTGGTGGAGATCTCAGCGATGAGCAGCGATGCCGAGTAAAACCGCCATACCGAAAGCTGGGTATCGCTGGCGCGCCACCCAGCCTACGCCGGAATGGCCTTTCAGCTCCCATCCTTCTTAAAATAGTACGCCTCCGGCGCTGGCTTATACGAGCGCGGCAGCCACAGCGGCCGGCGCAGGTTGTCGGGGCCGGGCGCGGGACGGGTTTTGAGCATCCACTTTTTATAGACCTCGTGGGACTTGTTGGTGTCGACGAAGACGTCGCCATACTTGTCGTCCGGGCCGGGCTTGGTGATTCTCACCTTTTGATGCCAGCAGTGTTGGCCGCTGATGAAGTCGGGCTGCACCGGAAACGTCAAGTTCTGATGCACTCCGCCGTCCTGCCAGAATATCCGCGACGAGTCGGGGTCCTCGCTCTTGAACGGCGTGATGCCGTGGATCGTCCGCATCATCCACTTGCCCTCGCCCATCTGCTTCAAATCCACCAGCGCGGTCGACCAGCGCTCGCCGCCGATGTCTTCCTTCAAGCGCCAGCGGCCGAGATGATGCGAGCAGGCGATGACGCCGGGCTTGATCCCTTCGGTGACCCAGACTTTATCGATGAAGTAGCCGATCTCGGTATTCACTTTCAATAGATCGCCGGTCTTGACGTCGAAGTTCTGGGCGTCCTTGGAATTCAACCACAGCGGATTGCGGTTGGAGATTTCGTAGAGCCACTTGGCGTTGCCCGAGCGGGTGTGAATCAGCGTCGGCAAGCGGAAGGTCGGCAAGAGCAGCATCTCGCCGGCATTGATGTCGATGTTGTCGGGATGGACATGGCTCTTGATGTAGCCGGGGATGGCATGTTCGGGCCACTTCCAGTCTTTGATGGTCTTGGAGAAAAATTCCAGCTTGCGCGACGGCGTCGGAAAGCCGACCACCGCCTTGCCGTCGATCTCGACGCCCAACACGGCGCCGTTCTTGGTGACGATCTTGGAAGTGTCGTCGACGGCGGAATCGTCGAGATCGGCGCTCTTGACCGCAGCTTCGTGGACTTTGTAGACGTTGTCTTCGATCAAGAAGGCGCCGTACTTGCGCATGTATGCCAGGGCGGTCAGTCCCTGCTTCGCCGCGGCGGCGGGCAAACCCGGCACGCTGTTCTCGAAGATCCAGCGATAGTAATCGTCCACGGTCATCTTTTTGCCGGGCTCGTAGGGCGATTCGAAATATTTGCGGATGCCGAGTGAACCATCGGGATCGACGCGCCAGGAGAGCTCGATCCAAAACTCGTCTTCCTCCCACACCTGGCCGATGCCGGCGGCTTCGTGAGCTTCGTAGGTGGTGGTGAATTTCTTGCCTTGTTTTTCCAGAGCCACCCGCAGTATCGGCTGGCGGAAACCGATCCAGCGCGCCGCTTGGGTTTCCTGGCTCATCAAGTCATGGCGCTCGCTGCCATGGCCCATGGGCAGCACGTAATCGGCGAACCAGGCGGTCTCGCTCCAGGTCGGCGTCAGGCAGGCGTGGCGCTCGACTTTGCTTTCATCGCAGAGCATCTCGATCCAGCTCATACCGTCGGGATTGGTCCACACCGGGTTGTAGACCCTGGTGAAATACATCGCCAGCTTGCCGCGCCCCTCTTTAAGAAAATGCGGCAGCAAGAAACTCATCTCGAAAAACGCCAGGGGAAATTCCTTGGGGATCAGTAGCTCGTTCCACACCTTCGACGGCGGCGGCATGAGCGGCGGTGCCGGGATGAATTTATTGGCCGCGTTGGGCGCGGTGCCGCCGACGGTGCCGACGGCGCCGACTAGGACGGAAAGAAATTGCAGCGCACGCGCCACTTGCCAACCGCCGAGATTGCCCGCCGCGGTGTTGCGCCAGACATGGGAAGCAAACGCCGACCCGGCCTTGGCGATCTCATGGGCGACCTCGACGATGACGCCGGGCTCGATGCCGGCTTCCTGGGCGGCGAACTCCGGGGTGTACTGGGCGTACTGTTCTTTTAGCACCGCGACGAAGCTGGAAAAATTCTGCGGCTGATCAGGATGTTCTTCGCGCAGATATTCTTCCCAGTTGACCCAGCGGCGCAGAAATTCGCGGTCGAATAAATCTTCTTGCAAGAGCACATTGCACATCGCCAACAGCACGGCGGACTCGCTGCCCGGCCAGGTCGACATCCAGTAGTCAGCCTTGGAAGCGGTGTTGGACAAGCGCGTATCGATGACGCAGATCTTGGTGCCGCCCTCTTTGGCCTCCATGATGCGCTGAGCGTGGGGATTGAAATAGTGGCCGGTCTCCAAGTGCGAACTTAACAGTAGAATGAAACGGGCGTTGGCGTGATCCGGCGACGGCCGGTCGATACCGGACCAAAACGCATAACCGGCGCGTGCGCCGGCGGAGCAAACATTGGTGTGGCTGTTATGGCCGTCGATGCCCCAGGAGTGGAGAATCCTTTGATGATAGAGCAGCTCATGGCCGGGACGGCCGACATGGTACATGATCTCGTTGCGCCGGTCCTCTTGCAGCGCTTTGCGCACCCGGCCGGCGATGTCGTCCAACACTTCGTCCCAGCTAACCCGCTCCCATTTGCCTTCGCCGCGCTTGCCGACGCGCTTCAAGGGATAGCGAATGCGTTCGGGATCGTTGACCTGATTGAGCGTCGCCGGCCCCTTGGCGCAGTTGCGGCCGCGGCTGCCGGGATGTTCGGGATTGCCCTCGAAGCGGCGGATTTTGTTGGTGTCTTTTTCCACCACCGCGACCAGACCGCAGGCGGCTTCGCAGTTGAAGCAGATGGTCGGAATGATCCGGCAATGCTTTTCAACTTTGCGCGGCCACTGGGCGGTGTCGTACTCCATCCAGTCGTCCCACTTTTCGATGGGTGGATAGTTGACTAGACCATTGGCTTCCAACTTCAAAGCATCGGGATTTAATGGGATACGTGATTCATTCATCGGTAACGATCCTTTTACGAGCAGTTATCGGCCAGGAGTTGCGATTTCCGAAACTGACAACTGACAGCTGATTGCTGACAACTAACTCAACGGCACCGCCTGCCCAGCTCTGACCCACAGATGCTCGTACATCCACAGACCGAACAGGGCGAGCAACGCGGCGGCGATATTGGGAATTAGCGAGCCAATGGGCCAAAGAACTAAAATAATCGGCGCCAAGCTGCCCAAACCGACGACGCAAATCCAAAAGGATTTCTTGAGCGGCCCACGCAAAAGAATCTCGCCGGCGCGCACCGCGTCTTCCGAGCCATGCTTCATGAGCAGCTCGCCGAAGATCATCGCCAGGCTCAAACAGAGTGAGATCACCAACAGATGGCCGAGCCAGCTGAATAGAGGTAGGGTCACGCCAAGCACGCTGCCGACGAGCGTCAAGGTCGCCGCCCCGGCCGCGATGGCTTGAATCAACAAATGCCAAAACAGCATCGGGCTCTGCCAGAAATCCCGGCCGCGCGCCTGGGCGAACAGAAATGCCGAATATCCCGCCGACGCCACGGCAAAAGTCGCCGTCACCCACAGAAGCAGCGGATGAAGTCCATGGCCGGTGAGGATCAGCGCCAACCAGGCGGTCAAAAGCAAGCCGAAGACTCCCAACACGTAACCGCCCAGCACCAACCAGGAGTTGAGATTGGGCTTGGTGAAAATGTAAAAGAAACGGCCCGGCTTCTTGAGATCAAGCACGAGCAATACCATGGTAGCGGCGAGAAACAGCAAAGACACCATCGGGCTAATCACACTCAAGATCGGCGCATCCTGCTCGAAGCCCATGTTCAGGAACAACGCCGATAGTAAAAGCACACCAGCGGAAATCGACTTGGTCCAGAGATAGGAGGCGATCATTTTGCCCCAGGGTGTCTCATGGGATACGTCGTAAACTTCCCGCGCCGCGCCGGGCGTAGTGCGCGCGCCATCGCGCGCCTTGAGGGCGTAGAGATCTTCGCCGGGCGCTTTGTCGGCCCAGAAATAATTATCCTGCGGCTCCAGCATGGAGGGATTGAGCAAATCGCCCTCGACGCCGGTGTAGAAAAGTTTCGGCTTGGTGCCCTTCTCGGCTTTGCGCACGCTGACTTTTTCCATGGCGATGCGCTTGCTGATGGTGCTATTGGCATCGTCAAGATCGCCGGAAAGAATCGCCTGGGTCGGACAGACCACTTCGCAGGCCGGCTTGTAGCCCATCTCGACCCGCGAGGCGTCGAAGTTGCACTTGGCGGCGGTGTTGCGATTGGGATCGATATAGAGCGCGTCGTAGGGGCAGGCTTGCATGCACGACTTGCAGCCGATGCAGCGCTCGTTGTCGAAGTCGACGATACCGTCGTCACGGCGAAACAACGACACGGTCGGGCAGATCTCGATGCACGGCGCGTCGTCGCAATGATTGCAGCGCAGCACGGCAAAATGACGCCGGGTATCGGGATAGACGCCCTTCTCGACGTATTTTACCCAGGTGCGATTCACGCCCAGCGGGATGTCGTGCTCTTCCTTGCACGCCACCGTGCAAGCGTGGCAGCCGATGCAGCGATTCTGATCGATGAGAAATCCGTAGCGCATGGCAAACCTTTCCGATCAACTAACTTAGCTATCTATAGTGAATGAAAGTTTCGATTGAGATAACAGGAATGTTCCTCTGGGGTCAATTGAATGGCGAGAAAATAACCAAGAATTATCACCACGAAAAACACGAAGCTCTAGGAAAGAAAAATATTCCGAGCGTCGTGCCCTTGGTGTTTTTCGTGGTGGCCGAATTCCTGAGCTAATTCTGACGGGTCGGAAAAGCCGGCGGAATGATTTGCTCGACGCTGCGGCCATTCCAATCGCGCGCCGCCCAGGCGTCCCAGGCGCGCTTGGCGCCGGCTTCGGCCTGGGCGAACAGTTCGTCGTCATTGATGCGCGTCGACTTGCCGTTTTCGACGACCACTTCGCCGTCCACCAGAACGGTCTCGACATCGGCACCGCTACCGTATTCAACCAGGGCGTTGATCGGATCGCGCATGGGGCCGTAGCGCGTCGAGCGCAAATTGATAATCACGACGTCGGCCTTGGCGCCGGCCGCCAGCCGGCCAAGATCGCTGCGGCCCAAAGCATTGGCGCCGCCGATGGTGGCGGCGTTGAAAACGTCCGCCGCCCGGGCGCCGGAGGCTTTGCGATCGACCAAGCGCGAGATCAACGACGCGTAACGCATCTCCGAGACGATATCGAGTGGATAAGTGTCCGTGCCCAAGCCGATGCGCACGCCGGCTTCGCGATAGCGCTCGAAGGACTCCATGGCGAACGCCATCTTGGCGCATTTGTGTGGGCAATGGCCGACGGTGGCGCCGCTCTCGGCGAGGATCTTCATCTCGTCGCCAAGCGGATAGTCGACCCGTGAATGGCCGCCGGTGATCGCCATATGGCCGAGCGTCGTGCGCGGACCCAAGATTCCCATATCGGCGAGAAACTCCGCCACCGGCTTGCGATGTTTGTTGAGGATTTCCAGAAACTCGCGGAAGTTGCCACCGGCGTGAATGTGCAGCGGCACGTCCAACTCCTTGGCCGCCGCCACCGACTCTTTCAACAACGACGGTTCGCAGGTCTCGGCTTGAGCCGGGTTCAGGATGCCTTGCAAGCGGCCGTTATGGGCGCCGTGAAATTTCTTGATGAAGTCGACGGCAAGTTTCAAGCCGGGCCGGCCTTTGTCGGGCCGCTCTTCATAGTAGTGCCGACCATCGGCGTCGGTAAAAATATCATGGCTACGAAACGGCGGACTGAAAAACACCCGCCCGCCGGTCTGGCCGACAATCGCCACGTAATCGTCGAGCGCGCCGGGACCGCCGCCGGGATCGAGCACCGTGGTGGCGCCGTTGCGCAGCGCGCTGTAGAGCGCGTACTTGCGCCCCAGCGCCACCGCCGGTGGCGCCGGCGGCTCGATTTTCTCTTTCAATGGCGCACCGAAGACAAACCAGTTAGCAGCGAGATAGTCCTTCTTGGTGACATCGGTGAGCAAATAATCGCCGACGTTCAATTGCGAATGGACATGCAAATTGACGAAGCCAGGGCAGACAATTTTACCGCTGGCGTCGATCACCTGGTCGACGGGCTGTGACTTATCGACCCCCACCGACTTGATCGAGTCGCCGTCGATTAGAACCGAACCGTTGGGAATAATTTCATGGCCGCTGCCCGACCAGCCCACCACCACACCGCCATCGATACGAATGCTCATGCTAATTTCCTTGGTGAATTGTCTGACGTCCAGGTAGGGGCGACGGCGGTCGCCCCCGATAATGCGGCGCAAAACTAGGCTAGCACCGGCGTGTCGTCTTCCTTACCTTGGATCGCGTACAGATAAATATTATTCATGTAGCGCCAGCGCCGCACGGTCGCGTCTTCGACCTGCTTGATCGCCGCCGCTTGGAGCTCCGGCGTGGTGCAATATTTCTCGACGATGGCGAAGCCTTTGGAGCCGTGGATTTCGTCGGCGTAAATATGTTCTTCGAAAAATCGAATATCCCGCGCCCGCGATTTGTAACCGTAATGCTCAATCAACGCCGGCACGATCTTCTTGCAGATATCGAGAAACTGCGATTCCAAGCCGATGAACAATCCCGCCGCCGCCACCGGCCAGGGTTTGCGGTAAACCATCATCCAGCCCCAGTTTTGCAGCTGCTCGGTGCCGCCAAGCAGGATCGAACTCTCGACACTGTTACGCTCCACCCCGCTGGCGGCGACGTAGTCTTTCAGCATATCGAGATGGCGGTCGTCGGGATTTTCCTCATCACCGAGATTCTCATAGAGATAATTCTTCACATCGCGCTCGGGAATCTGCGACGCCATGTAAGCCAGCCAGTTCAAGAACTCACCGACGAAGTGATAATGCTGGGTACAGTAAAAAGCGGTCTGCTCTTTGGTTAGTTTGCCCTGGGTCCAGAGCTCGAAGAACGGATGGTTCTTGCTGTGTTTCTTGTCGCGCGCGGCGACTAGTTGGTCGTGAAAGCTGTTTGCCATAGTGACCTCGATTGGTTAATTGCGCTTTCCAACAAGCCCGCACTCAAGTTGCGCGAGCCGCCTCGAGTCGAGCCAGGCGAACTTCAAGGCGATTCATCTGCTCCTTGATGACTTTGAATTCAATGTCGAGAGTTTCGTGCAGTTTCATGAAGCCGTCGACATGATTGGCCAATTGATCGATTCGTTGCCCTAAGAATGCGCCTTGCTCGGCGATTTCGCGCTTGAGCTCGCCGACCTCGAAATCTAGCCTACGATCGAGTTGATCGAAGCGTTGGTCGACCTGCTCGAAGCGTTGGTCGACCTGCTCGAAGCGCTTGTCGACCTGCTCGAAACGCTGGTCAATTTGCTCAAAGCGCTGGTCGACTTGCTCAAAGCGCTGGTCGACTTGGCGAAAACCTGAACGGAGCAATCCTTCAATAGCCTCAAGACGCTGCGCCGTATTAGGCGCTTTTTTCACGGACTTTTTGATTGCCATAGGCCACCTCAAGAACTACGCCAAAACTCAAAGAGGACTTACCCTAAATCGGACCGTGGTCGGATTCAAGGCAAGTCCTCTTTTACCAGCACGGAAGTATTGAGGACTACCCTTCGCCGCGCTCCACGGTATTTTCCACGGTGCGCAGGCGGATGTCGATCAGCGCCGATTGGCCGCTGGCGATGGCGCGCAGGCCGCGTTCGACGGCTTTGCGCACTTCGCTGGGCTCTTCGACTCTTTCGCCGTAACCGTCCCAGGCTTTGATCATCAACGAGTAATCAGGGCATGGGGTGATATGCAGGCCGGAGAAGTTACCCGACTTCACCGCCCAGCCGCTGGGGTAGTATTTCGGAATGCCGGACTTTTGCGACAGGTAGCCCTGGTTGTTAAACATAATGGTCAGGAACGGCAGATTATGTTCCTGGGCCGCGCCAAAGGCCGCTGGCGCCGGATCGTAATTAAAAGAACCGTCACCGATCAGGCAGATCACTGGCCGTTTGGGATTGGCCGCCTTGACGCCCAACGCGGTCGCCAGACCGGTGCCCAGGCCGCCGATGCAGCCGTTGAAAAACGATCCTGGCTGGAGATTGTCGAAGTAACGGTGCACCGCCAAACGGTGCGTGATGGTCTCTTCCACCACCATGGCGTCCTTGGGCAACACCTGGCTGATCTCATGAGCGACCCAACGTTGATCCATCGGCTTGGTATTGGCCAAGGCGATCGCCTCATCGCGCCATTTCTTGCGCCGGGCATCGTTGGCGACTTTGAGCTCTTCGGCGCGGCGGGTGCGCGCGGCGTCGCCTTTGGAAACTTTTTTCTTCAAGGCCGCCAGCAAATGCTCCAAGGACGACTCGATCTCGCCGGTGAGGCAGAGATCGGATTGATAACCATAATAAGGAATCTCCACGCGCAATGGATTCTCATCGAGCATGGCGACCTTGGCGCCCTTGGCCGGCGTAATCGACGCCGGATGCCAAGGCGCGATCACCGCGCAGAGAAAAATCACGTCGGCGTCTTTAACGCTGCCGGTGACGTCATAGCCGCTGTGCAGCGGATGGGTGCGCGGAATGTTGATGACCCCGGTGCTGCGGCTTTCGACCACCGAACAGCCGAGCAGCTCGGCGATCTCGACCAGCAGATTGACGCTCTTGATGGTTTTGCCGGCGTCTTCAGCGACGATAACCGGATTTGCCGCGCCGGCGAGCAGGTTGGCGAGATCTTCGATGCCTTTGGAATCGGCGGTGGCGAGTGGTGAGTTGCCAAGATCCGACGGCACATCCTTGGACATGGTGTCGAACATATATTCCATCGGCATGGAGACAAATACCGGGCCGCGCGGGCCGGCCATGGCGATGCGGCAGGCGCGCTGCACCGTGGAGGGCACGATCGATTTGGTATTGACGCCGAAGCTCCACTTGACGGTGTGGTCGACCAACTTGGCTGGGCCGCCCATGTCGCCCAAGTGGCCCTGCCATTGGCCGCCGACATCCGGGCCTTCGTCTTCGCCGAAACCGATGGACTCGCCGGCGAACACCACCATGGGCACCTGTTCGTGCAAGGCGGCGCGCATCGCCATGGTGGCGTGCAAAGCGCCCACCGTGGTGTGGATCACCACTGCCGGTAATTTCCCAGTCGACTTGGCGTAGCCGCTGGCCATGCCGACGGCGATCTCTTCATGGCGCGTGCTGTAATATTGCGGCATGCCTTCTACGCCGGGCTCGGCCAACGCTTCCCATAGCGGCGACCATTCCGATCCCGGCGACGCGAAAATTTTCTCGACGCCCATCTTTCCCAGGACGCGTAGCATCGACTGCGCGCCGGTCAATCCTTTAGTTTGAATCATGCTCGGCTCCTCTCAAATTTTACGGTCAAAGTTCGTTCGGTAAATTGCGTTTTGCGCCCTTGTCTATGTCATCCTCGGCCACTGAAAGCAACGAGGAATCCGGCCCACCGCGGCGCGGCCAGCCGGATTCCTCGTTGGCAATGATCGATGATTTATAAGTTGTAAAACCGCTTGGCGTTGTTGAGCAACAGATCCTTCTTGACGTCGAGCGAAATATCGTCGCGGTTCCACAGAATCGTCGCCGAATCCGGCCAGCTCATGTCCCAGTGGGGATAATCGGAAGCGTACATCAGAGTCCTCGAACCGATCTCCTTGGTGACGTAGCCGATCATCTTCTCTTCCGGCTCGCAGCCGTAGTAGCTGTTCTCGCTCAGCAGATACTCGCTCGGTTTCTTCTTGCACAGCGGCGCTTCGACTTTGCCGCGCTTTTCCCACTCCTCGTCCATGCGCTCGGCCCAGTAGGGTAGCCAGCCGCAGCCGACTTCGAGATAACCGATGCGCAGCTTGGGAAACATTTCCGGCACGCCGCCGAAAACGATGCCGGTCAATTGGCGCAGCACCGGAAACGGATGGCCGCAGGTGTGCAGGCTGATAAATTGATCGAACACCTCGCTGCCCGGCTCGTCGCCGCCGAAGGCGTGAATCGTCAATGGCGTGTTGAGCTTCTGCGCTTCTTCATAGAGCGGATAATATTCCGGGCTGCCGAGGTTTTTTCGGTGCGCCTGGGCGACCAGCATGCCGCCGCAGAGCCCGAGCTTGGTCACCGCGCGGTTAAGTTCTTTAGCGCATTCCGCCGGATCGTTGACCGGCAAATTGGCCACCGCCTTCAAGCGCGGCGACGCCTTGCAATAGTCGGAGATGAAATCGTTATAGGCCCGGCACAGCGCCACTTGAAACTGCACGTTGCGCACCCGGCCGACGCCGAGGCCGCTGGTGGGAAACATCACCGCAGTGTCGATCTGCTGGGTGTCCATGGCTTCGAGCCGCTCTTCGACCTTGGCGCCGGAGCGCCCCAAGGTGCCGCCCAGATTGCGGTCGTAATGTTCGCTCGGAATGAACGACGAGCGCTGGCTCTTGTAGGGCTCGGGCAAGTACTGCCGAATATCGTTGTCGAGATCCCGCGCGTGGGCATCGGAATCGAGAACTTTCAAATCGCGTAACTCCATAAGAAAACTCCTAAACAATATTTACTGCTATCACTAGCAACTTACGGGGGATATTTCGGAGTCCTTCGACAGGCTCCGGACGAACGGAAATCTAATCGGAACAACTCCAATGATTCCGTTCATGCTGAGCTTGTCGAAGTATACTCCGCTGTTGCACGCGCTACGCCGCCACCGCCTTGGGTAACGACATCGGCGCGTTCAATTTGTACAGCTTGCGCACGTTGGTGTTGAGTAACTTCTCGCGGGTCACCGCCGGCAGGTCGGCCATATCGCGCTCGATGACCGCGCGGGAGTTGGGCCAGGTAGAGTTCTGGTGCGGGTAGTCGTTGGACCACATGCAGTTGTCTTGGCCCCACCAGGAAAACAGCTTGCCGCCGACTACGTCGTTGAAAAAGGTTGCGTAGATTTGCTCGGCGAAGTACTCGCTCGGCAGTTTGCTCATCTGGACCTTTTGCGAGTGGCGATGACGCTTGAAGTTTTTATCGCACTGGCCCAACCAGAACGGCATCCAGCCCACTTCGTTTTCCACCGAGACGATTTTCAGCTTGGGATAGCGTTCGAGGACGCCGTGAAAGATCAATTCGAACAAGGCATCTTCGATCTCGTGGGTCTGCTCGACGCCGATGCGATAGCGTTTCGGCCCGGTGGCGGACTGGCGATGCATGCTGTCGCCGAAGCCGGTCAAGATATGCAGATGGATCGGCAAATCGAGATCCTGGGACGCTGCCCAGAAGCGTTCATAGTGTTCCGAGGTGAACGGCAAGTTGGCATGGGGCACCTGCCAGATCATGGTACCGATCACGCCGCGCTTGGCGCAACGCTCCATCTCGGCGATGGCATGATCGATGTTGTACATCGAGACCAGCGCCACGCCGTACAAGCGGTCGGGAACTTTCTGGCAGTAGTCGATGATCCAATCGTTGTAGGCGCGGAACAGTTCTTCTTGCAGCGCCGCGTCTTCGACGCAGTAGAGCCCCAACCCCAGGCTCGGATAGAGAACCTCGGCGGCGACGCCGTCGGTGACCATATCGGCTTGCCGTTCGAAGGGGTCCCAGCCGCCGGGACGGGCGACGGCGAAGCCAGCCTTGCGAAACTTTTCTAAATTCTCCGGCTGCTGACCGGCCATGAACAAACCGCCGACGGCTTGAATCTGCACTTCCGCCGAACCGAACATCCAGGCGTCGCGCTTTTCGTCAAAGAACGCCTTGGGCGCGCGCGGCCGGAAAGCCGCTGACATCCCCTTTTCCCAAAGATCCGGTACTTCAATTACATGTGAATCCGACGAGACAATCGATTGTTCCATAGCTCCTCCTTGATTACGTTTAGCTATCTTTTAGCCCAGATTTGATCCCAAAAGCCACTCTTTTCCATGTCATTTAAAAACCGTGAATCGGTCAGTTCCAATGGTTTGACCTTTTTGGCCCGCTCGTCGGTTTGCGCGACTTCGTCGAGAATCGCCTGGAAGGCATCGGCTTTAAACGCCAAGCGCGGTTCCATAACTTTGATCTCAGCGTTGTAGGCGGCTTCCAGTATGGTTCGGTCGTTGAGGCGTAGCTGCTTGCCCAACACCTTGTAGACGAACTCGCGGTCGGTGTGCATGATCTTCGACGCCTCGCCGACGGCGCGCATATATTGGGCCATGACTTGGGGCCGGCGCGCGATGGTCGAGCGTTTGGTGACGAACGAGGTCGCGGCGTAGGGAATTTTCAAATCCGGTCCGTAAATCACATAGTGAAAGCCGCGCGCCAACGCCTGGACATCGGTGGGCGGCGTCAGACATGCCACTTCGACGCCGCCGGCGAGTAGCGCCGTCAGCGACTCGGGATCGCCGCCCGATTGGAGAAAAGTGTAATCGCGGTTGGGCTCCAGGCCATGGCGGCGCAGTGCCTGGATCGTGAAGTAATGCGAGTTGCTGCCGATGCGGCTCACCGCGATGCGCTTGCCCTTGAGATCTTCCGGCCGCTTGAGATTGCCACCGGCGATGATGTTCTGGGTCATGAGATTCTTCGCGCTGCCGATATAAACGATCTCCGTCGAGCCGCGCACGAAGGCGATGACGTTACCGACCCCGCCGGTCATGGTCATGTCAGGATCGCCGCCAAGCAACGCCGCGGTAGTGATGCTCGACGACGCGATGAAGACTAGATTGTGATCTAGATTGTACTTTTTAAATAAACCGGCTTCCTCGGCGATCCACGGCAGCGCCTGGGCCATCACGCGAGCGGAATAGATGGTGGTGAATTTGTCGGCTGCGCGCACGGTGTGCGGCAACATCAATACTGCGAAGGCAACCAGCCAGCAGCCAAGACCCGAACCGATTCCCCATCCGTCATTCCCGCGCAGGCGGGAATCCAGGTTCGATTTCCTTCCCCAAAACGAGCGAAGATGGATGCCGGCCTGCGCCGGCATGACGAAGGAAAAGGCCATTCGAACCATCGCCAACCGCATCACTTCTTCCCCCACAACTGCTCCATGAAGCCGCTCTTGTTCATCTCATCGAGGTAGCGGCTGTCGACCATATCCAGCGGCTTGATGTTCTTGGCCTTGGCGTCGATGGGCGCCAGTTCGTCGAGGATCGCCTGGAGAGATTCCAACTTGATTTGCAGCCGCGGCTCCAAGGCTTTGATCTCTGCGTTGTAAGCCGAGTCGAGTATGCTGCGGTCGGTAATGCGCAGGTATTTGCCTAGGACTTTGAACCAAAACTCGCGGTCAGTGTGGACGATCTTCGACACTTCGGCCATGGCGCGCATAAAGTTGCCGATCACCTGGGGCCGCTTGGCGATCACCGAGCGTTTGGTCACGAACGCCGTCGCCGAATAGGGAATTTTCAAATCCGGTCCATAGACGACATAGTGATAACCACGGGCGATCGCCTGGGCGTCGGTGGGCGGCGTTAGGTTGGCCACTTCCAAGGAACCGCTCATCAATGCCGCCAAGGTTTCCGGATCGCCGCCGGTCTGCAAAAAACTATAATCGCGATTGGGCTCCATGCCGTAGCGGCGCAAGGCTTGGATGGTGAAGTAGTGCGAGTTGCCGCCGATCCGGCTGACGCCGATCCGTTTGCCTTTCAGGTCTTCGGGTTTCTTGATATTGCCGCCGGCGACCAGGGTCTGGGTCATGACGTTTTTCACCCCGCCGGTGAACACGATGTCGGTGGAGCCCTTCACGTAGGCCGCGACATTGCCGATGCCACCGGTGACGGTCATTTCCGCGTCGCCGCCCAGCAGCGCGGCGGTGACGATGCTCGACGATGAGATGAATACCAGATTGAAATCGATATTGTATTTCTTGAATAGCCCGGCTTCCTGGGCCACCCAGGGAAAAGACTGCGACATCACCCGTGAGGAATGAATCCCGACCAGTTTATCCGCAGCGACGGCAGCGAAGCTCTGGCTGGTCCAAAGCAAGGGCAAAAGCAGACCGAGAAACATTTTAACGCTGGCCATACAGCTCCTTGATGAATCCTCCATCTTCTAACTCTTTAATAAACCGGTTGTCAAAGAACTCCTTGGGATCGGCGCCGGCGGCTTTGGGATGATCGGCGACGCTGAGGACCGCCTTGATATTGTCCTCGGTGAAGTACGGCACCTTGGGGAAAATCCCGCGGAAGGTGTCATAGGCCTCGTCGACGATGGCGCCATCGTTGGTGGCGAGGAAGCGCGCCAAAGCGCGTTTGGAGATTGCCGGGTCTTCGTTGCTGACTTTGACCGCGGCGATGTAGCCGCGCAGGAACGATTTAATGCGCTCGGGCTGCTGGCGCGTCAGCGCGCGCCGGGCGACCAAACCATTATGAATATAGGGCAACTTCAAGGTCGCGATGTTGATCACCTCTTTGAAGCCCATGCGCCTGGCGATTAGAGTAGTCGGCGCCGACAACACCGAAGCGCTGACGATGCCGCGCTCAAGCGCCGCCAGCGCTTCGCGGACGCCGCCGAGGTAAAGAAACTTGACGTCTTGTCCCGACTGCAAATGGTTTTGGCGCAGCACCGCGACCATAGCATGATCGGACGACGCGCCCTTGGTCATGACGCCGACGATTTTTCCCTTGAGGCTGCCGATGTCTTTGACGTCGGGCCGGGCGTAGACGGAAAAACCGTAGGTCGGCACGATGGAGGCGATATAGATCAAATCGGCGCCGCTCAACACCGCATTGATCACCGCTCCCCCGGTGGTCGCCATATCGATATCGCCGGCGACCAACGTTTGGGTCAGCCGGGCGCCGCCGGAGATATAAATGTTTTGCAAATCGAAGCCATACTTCTGATCGAGCTTGGCTTCCGACATCACCCAAAGCGGCAACTGCGCCCCGCTCGGCTGCGGATAGCCGACGCGAATGGTGAGCGGCGCGGCGGCGGCGAAACAGTCAGCTGCCGTTGGAACTATCAGTAATATCGCTACGACGAGTAAACGCATCAATTCACGGCTTGACGTAGGGGCGAAAAAAATTTTGCCCCTACAATGCCCTATCATCGCGCGACAACACGCTCTCGCGGCTAAGCTAACTAGCTTACCGCCGGCCATACAATTCAGTGATAAAACCACTATCATCGATCTCCTTCATGAACCGGTTATCGAAAAAGTCTTTCGGGTCGGCGCCCGCCGCTTTCGGATGGTCGGCGACGGCGAGGATCGAGCGCACTTGCTCCTCGGTGGTGTAAGGCACTTTCGGATAGATGCCGCGGTAGGCCTGATAGGCCTCTTCGATAATCGCCGCGTCGCTGGTGGCGAGATATTTCCCGAGCGCCCGTTTACTGGTGTCGGCGTCTTCGTTGACCACTTTGATCGCCGCCACATAACCGCGCAGAAACGCTTTCATGCGCTCGGGCTGTTGGCGCAGAAAGGCTTTGTGGGCGACGATGCCGAGTTGAATGTAGGGAATTTTCAGATGGGCGAAGTTGAGCAGCTCCTTGTAACCCATGCGCCGGGCCATCAAGGTGGTCGGCGCGGATATCGTCGTCGCCGAGACGATGCCACGGTCGAGCGCCGCCAAACCCTCGCGCACGCCGCCCAGGTAAAGAACTTTGACATCCTGGCCAGAGCGTAGGTTGTACTGGCGCAAGAGCGCGGTAAACCCATGATCGGTCGATGCACCCTTGGTCATCAAGCCAACCACTTTGCCCTTGAGCGATGGGACATCTTTCACGTCGTTACGCACGTAGAGCGAGAATCCATAGGTCGGCACGCTGGCGGCGACATAGGTGATCTCGGCGCCGCTCAACACGGCATTGATCACCGCGCCGCCGGTAGCAGCGAGCTCGATGTCGCCGGAGACCAGAGTCTGGGTCAAGCGCGCGCCACCGGAGATGTAAATGTTCTGCAAGTCGACGCCGTATTTCTGGTCGAGCTTGGTCTCCGCCATCACCCAGATCGGCAACATGGCGCCGGAGGGCTGCGGGTAGCCGATGCGAATCGTGTTTGCCGAGGCGGCGAAGATCGGTGACGGCGAAACCTGGATGAAAAGCAGCGCCACAATCACGGTCGTAGCGAGGGCGACCGTAGGGGCGAAAATTTTTTCGCCCCTTGTATAATGAAATTGAAGTGTCTGTATGCACATTGTTTAACACGAAACAGGATGGGACAGGCCGTTCGCCCCTCGGTCCTTGGAGACCGTTTTGTAGCATGGACCGTCCCATCGTGGCTCCCAAAAAGCTCGAACA
>CAMDBU010000069.1 GCA_945889495.1 Syntrophobacter sp. SbD2 | reverse complement strand
AAAGCGAAGGGTAAACTGTTCAAAGTCGCTCTCATCGCTTGCATGCGCAAGCTGCTCACGATTCTCAATTCTATGATCAAACATAAAACTTGTTGGTCTGATACTTTTCTTCAGAAAGCTTGACTTGCAAGACAGTTGCTACGAATCCGAGTCCCTATTTTGTGCCCTTTGCGTTCTCTGCGGCCAATCATTCGAATCCTTAGTCCAAACTCTCCATCAGATCGGCCAGGTGGCCGCGGTAGACCCGGTCGATCATCAAACTCTCGCGGGCACCGCTCAAAATCGCCTCCTGCGCCGACGCCGTGGTGGCGTACTGCTTGGCCACCTGCATGAGCAAGTGGGCATGCTCGACATCCATCACCACATGCTCGGCGTTGTTGATCTGCTTTTTCATCGGGATGCCGAGATCGCGCTCGAACACCGCCGCGATGCGGCGCGACAGCGAACCGCCTTGGATGAGCTCGGCCGAATTGCGCATTTCCAAGATCGCCGAAGCGGCGATCGCCTCCAGCCAGGATTTCTGCGCCAAATGAATCCAGGCGCTGAAACAAACCTCGCCGCCGTCCATGCGCGCGGTTGTCTCGAAGGCCTCGGCGTTGAGACCGAACACCTCGCCCTCTTTGATCGCCAAAGTTATATGATCCACTTTGCCCTGGGCCTTCTGGCCCATGAGCTCGTCCTCTTCATGATGCCAAACGATCTGTTTCACCGGCAATGGCGCGGAACCCTGCACATAGCCCCAGCAGTCGCGCCGGTTCCGCACGTAGTAGGCCATCTGGATCGAGTAATGCTGCGCCCGCGGCTTGGTGAATTTCCCGCCCAACAGCCGCTTGAACGGCGCGGAGTCGAATTGCGCATTGCACAGCCGCACCAGCTCCTGCCACATGTTTTCTAAACCATTCACTGCCGCGCCCATAGTTCCAACTCCCAATTCTTTTTCCCACCGATTTCTAACACATGGCCGCCGGCACTCCAACCGCGCGGCCTCACGCGCCGAAGGCCAAACTCTTGATCACCACCGGCACAAAGCCCTCGTCCGGCACCACCTCGCCAACATCGATGAAGTCCAACTCGGACAACGTCACCTCGTCAATGCACGGCATGTTCCATTTCGCCGACAGCATGCCGCCGATCACCTGGCCGATATTTTGGCCGAACACCAGGGCGACCGGACGGTCCTCGGCGGCCAGCTGGGTGAGCGCCGCGTCAATGCCTTTGGCCAGATCCTGAACCGCGCCATAGCCGACAAAGGCCGGCGTGGCGAACGCCAGGGCGAAGGGCGAACCGCGCACCTCCGGGTCGCGCGCACCGAGCACACCCAGCACCGCCTTGGCGGCGCGCTCGGCGATCGGCGCCGACCAATCGCAGTGGGCGACGAAGACGCGCAAATTGCGCACCGGCAATTGCAAACTCGGCGGCACGAAGATGGTCTCACCGCTCAACTGCACGGTGTACTGCGATGCGCCGATGACGGTGGCGCGAATGCCCTCGCCGGCGTCGAGAATATTAAAGCCGCGCGCCTGCGCTTCGGCGCGAATGGCGCAGCCGAGGAGCGGCCCCAAATCGCCGAAGGCCGCGCTTTCGCGGCCGTAAATATATTCCGACACGCCGCCGGAGAAGAGAATGCCGTCGATCTTCGGCAGCGGACCTAATGCCGGGGTGACGTAAAAATCCTCCCAGGGCGGCGTGCCGTTGGCCAAGCCATCGAACAACGCCCGCGCCATGCGGCTGGCTAAGCGCTCACGCAGCGCCATTGGCGCTTTGGCGCCGTAGTCGAGCGCGGCGCCCAGGTCGGCGAGAAAGCGCCGCCCGGCGGTTTCCAAGCGGATAATTTCGTGTGCGGAATTATAGGCCAGCAAGCGGGCACCAATGTTGACCGCGGCGGTGCTGCGAATCCGGCCGGCTTCGATGACGCTGATCTTGGTGGTGCCGCCGCCGACATCGATGTTGAGCAGCGTCAGCCCTTGCTCGCGGCTCTGCTGCACCGCACCCGAGCCGTGGGCCGCCATGATGGTTTCCAAGGTCGGTCCGGCGGTGGCGCAAACGAACTTGCCGGTCTCATCGGCGAACAGCTCGGCGATCTTGGCCGCGTTGTCGCGCCGCGCTGCTTCGCCGGTGATGATTACCGCGCCGGTGTCGATGGCGTCACGGTCGAGCTCCGCCGCAGCAAACGTCCCTTCGATCAATTCGCGCAGCGGCCCGGCCTCGATGTTCCAGTCGCCGGAAAACGGCGTCAATAGGATCGGTGAGCGCGCGATCACCGTACGCTCCAAGACCACCGGCTTGCGCTGCAACACCGACGGATAGCCGATCAGCAAGCGCGAAAACATCAAATGCGAAGTCGACGACCCGATGTCGATGCCGACGCTGGTCAAGTGCGTATGCGGCCCTACCGCCCCTTCGTGATCATGGCCATGACTGCCGTGGCCGCCATGTTCGTGGGTGGTGATTGCCATGGATGGATTCCAAATTACAGATTCAAAATTCCAGATTCGAAGAATCTAACTCGCCTCGTCGATTTGCACGAACAGATCGTTGATCGTCACTTTGTTCGCTAGCAGTCCCTGCTCGCCGGCGTAGCGCACGATGGTGTTCAGCACCTTCTCGTTTTGCTTAATGCCGAACTTCCACGGATCGGCGCCCATCACGGAACGCTGCTCTTCCCATACCTGGCGATTCCAGACGAAGTTGGAATAGGTCGCGTCGGCATCGTCGCGCAGGGCCAAATTTTTCGCCGCCTCGCAGGCGTCGAACATTTCCTGAGCCGCGCCGGGATTTTTTTCCAAGTATGCGGCATGAAAGGTGATCGCATGGCTGGTCGGGAAAATCCCGGTGCGCTGAAAAAACTCCTGCTCAACGGCTTTCGAATCGGCGAACAGCCGGCGCCAGCCCTTCTCCTCGGGAAAGTCCGGCACGATGATGGCGTCGAACTCGCCCTTGAGCATGCGCGCGGCGAGCGAATCTTCGCTGGCGACGACATCCAAGCGCGTGCCCGCCGGCAACGTGACATCGACTTTGTTCTTGCGCGGCATGACCCAGTGAATATCCGCCGCCTGGACGCCATACTCGTCGCGCAAGATGCCGCGCGCCCATAAGCCCGCGGTGTTGAGCCAGCTCGGAATGCCGACCTTCTTGCCTTTGAGCTGCTTGGCGTCGGTGAGCGGCGAGCCGTCGGGAACGAAGATATAGGACTGGCGAAACTTGCGATTGGGAAACACCGGGATCGCCATGAATGGCGCGCCACGGCTCTTGAGCGCCAGATACATCGCCAGGGAAAACTCCCCGGCGTCGTATTTGCCGGCCATGAACTCATCATGCCCCTCGCCGTCATTTTCAAAGGCGATCGCCTTGAGCTCGAAGTTTTTCAACTTCACCCGGCCATCGCACAACGCTTTGGCGCGCAGATGATACCCCGCGGCCAGAGATAGAGTCGGTTGGTTAGCCATTTTTTCAATCCTTTTGAATCTTACGAAAAGCTATTTCAAATTGCGCAACAGCGAGAAGTCGAACATTTCGCCCACCGCCACCGATTTGGTCAACTCGCCGCGCTGGTAGATGCCGTCCAAGTATTTTTGCATCTGATCATCGCGCATGGTCATCGAATCGATGATCACCCCGGCGATATCGTCGTAGGATTCCACGGCGTTGGCTAGGCTGACGTTGAAATTCTTGACGATGTAGTTGATCACGCCTTGCTTGTCGCGCCGGATCGCGGCGATGACATCGCGCATGGAGCGCAGCATTTGGCGCGCCTGCTCGGGCTGTTTTTCCAATTTGTTTTTGTTCGCCACCAAGCCCAGCCAGGGCGAATCGATCAACTGCCGGCTGCGCACCAGAATGCGAAAGCCTTTTTCGGCAACCACGCCGGTAAACGGCGGGCTCAGGATCGCGCCGTTGACCACGCCCTGCTGCAAGGAGGTCAGGCTCACCGTGGTGCTGCCGGTTTGAATGAAGGTCACTTTCTTAGGATCGGCGCCGCCGATTTCGAGGAGCTGCGAGCCAAACCGGTGGCTGTCCGAACCGATGCGCGACACTGCGACCTTTTTGCCTTCGAGATCCTTGGCGTTGGCGATGTTAGGCGCGCTGGCCAAGGAAAACAGCGGCGCCTTGTAAAGTACCGCGACGCCCTTGAGCGGTGCGCCGTTGGCCACCGGAAAGGTCGCCGGTCCGATCGCCGGCGTGTAATCGATCTCATTGGAAACCAAGCCGGCCATTTGCAAGTCGCTGCGCATCTGAATCAACTCGACGTTGAGACCATGCTTGTCGAAGATCCGCGTATCCTTGGCGTAGTAAAACGGTAAGAACACCAAGTTGCGCACCGACAGCGCCATGCGCACGCGCTCCTGGCCGTGAACCGGCAGCGCGGCGCCAAGGCAGCCAAGCAACAGCAATGAGAAGAATGACCGCTTCATCGCCTAGGCGCTCTTCGCCGTGGCCGGCGTGCCGATGATTTTCAGTTCGGTGAACAAATCGCGGAGCTCGTCATAGGCCTCGCGGCTGAGCGGCTTGGACGGCCAGCGCGGATACATTTTGACGTCGAAACCGCGTAGGCGCATCGCTTCACAGTAGATGGTCCGGCCGAAGGGACCGGCTAGGCGGAGAAAAATATCGTGGATGCGGATGACGTCTTTTTGAATAGCCAGCGCGCGCGCCGCGTCGCCGGCATCGATGGCGCGCACCAGTTCGACGCCGATCTCCGGCGTCACCGCCAAGGGCGGACTGATGGTGCCGGCGACACCCACCGACATCGCCGAGACCAAGTTGCTCGCCAGCGCGTAGGGCGCGAAGGGCGCTTTGACTAGCTTCATGTAAGCCATCGCCTCGTCGACGCTGCCCATAGCGAGCTTGGCGCCAAAAATATTCGGCACCGCTTCGACCAAGCGCGCCATGAACGCCGGATGAATATTGTAGCCGGAGTAGCGCGGGTTGTTGTAGATCAGCATCGGCATGCCGACGGCGCGGTCGACCATCTTCAAATGCTCGATGATCTCGTACTCCGAACGGTCCGCATAATAGTATGGCCCGACATGGCCGATCGCCTCGGCACCAATCGCCTTGGCATGCTTGGCCAGGTCTATGGCAGTGTACGGATCGGCGGCGCCGATATGCACCACCACCGGCACCCGATGCTTGACCTGCCCAACGATCAACTCGGCAACCTTCTTGCGCTCCTCGGAAGGCAACGCCGCCCCCTGCCCATAGGAGCCAAGAATAAAGAACGCATGCACCCCACAAGCAACAAACCAGTCAGTGAGTTCGCGCATGAGCGCGTCGTCGACACTCCCATCCTCGCGAAACACCGTAGGACTAGGCAAAACAATCCCTCGAATCTGATCCTTCATAAGGAGCCTCCGATAATTATCAATTCTCCATTATCCATTATCAATTGATGATGCCGCTTCCATCGCCGCCCGCAGCATGGCGCCGTGCAAGTCCACTGACGTCATCGCGCAATATTCCAAGCCGTAGGTCGGCCGTTCGTCGGCCATGCCGGTTTCGAGCAGGCGCTGGAGCGCCATGCGGTTGAAACTCGCGTGGCCCATGACACCCTCTTCATGTTCTTCCAAATCGGCTTCCACATGGGTGGCGAAGTAGGTTGCCTTGGCGCGGTCGAAGCCGTAATGGGTCGTCAAAGCTTTGTAACAGGCCGCCGACCAGTGGCCGATCTGCTCTTCGGTGGTAACCGCGGAATACCACTCCGCCGCCGAGCCCTCGTAGACGATACTGCGCATAAAGTCGATCTTGCCGCGGAACTCCGACAGCATCGGCGTGGTGAACACTTCTTCTTCCGTGAGCCCCAGCGCCTTGGCGGTTTCCATCATGACCAGAAAGTGGCCAGGCGGCTTGGGATGAATGAACTCGTCGGCGATCTTCTCGCCGATGGGACCCATGAGATCGCGGTTCACTTTGAGAAAGGTGATGTTGCGATGGTAGGTACAGGCGGTCAGCGTGTTGATCTCAATGGTGTAGGCGCCCCAGTTGCGGAAAAACAGCTGCAAGGTTTTATGCGGCAGCTTGCCGGCCATCAACTGCTGCATGAACGGCCGCTGGTTGACCCGCGCTTCCCAGCGCTCGCGGACTTTGGCATAAAGCCCATCGACAATCGCCTTGGATTCCGCCGGCGAATATTTTTTGCCACGTTCAATTGTTATCGTCATTAGTGCACCTCGCGGTCATTTCTATTCTGCGGCATGTTTAGTCGAACTCGCGTCAAACCAATCCGTCATCTGATCTTCAATTCCTTCTGCGCTTCGCGCAGCAGCGTAAAGTCGCGCACCTCATCCACCGGCCGTTTTTTCTCCGTGAGGATATCCCATTCCTGGTCGGTGATCTCACCATTGCGGCTAAGCGATGCCGAAACGATGTCATAGGATCGTTCGGCGACTTCCTGGGATTGATCGAGATACTTGATCATCAGCCCTACCACATCGCGCCGGTTGTCGAACAAGTAGCGCTGTGCTTTGAGCAACGCGCGAATGGCGTGCTTAATCAGCGCGGGATTTTGTTGCAGCATGCGGCTGGCCACGGCGATGCTGGAGGTCGGCAAAGCGATCTGGACATCCTGCGGTCCGGCGAGCAGGCGAAAGCCTTCGGCTTTCAGCACCAGATCGAAGGGCGAAGATAGCGCCACCGCGTCGACCACCCCAGCGCGCAACGCCTGAGCCCGCACCGGCGATTCGCCGAGCGCCACCGGCTTCATCAAGTTGGGTGAATAACCCTTGCCGCGAATCATCTCCTCGGCCGCCCGCTGGTCGGAGCCAAACAAGGTCGCGACGCCGAGTTTTTTGCCCGCCAGCTCTTTGATCTCTTTGATCTCCGGACGAACCACCAAGAAATGCTCCGATTTTTTCACCGCCACGGCGACAAACTTGAGCGGAAAGCCGCCGACGATGCCGCGCAGCGTGGTGCCGAAAGTCGTCGAGAAATCGAGATCGCCGTTGAGCAGCGCCGTGCCGGCGAGCCGCGGATTGACCTGAATCATTTCCACTTCCATCGCTTCCTCGGCGAAGAAACCGCGAGTCAAAGCGATTTGGAATGGGATGTTCGAGTTACTCCGGCTCGAATAGGAAAAGCGCACTTTGGTCGGTTGCGCGGCTTGGATTGTACCGACGCAGGCGAGCCAAAAGAGCGCGACAATGATTTTGTTAATCTTCATGGTTCCAACCGTCAATTAAATCGCGCCGGAGCGAAGGGCGCGGATTGACTCTCCGGCCCGCCAAGCAGCAACTTGACCGCCAACTCGCCCACCGCCGCGCTGGTGGTCATGCCGTGACCGCCCAAACCCGCGACCCAAAAGAAATTGTCGACCTTTCCGTCCCAGCCGATGATGAATCGCCCGTCCGGCGTCAGCGTGCGCAGTCCGGCCCAGCCGCGGCTGATGGAAACCTCCGACAGCCCCGGCATGAAGCGTTGAATCTTGTCGGCGAGCATTTCTTTGATCGATTCATCCACCGGCGGATCGCCCGCCGGCAGCTCGGCCTGATCGCAGGCGCACAGCAGCAACCCTTCGCCCTCGGGGCGGAAATAAATATCGTGGCTGACATCCCAGACAAATGGCCAGCTGGCATCGACCCATTTCATCGGCGGCGAGACAAACAAGTGACGCCGGCAGGCGCGCATCGGCAAGAGCCGCGCGCCGGCGAGCGTGGCGACGCCATTGGCCCAGGCGCCGCTGGCGTTGACTAGCACTTTGCAACTGACCGCACCTTCAGCGGTATCGAGCTCGATGTCGGCGTTTGATCGAACTCGCACCCCGCGCAGCGCCGCGTTGTAGCGAATCTGCGCGCCCCGGCTGGCGGCGAATTTTAAGTAGCCGGACAACAGCGCGTGAATGTCGACCACGCCATCGCTGTCGCACCACAGGGCGCCGTCGAATTGGGCTTCTTTGAGTAGCGGCACATGACGCGCGGCCTGCTCCGGCGTCCACTCGGCGATGCCGGGGATGCCGACGCTCCGGCCGAGCGCGCCGTCGGCCTTCAGCTTGTCCCAGCCGGCGCCTTGGCCGAGCAAAAGCGAGCCGTTGTTCTTGAATGGCACCGGCTCCGGCCAGTCATCAGGTAGATTGCGAATGAACGCCGCGCCGTCGAGGGCCAACTTGGTCAAGTCGGGTTCGGCGACGCACTGGCGCAGCATTGCCGCGTTGCGCCCAGAGGCGTGAAAGCCGGGAATGCTTTCCTGTTCCAAGACGAGAATGTCGCCGGCGCCCTGGCGCGCCAGGTGGTAAGCGGTAGCGGCACCGGCGAAACCGGCGCCGACGATGACGTAAGCAAAATGTTTCATGGGATGATCTAATTCCCTTAGTTTCTATACGAAGTCGGCGCCATTTCCAAAGGGGCAGAGCGGAGATTTCCGCGCCTTTGGGGGGGCAAATTTTCGGTTTGAAACATGCCGGAACTGCGCTATAGTCCAACGCAAATGAGAGTCCACCGCTACACCCAATGGGATGGCACACAGGAAATTCTCTTTCCTACCACTAACGACATTATCAATCAGTTGTCCGATCATCTGTTAGAGGAAGAAGGCGTGCGCCGCGCCCTGCGCGACCTGATGCGCCGCGGGTTTACCTCCGAGGACGGCCAGCGCTCGGTCAAGGGCATGCGCGACTTCCTGCGCCAAGCCGACGAGAAGCGCAAGGAGCTGCTCAATAAATATTCCCCCGACTCCTTCAAGCTCACGCCAGAAGAGCAGCAAAAATTGAGCGAAAAACTCAGCAGCCTGGCTGAGAAGATGGAAGCCTACAACGAGCAGATGCGCAACTTCATGGAGCGCATGTCGGGCAAGTTCTCCGACCGCATGGACGAGCTCAACCAGAAAATGCAGGAGGCCTACCAGCGCTACCAGGAGCTGCAACAGCGCTTGCAACAGCAAATTAAAGAACGCGGCATGCAAAACCCGTCCAACATGCAGGGCCAGCAGAACCCGCAGTCGATGATGGACATGCTCGACCGCATGAGCGAGATGCTCAACAACGAGGACTTTCTCAAGAATTTGCCGAGCATGATGGACAACGCCATCAACAACCTCGAAAGCATGTTGGAAAACATGGGCAACATGAGCGGGGAACAGCTGCAGCAGATGAGCGACATGATGAATCAGATGCAGCAGCTGGAACAGTTGATGAACCAGTTCCCGTTCCAGGGCTCCCAGCGCATGGGCATGGGCGAGGCCGGCCAGGTATTGAGCCAGCTGCGCGGCTTGGAGCGCTTTCTGCGCTGGGGCCAACGCGGCATGGGCGATCCGTCGGATTTGAATCTCGACGAGCTGCGCGAACTGCTCGGCGAAGAAGCCTACGAGAATTTAAAATATTTGCAGAACGTCGAGCAGATGTTGGAGGAAGAAGGCTTCATCATGCGCGGCAGCCATGGCCTGCGGCTGACGCCCAAGGGCATGCGCAAGATCGGCGACAAGGCGCTGCGGGAAATCTTCTCGATGCTCAACAAGGGGCGCTGGGGCAATCACAATACCTCCAAGCGCGGCTCCCAGGGCGAACGCATGGAAGAGACCAAGCTCTACGAGTATGGCGATCCCATGAACGTCAACATCAGCGAGACGATTTTGAACGCGTTGGAAAAGCGCAAGCCCGGCGAACCGCTGAAGATCCACGCCGACGACTTTTCGGTCAACCGGGTCGAATACTCAACGGTGAGCGAAACTGCCCTATTGATCGACGTCAGCTACTCCATGCTGATGAACGACGCGCTCCACGCCGGCAAGAAAGTCGCCCTGGCGCTGCACCGCTTGATCCAGACCAAATATCCCCAGGACACCTTGCACCTGGTGGCGTTCCGTTCCAACGCCAAATTGATTCAAGCCGAAGATCTGCCATCGATCGTTTCGCTGACCTACTTCATGGAACATGGCACGGACATCAAAGAGGCGCTGCGCTACGCCCGCCAGCTGTTGGGCTCCAACCGCAGCGCCAACCGGCAGATTATTCTCATCACCGATGGTGAGCCGACGGCGGCGACCCTCGACCGTGGCGGCCGGCTGCACAGCGGCTGGGGCTCGGCGATGCTCCACGGCCGCATCGTTCACGAGACTTTGAAAGAAGTGAAACGCTGCACCCAGAGCGGCATCAAGATCAACACCTTCATGTTGGGCTCCGACTACTACCGCCAGGGTTTCGTCGACCAGCTGTCACGCCTCAACATCGGCCGGGTCTTCTACACCACCCCGGACCAGATGGGCAACTACATCATGGTCGACTATCTCAACAATAAGAAGAAACGCGTCGGGCGTTAACCCCGCCACTCCGCCCCACTCCTATTTTGGATTTTAGATTTTGGATTTTAGATTGGGGGAGAAGACTGCCCTAACTGGAACTCTGAGTCCGATTCCGACAATCCAAAATCGAAAATCTAAAATCCAAAATTAACTCCATCGCCGCCTAGTCAGTAATCAGCACCAACACCCCAGTATAAGCAAACAAATGATTCACCCGGCCGAGCGGCGCTAGTTCGTAGCCGCCGAACATGCCGATCAAGGGAAAGTCGCCGAGCGCCTGTTTGATATAGGCGGCGTCGATGCCGGGGATGCCGTAGAGGCCTTGGCCGCGGGCGCAGCAGTTGAAGTAGAACCCCATGGCGGGCTTTTTGCCGTTGAGGCGCCCGAGCTGGCGTTGCAACATTTCTTGCAAGTCATCACGCGCGCGCTGGCCGTCGCGCAGGGTAAAAATCATCGACTGGCCGACCCGCACCTGGTCGGCCACCGCGACGATGCCCTTGTCCGGGTCCAAGCCGATGATATTGCGCACCAGATAGTTGCCGGCGGCGACGCTGTTTGCCACCGGGTCCGCCGGCAGACCGACGAACAGCACTGTCAAGGCGCGCCGCAAGTCCTCCGCCAAAGGCCCCTTGAGCAGCTTGGCGAAGACTTCCAGCGCCGGTTGATGGTCGATCTCGAGAATTAAATTATTTTCCGCCTTGGTGATGGTCATTGGCGGCGTGATCGGCTGGCAACCTTGGGTGATGTCGATGTGAATATCGACGTCGCCGGAGATGTACATGCCGGCCAGCGCGTTGCTTGCCAGCTTATCGCCGCACAGTTGATAGGTCGCCCCGGCCACGCCGTTCTCCGACGAGCCGGCACCGGCGATGGGATGAAAACCGGCGCGGCTGTGAATCGCCTGCAAAAGCGTTTGCGGGTTGCCGTTGTAGGTGTCGGGGAACAACAGCATCAGCGATTTTTCATCTTGCGCTTTGGCGAGAAAGCCGCCGAAGGTTTCGCCCAAGCTCGCTTCATTGCCGCGGAGCGGCTCGAAGATAAACGGCCGGGCAAAAAACCGGTCGCTGGAAAACACCATTACAGCGACCCCATGGTCGCCTTCGATCTCGCCGGCGCCGGTTAGAACGCCGGCGCCGCTCGAGCCGGTGACGCAGTCGGTGCCGATAATTCGCGCCAGGGTGGCGGCCAGCGCTTGGCCCTCAGCGGCGTGATCGGCGCTAAAAAATACCACCCCGCCGTCGGCACGGCTGATACCGGCTTGGGCCAGCGCTTGCGCGGCGGCATCCGTGATGGCTTGAGTGGTTGACGGGTGGTTCGATTGTCCGGCGCCGGCGCGAATCATAATGGCGGCACTATAGAGAAGCTCAGAGCTTAGGGTCAAGCGCAGTCAAGCTAATATTCTGAGCGGGGTTTTATCGAATCAACCCGGGCGCCGGCTCCAGCGCGATCAAGTTAGGCATCTTGACGCGAAAGGTTGAGCCTTTGCCGAGTTCGCTGGTGACGGTAATCTCGCCCGACATGGCGCCGACCAAACGCTTGACGATGTTCAATCCCAAGCCGGCGCTGGCGTACTCGCGATGAGAATCGTCGGCCTGGAAAAACAGCTCAAACACTTTAGGCAGCAGTTCCGCGGGAATGCCCAGGCCGGTGTCGCTGACGACGAACTCCAATCCCTGATCGATCGGTTCGACATGCACCGTGACCGATCCATCATGGGTGTACTTGCGCGCGTTTTCGATCAGGTTGCGGAGAATCTCTTTGAACTTGACCCGGTCGGTGGTGAAGCTCACTGGCGCCTGGGGTTCGAGGAATTCCAAGCGCAGACCTTTGCGCTCGAAGGCGGTGGCGAATTCGCTACGCAGTTCAGAAAATAGCGCGCCGACACAAACCTCGGTCACCACCAGTCTCATCTTGCCGCCATCGATGCGCACCATATCGATGGCGCTCTCGATCAGTTGGGTGAGTTCCAAGCTGCTCGCCTCGATGCAGCGCAGCCGCGCCACCTGCCCCTCGGTCAAATTGCCGAACACCCCATCGGAAAGCAGATTGGCGTTGCCGAGGATCACTTGAATGGGATTTTTCAACTCATGGGCCATGACGCCGATGAGCACCGACTTGATCTCCAAGGCTTTGTTCAAGGCGTCATTGGTTTCGCGGATCTGCTCGTAGAGCCGGCAGTTTTGGATCGCCACCGCCGCCTGTCCGGCCAACATGGTGAAGAACTCCAGCTCGTCGTCGGTAAACACATGGCGCACCTTGGTGAAAAAACCCAGGGTGCCGATGAGCTCGTCCTTGACGATCAACGGACAGCCGAGATAGGAAACGATGCCGTGACGGGCGATGAACGCACTATCGCAGGCGCGCGGATCACTGGCGGCATCGACCACGACAATCGGCTCGCGCCCGTCGACGATCTCTTTAGTAAAGCCGGAACCGCCGCGCGGCAACGAACCCAGCCAATCGGCGTCATCCAAATTCCACGCCGCGATCGCGTCAAATTCCTCGGTCTGGCGATTGCGCAAGCGCACCGCCATGGCGAAGTCGGGCAAGATCCGGTGAATCCGTTCCAACAAACGTTCGGTCATCGCGCGCAGGTCCAAGGTCTCGGTAATCGCCAGGTTGATTTCGTGCAAGGTGGCGATGCGCTGGCGTTGTTGGCGCAGATCGGTTTCGATGCGCTTGCGCTCGATGGCATGATTGATCGCGCGCACGATCATGCCGCTGTCCATCTGTCCCTTGACCAGGTAGTCCTGGGCACCCAGGCGCATCGCTTCGACGGCGGTCTGTTCGTCGTTGAGGCCGCTCATGACGACGATGGGCACCGCCGGATTGGCTTCGCGCATACCTCGCACGGTCTCCAGGCCGCTCGAGTCGGGCAGCGACAAATCCAACAGCGCCACGTCGAATCTCTCGGCCTGGCAGGCCGCCACCGCGCCGGCCAGACGGTCGACATGACGGAGCGTAAAACTAAACAGCGCCGGACCGAGATCGGCGATGGCCGCGCGCAGCAAGCCGGCATCGCCGGCATCGCCGAGGTTGTCCTCCACCAGTAGTATATGAGTCGCGGTTTTAGTCACGATTGATGTAATGGTTATGACGGTTAGTGATGCACAGCCACAGACACGCTGGCCGTGATGTTGTCGGCACTGCCAACTTCGTTGGGCAAGCGCACCGCGCGCAACCAGAATTTGTCGATCAACGCGATCACGCCAAACAGTTCATCGAGATCGGCCGGCTTGGTAACGTAGCAGTTGGCCCCGAGGCCATAAGCCCCGGTGACATCCTTGGGCGCCGCCGATGAGGAAAACACAATCACCGGAATATGTTGGAGATGAAGGTCGCTCTTGAGCGCGGCCAAGACCTCATGGCCGCTTTTTTTCGGCAGGTTGAGATCGAGCATCATCAGGTCGGGTTGCCAGACATTTTCAAACCCAGAGCGCTTGAACAAATAGTCGAGCGCCTCCACGCCATCCTTGGCCATGGCGGTCTCGACGCCATCGTTGGTCTCGCGAAAGGCCTCTTTGATCAGCCGGATGTCGCCGGGATTGTCCTCGACGATCAGCACCCGCAAAGGGCGGTTCGATGCTGTGCTCATAGACATGCCTCCAAACCAAGTTTCGATTCCACCGCCAAGGGCAAGGTGAATTTGAACGTCGAGCCCTGTCCGGCCCCCGACTCAACCCAAATCCGGCCGCCGTGCCGTTCGACAATTTTTTTGCATACCGCCAGACCGATGCCGGTGCCATCGTATTCGCCCTTGCCATGCAAGCGCTGGAACAAGACGAAAATCCGCTCGGCGAACTCTGGCGCGATGCCGATGCCGTTGTCCTTGATAGCGAACTCGCACCGGCCATCCTGAGCTTGCCAACTCAAGTGAACCTTCGGCGTTGGCTCTTTGCAATATTTCATCGCGTTGCCGATGAGATTTTGAAACAGCTGCACTAGCTGGCCTTGGTCGGCCATCACCACCGGTAATGCCGAGAGCGTAACATCGGCGCCGCGATCCTTGATCGTCGCCTCCAGATTACGGCAGGCGAGTTGTGCCGCGGCCTCGCTGCTGACCGGCGCGAACTCTTTGCCGCGGGTGCCGACCCGAGAAAATTCCAGCAAATCCTTGATCAAGGTCTGCATACGCTTGACGCCGTCAACCGCGAATTCGATAAATTCGATGGCGTCGCCGTCGAGCTTGGCCTTGTAACGCTTGGCCAGCAACTGGGTGTAGCTTGACACCATGCGCAGGGGCTCTTGGAGATCATGGGAGGCGACGTAGGCGAACTGCTCCAGTTCGGCGTTGGAACGCTGCAACTCCAAAGTCTGCTTGGCCAGCCCGGCTTCGGCGCGCTGGCGCTCGGCCACTTCCCTTTGCAAATCGAACACCCGCGCCTCGAGTTCACCATGAGCCGCCTTAAGGGCGCGCTCACGCGCTTCGATTTGGGCGAGCATGGAGTTGAAGCCATCGACCAACACGCCGATCTCGTCCTGTGTCGATTTGGTCGCGCGCAAGCCATAATCCTGCTTGAGCGAAACTTGCCGGGCCAAACCGGCGAGCTCCAACAGCGGCGTGGAGATGAACTGTTGCAACCGGGTCGATATAAAGTAAGCAACCGCCAGAGAGATGATCAAAACGAACAGCACGATTTGGCCGTAGCTCGCCAGCCGTTCGCGCATCTCACCTAAGTCCGAACTCAGAGCAATCACCCCCACCGCTTCGCCGCGCAGCATAATCTTGCGGCACAGCTCGACCTGGCGGTCGCGCAGTTGATAGCCTTCATCGCCGTTTATGCAGCGCGGCGCGCTCGGCACTTTAGGATCGCGCTCGTATTTGGCGAACAGCCGGCCGTCCTTAGTCAGCACCGCGGCCCAGGTAATATTCGGCGTCGCGCGCAGCGCGCTTAATGATTCCGCCGCCGCGCTCTCGTCGGTAAACGCAATCGCCGCCGCCACGCTGTTGCCGGTCAACTGCGCCAAGGACGCGGTGCTTTGGGCGATGGTGCGCGGCACGGTCAAAAATTCGTAAAGGAAGAAGCAGCCGCAGGCCAACACCAGCGCGGCGATGGTCGTGCCCATGATGATCGAGGTCAGTTTGCGTTTAATCGACAAATCGCTGAAGCGGCGCATGTTACCGACCTCCCTTCTCGCGAACCGCTTTCGCCAACTTGAGCAATTTCGAGCTCAGCTTCACACCGGCCCGTTCAACGGTATCGAGATTGATGTTGAAGCGCACTTTGTTATCCTCGACGACGAACGCAATCATCGCGCCGGCATCGCCGCCATCCTCGTGATCGACCACCGTTAGAATCGGCAAACTTTTTAACGGCGCCAATATCTGCTCGGCGCGCCCCTTGTCCAGCCCGGCTAGAAACGCCATCTGACAGTTATCGTCGCGCGGGCTCTGCGCCAGCCGCCGCACCGCCAGGCTGCGCCCGCCGACCTGTTGGCCCTTCACCAAATCCTCCAAGGCTTTGCCGAGTGGATCTTCGCCCACCAGGCAAATCTGAATGGTCGCCGAGCCGCTGCGAAAGGCGCTCGCCGGCCATTCGACGAACTTGGTAAAGTTGAACAGAAATGCCGCTTTCACTTGATACTCCGTCGGTGCCTGGGCGCGCGCCGCGGTGGCGCAGAATAACCCGCCCAGCATAACTGCCAAGATGGTGGCCAACTTGGCACGGCCCCGGCGTGGCCGGCTTGGGTTCTTAACCTGGGGAGCCGCGTCAATCCGAGCAATTATTTGTGCCGTTCCAATCATGCCGTCAGATACTTCTTGCCGCGCTGCCGATTCAACAATCGAGTGCCATCGAGAAATCAAAATTTATAGACCAGCTTGAAACGAAAGCTGCGCCCATCCTGGCGAATCTTGTCCTGGGTATGTTCCGGCCCCGCGGGATCGTCGTATTTGCGGTTAAACGCGTTGTATAAACTGGCCGACGCCTCCCAACCGGTGAAAATATTGGCGCTGAAAAGTGTCAGATTGGTAATCAACGCATCCCGCGCGCTGGCGCCGGAAACCGTCTTTCGTTTGCCGACAAACTGTTCCTCCAAGCCGAGAAACAACTTGTCGCTGAAGAGCGGCAATGTGCCGTTCAACTTGATCAGATGGGTCGGCGAGTTCCCGATCCCCTTGCCGCTGTCGCGATCGGTGGACTCTTGCAGCGCGTAGCTCAACCGGCCGCGCAGACCATTTTGCCAGCGGCCCTCAAGCTCGAATTCTGCGCCCCGTTGGGTCACACCCTTGGTGTTTTCGTAGAACAGCAGTCCCGACGAGTTGACCTGCTCCGAGATCCGGTCGCTAATCCACTGGTAGTAGAGATGGCCGCTGCCCCAGAGATTAAAACCGAGATAATGCTGCGCGCTAAACTCCACTGAGCGGATCTTTTCCGGACCGATGTTGGGACTGGCGATCTGCGTGTCGCCGCCGTCGTTATAAAATCGTTCGAACACGCTGGGGGCGCGGAACGCCGTGCCATAGAGCAGTTTGAAAATCGTTTTGTCGAAGGGTTGATAGACTAAACCTAAGCGCGGATTGACAGTGCCGCCAAAGGAACTGTACTGGTCGTAGCGCAGTCCGGCGTTGACCCGAAGACCGCGCAACAGTTCGAACTCATCCTGCACGAACACCGCCCAGTCCCGGTTGGTCGTCTGCTTGTTCAAGTAAACGTCGACATCGTAGTTGCGCTGATCCTGTTGAAAGGCATAGTTGTACTCGGCGCCGAGAATAAACTTGTGGCCGCCGAAGAGCGTCTTGGACAACTGCAATTCGCTGCCCACCGACTGGGTGCGGAAGTCATCGATGTTCTTGACGATGAACGGCGGATCGCCGGGGACGGCGTAGTCGACGATATACTCGCCCTTTTCTTTGAAGCGGTCGTAATAGAGCCGCGCCTTGACACCGAGATCGCCGGCAAACTGCCGCTGGAATTTAACATCGACAAAGCCGCGTCCATTCGTGAGCCTTGTGCGATCGGAGTCGAACACGGTGCCGAATGAACCGGTGGGAATATCTTTGGCGCGGCGAATGTAGCCGCCTTCGAGAGTAAAATCGCGGTAGGACAGCTTGCCGAAGAAGTTGCCGGCCCCTTCGGCGTCGTCGTTCTTGGCAATGCCTGAGTTGGTCGCCGGGTCATTGAACTCTTTATAGAAAAGCCTTCCATCGCCGCTGGTGCCGAAGCGACCGGTCGACAGTAGCACTTCGAGACCGTTGGCAAAGCGATTACCGTAGGTGGCGCGGCCGCGATAGGATGAGAAGGTACCGCCCTCCGCCGCCAGCTCGCCGCCTTTGAAGTCCGCGCCGGATTTGGTCTTGACGTTGACCACGCCCAAGAACGCGCTGGTGCCATAGACCGATGAACTGGCGCCGCGGATCACCTCGACCCGGTCGATCAAATCGACGTCGATATTGAAGTCGTTGGCGATGCTCGCTTTGCCGTAAAAGCTGTCGTTCATCCGGTGACCATCGACTAACAATAAAAAGCGGCTGACATCGTTGCCCAATTGGTCCAGGCCGCGAATACCAAGATAGGACAAACGCCGGTCGTTGCGCACGAACAGCCCTCTGACGCTCTGCAAGATTTCGCCCAGATTACGGTAACCGTACATCTTGATATCGTCGCTGGTGACGATACTGACCGACGCCGGCGCCTCGATAACCTTCTGCTCGAACTTCGACACGCTCTCGATCCTGATCTCCATTAGATCTTCAATGCTGAGCTTACTGAGATCTGCGCTCACCGCTGCGCTGGCGCCCTCACTTAGAGCGAAGCAGAGCGAGCCTCCAACTAAAGTCGCGACGATCTGTTTCAAACATGCTTTCATCTAAATTAAACTCCTCTCTAAGCGTGGCCCCGCTAGAGTTCCGCGTTCAAGCATTGCTCCTGGTAATTTAACGGCAAGGTCACCGTGAAGGTGGAACCGACACCTGTGGTGCTGTCGACTCCAATCATGCCGCCCATCAGTTCGACGAACCGCTGGGCAACATAGAGTCCGAGACCGAGGCCGCTATAGTTGCGCGTGCTCGAGCTATCGGCCTGATAAAATTTTTGAAAAATCAGCGGTAGCGCGTCGGCTTCGATACCGACGCCGGTGTCGATAACGGCCAATGACCAGGTGCCGGCGGCGGGATCGTGGCCGGCGGCCACTCGAATGGTGCCAGCTGCGGTGAATTGCAACGCGTTGTTAAACAAATTTTCCAGCACATGGCGCAGCTTGCGTCGGTCGGTCTGGACCGTTAACCGCCGCGCTGGGGCGATCCATTGGACTTCCAAGTTGTCGCTCTCGGCGCGCGGGAACGCCGCCTTCGCCTCGCCGATAAACTCGCCGACGTCGAACACTTCGTTGACCAGGGTCACGGTGTCGGTTTCCAGCCGGGTGACATCGAGCACCGCGGTGAGCAGGCCGAGCAGATCCTTGGAACGGTCGGTGATCTTGCCCAGGGCGTTTTCCTGCTGCGGCGACAGCCGGCCCAAGGTGCCGTCGCGCAGGAGCTCACTGTAGCCCATGATGACATTGAGAGGAGTGCGAAATTCATGGGACATGACGCTCAGAAACTCGTCTTTGACCTTGTTGCTGCGCTCGAGCTCGGACGCCTGGGCGCTCAGCTGCTCGTAGAGCTGCGAGTTGTGAATCGCCATGCCGGCCTGATTAGCCAGGGCGGCGAGAAATTGAATTTCGTCGGCGGCAAATTCATGTTCGAACTTGGTGTAAATCGACAACACGCCGACACCTTCGCCGTTGGCCAACATCGGCAGGCCCAAGTAGGAGACCAATCCCTGACGGCGAAACAGCTCCGGCCGTCGGATTCTTGGGTCGGCGAGAAACTGCCGGATCGCCAGCGGGTTTTTCTGCTCAAACACCACCTGCGACAACCCACCGCTTTCGGGTTTTCCGCTCGACCCTGCCCATTCCTGGTTCTCGACGTTCCAAGACGCCGCCGGTCGAAGCGTGCCGGTGGCGGCGTCGAACAAGCGAATGGCGATCGCCGAGTAGGGCAAGGTCTTGGATATCCTCTCGATCAAAACCTTGAGCACCCGCGATAGATTGAGGCTCGACGACGATGCCGCAGTGATGTCGCGCAGCGCCTCTACTTGATGCAGGTGGCGCCGGGTCTCGGTGTATAAACGGGCATTCTCCAAGCTCATGCCGATGACGTTGCCGATCGCCTTGAGCAGCTCGACTTCGCGCACGGTAAAACTATCGCGCCGCAGGGTGCTGACATTGAGCACGCCGACCACCTTGTTGTTGGCTTTCAGCGGCGTCCAAATGATCAGGCGGTCGCCGGCCTTGGCGATGCGCTCGGCGCTTGAACTTCTACCGACGATCACTTCGCCGGTGGCGAACACCTGATCGAGCTTGCCCGGCTTGATGCGCTCGTGGCCGAGCTGATCGACATGTTCCGGCGTCAAGCCGCGGTGCGCCGCCAATTCGATCGCTCCGGTAACCGGATTGCGCACCCGGATATGGGCCATCTCGCAGCCGGTTACCTCGAGCACTTTTTCCAAGGCGACATCGAACAAGGTATCGAGCTGCAAGGAACGATTCACCGACGCCGCGATAATATTGAGCGCCGCCTGGTCCTGGTAGCGCGCCTGGGCTTCCTGGGCACGCATGCGTTGGATCGCATAGCGAATCGCGCGCACTAGCAAACGGCCGTCAAACTCGCCCTTGATCAAATAATCCTGCGCCCCTACGCCCATCGCGGCATTGGCCATCCGGTCGTCGTCCAGGCCAGTGAGCACGATCACCGGAGTCTGCGCCGCTTGCGCTTGAACTCGCTCGACCATCTCGATCCCTTGGCCATCCGGCAAGGACAAATCGAGCAAGATAACGTCGCAGGCTTGCTGCGCCAGCTGTTGCAGTCCGGCCGACAAAGTTGCCGCATGGCGCAATTCGAACCGATCGGCGGCAACCTCCGCGAGAGCGAATTTTAGCAGCGCCACATCGCCGGGGTTATCTTCGATGGCGAGTATCCGGGTCGGCCGCGCGCCATTGTCGAGCGCGCCATCGCCGGCGGCGACCATCGCCATTTCTGTGCCCGGTTCGGTGTTATCCCTGGAGTTCATTAGATTTGGCTTACGCTCGGCGCCGTCACACGACTCACAGCGCGCAGGGCAGCGTCACGGTGAACGTGGTTCCTTGACCCACTGCGCTTTCCACTTGAATCCTGCCACCCAGTAGTGCCGTGCAGCGCTTGACGATATGCAGCCCGAGGCCGATGCCTTCGTGGGAGCGCGTCATCGAACTATCGACCTGGCTGAATTTCTCGAAAATCACGGACTGGAATTCGCTGTCGATGCCGACCCCGGTATCGGCCACCGCGATGACCAGACTGCTTTCGGCATCCGGCTCGCCCGCGCCGTCTCGGTACTGCGCCGAGATCTTGATCGATCCGCTGGGGGTGAACTTGATCGCGTTATTGATCAGGTTCTGCATGATGTATTGCAATTTGGTCCGGTCGCTTTTTACCGTCGGCAACGACTCGCCATAGTCCCAGAGAAATTCCACCTTGCCATCCAAAGGCTGCGGATAGGTGTTCTGCAACTCGGCGAAAAAAGCCCCCAGCATCACCGGCTCGAAGTGCGCCGAGGCGACCTCCGACTCCATCGCGATGGCGTTCAAAATATTGTTGACCATGGACAACTGCACGCGGTGCTGGGCGGCGACCTTTTCGAGAGCGTCGCGCTGGTCCGGCGCCAGATCGCCGAAGAAACCGCTCTGAAGCATTTCCACATAGCCGCGCGCGACATTGAGCGGCGTGCGCAGCTCATGGGACATCACGCCCATGAACTCTTCCTTGACATGATTGGCGCGCTCGAGATCCTCGGCCAATTTGATGGTCTCGCCATGGACCTGGGAGTTGCAGATCGCCACCGACGCCTGGCCGGCCAGGGCGCTTAAGAACTCAACCTCCTCGGCGCCGAACCGCCGCTCGCCGGTGCCGTAAAAAGCCAACAGGCCCAAGACCTCATCGTTGACCGTGAAGGGAATCCCCAGATAGGCGCTAAAACCATGCCGGCGGCAGAATTCAGGATCGCGCGCGCGCGGATCGTTGGCTAGGTCTTCGATCACGATCGAGCGCTTTTCCGCCACCGCGCTGTCCGACAGGCTGCCGCCACTCTGCCAGCGCAACACCGCTTCTTTCCACGCGCTCTCGTCGATGTTGCGGCACGCCACCGGATCGAGTTTGCCGCTCTCCTTGTTGCGCAGGCGAATCGTCGTCGCCACTTGCGGCATCAAAGCGGCAACTTTTTCCAGCAAGATCTCCAACACCTTGGGCAATTCCAAAGTCGAGGTTAACGCCGCATTGATATCTTTGAGCGCGACGATGTGATGGAGATGGCGCGCCGTGGCCTCCTGTAAGCGTTTGCGTTCCATCGCGTAGCTCAGCGAGCGCACCAACAACTTGCCGTCGATCTCGCCCTTGATCAGATAATCCTGGGCGCCGGCGCGCACCGCCTCCAACGCCGTCGCATCGTCATCCAAACCGGTCAGCACGACGATCGGCACCGCCGAGACCTCGCGCTGCATGCGCACCACGGTGTCGACCCCCTTGGCGTCGGGCAACGACAAATCGAGCAGCACGGCGCTGAACGGTTCGCGCTTGAGCGCCTCGATGCCGGCCACGAAGCGGTCCACATGGACGAGCGCGAAGGGCGCCGGTTGCACTTCGCGCAGCGCCTCGCTCAGTAAACGCGCGTCACCTGGGTTATCCTCGACCAATAGAATTTTTTTCGTGGGTTGCATGATGCGATGTCTCCGTTAAGCGGGAATGGAAAAATAAAAATTCGCGCCCTTGCCGACTTCCGACTCGAGCCAGATCTTGCCGCCATGACGCTCGACGATTTTTTTGCATACCGCCAAGCCGATGCCGGTGCCTTCATACTCTTCGCGGGTATGAAGCCTCTGGAAAATCACGAATATCTTGTCGGCGTACTGGGGATCGATGCCGATGCCGTTATCGCGCACGGCAAACCGCCAGGCGCCATTGTCGCGCTGGCAGCCAATGTGGACGCGCGGCGCTTGGCCGTTGCGGTACTTGAGCGCGTTACCGATAAGGTTTTGCAGTAGCTGGCCCATCTGTCGTTGATCCGCCTGCACCGTTGGCAACGGATCATGGGAGATCGTCGCGCCGCTTTCCTCGATGGCAGCCCGCAAACTGGCCAGCGCGCCATCCAACACTTCGGCCACCGCACAGTCGGTAAATTCTTCGCCCCGGGTGGCGACCCGCGAGTAGGCCAACAGGTCTTGGATCAGCCCCTGCATACGCTTAGCGCCATCGACGGCGAAACCGATATACTCTTGGGCGTTGGCGTCCAATTGGCCGCGATAGCGCTTCAGTAGCAGCTGGGTGTAGCCGGTGATCATGCGCAGCGGCTCTTGTAGATCGTGGGAGGCGACATAGGCGAATTGCTCCAACTCGGCGTTGGAGCGCAGCAGTTCCTGGGCCTGGCGATCCAACTTGGCGTTGGTCGACTCCAAAGACGACTTGGCGCCGCGCAGAGCGTCGAACAGCTGGTAGTTTTCCACGACGATGCCCATCAGTCGGGTGATCGCCATCAGGTACTCCCGTTTGTCTTCGGTGAAATATCCGGCGCTTCGGCTGGTCAGCTGGATCACGCCGCGCACTTCGCCTTTGACCGCCAAAGGGAGGAAGGCGCAGGATTGAAAGCCGAAGACGATTTGGCGTTTGACTTTGATCCGCTCGTCGGCCGCGATATCGGGCGCAAGGAGGGCCGCGCCGCTGGCGATCACCACGGAGTTCGCCGATCCTGGCGTCAATTGCCGGGTCTCTTGGACATACTCGTCGCTAAACCCGCGTTGCGCCAGGCAGTTGAGGATCTGGTTGTCACGATCGAATAGCCGGAATAGCGCCGCATCGGCGCCGGTGGCAGCGATCACTCGCTCAACGATGCCAGCGAACAGCTCTTCAATGCTCTGGGCGTCGGAATGGGGCAGCAAGGTGGTATAAAGCGCCGACAACTCACGGGTGCGCGCGGCGATTTTGCCCTCCAAGTCTTGGTGCGACAGCCGTAGCGCGCCCGCCATGCGGTTGAACTGCAACGCTAGATCACCGATCTCATCGCGGCTTTCCACGGCCACCTGATGATCCAGATTGCCGGTGGCGAGCTGCTCCGCGCCGCCCATGAGCCGGACAATCGGGATGGTAAAACTGCGGCTTAAGCGCTGGGCGATAAGTCCACAGACGGCCCAGCCCGCCGCCGACAGCAGGACAAAAAACCAAATCTTTTCATGAATCGACGCGTAGAGTAGCGCCTGGGGCTGGCTGACAAGGATCAGCCAGGAGGGCGACTGCATGGTCAATACCGTGGCCTCCACTGGGGTGCCCTGTTCATTGGTGAAACCGCCATGGATCAAGCCGGAACTCTCGGCGGCCGCGGCGTGAAATGCTCGCACGATCAAATCGCGATCCGCCAACGAGTGCTGGCGCAGCACCGAGCTGGTATCGGCCGCGGCGATCAAACGTCCACCCTGGTCGAGCACCGACATCTGGCCTTCGTTGCTCAATTTAAAACCCGCCGCCAGCCGCCACAGCCACTTGAGATTGATCACGGCGTAAACCGACGCCCGATCGCCACTGGTCGCCGAGCCCATGGGCAGGGCCAAAGTCACCCAGGGCTCGGAGGTTTCGGTCATCGCCACCGCGCCCCAAACGATGGTGTTTTTCTTCGCCTGGGCGGCCAACCGCGCCGCCGAGCCGACCGACGACGACGACGCCACCGAGCCGGTCAAACGACGCGATAACCGTAAGGTTTCCCGGCCATCGCCGGTGATTATCCCGAGTTCTTCGAAGGCCGGCTGTTGTTGCATCGCCCGTTGGGCGATTTGCCGCAGGCCATCGCGGTCGTCGCTCATCAGCGCCACCTGGAACTGCAAAGTAGTGTTTTTGAATTGCCCTTCGATGGCCTCGATCATCTGGCGCATCTGCTCGTGCAACGAACGCACCGCCAGGCTCTGCAACTCGACTTGGCTCTGGCGCACATCGCGAATCGCGCTCGGCAGCCAAATCAGATTGACGAGCAAAATCGCCCCGCCGCCGGTGGCGATCAAAATCCAGAACAAACGGCGCCGCAATGACGGCCTGGATGGCGATATCACCTGCATCAGAGTTTGAATGAGTCGGCCCATGATAATGCTCAGTCAATCAAGCGATCGGCGCGATCGAGAAAATTGCGCGGGATTTTTAGGCCCAGCCCTTTGGCGGTGGCGAGGTTAAGACTCAAAAACAACCGCTCCGGGGTTTCCACCGGAATATCCGCGGGCTTGGTTTTTTTGGTCAAAATGCGCGCCACCTGGGCCGCCGCTTGGTTGCCGAAGGAGCGAAAATCGCCGGCGTAGGAGATCAACGCGCCCATCTCGACATGAGAGCTCTCGAAGACCATCAGCGGCAACTTTTCCCGCTTGGCTTTGTCGATCAGCGTGGCGATATGATTGACGGCAAAGATCGACGGCATGCTGATTACCGAGTCGGCCATGGCCGACCACCTCTCGCGAAACAGAAGTTCGATATCGCCATCGCTGGAGATTTCCCGGCGCACCGCTTGGACTCCCAGTTTATCGCCCGCCTCAGCCAGATATTTGTAGGAGAACTGCGCACTGCTTTCCTTGACTGCGACGATCGCCAGGGATTTCTTTAGGTGCGGCAAGAGCTCCTTGAGAATCTCCAGCCGCTTGGCTGACAGGGCGGCGTTCATCGACGCCACGCCGGTAATATTATTTTGCGAAGAAGCAAAACTGGCGACCACACCGGCTTGCACCGGATCGCCAATGGCAGTGAATACCAGAGGGATCGTCTGGGTGGCTTTCTTGAGCGCCAGGGTCGATGCGGTGGCGATGGCGAAGATGACATCGGGCCGGCTCTCAACCAATTTCAGCGCCCGGCTCTCGAGAGACTTCACATCGCCTTTGCTATCCTCGATCAGGTAGCCAACCTCCTTGCCCTCGCGCAAGCCCAGTTTAGCCAAGCCTTCGCGCAGTCCGTCGAGCACCGACTCGTAGCTCCCGCCCGGGGTGAGCACTCCGATGACCGGCGCACCGGCCCATGCCGGCGCCGCCAGCAAAATCGCCAGCGCGACCGCGCACGCCATCAGTTTCGTCCACCGAAAATTACTCATAGGTCCCGCTCCAAAATGTCGCTCCACGGTCTAATCGACCAACCTGTCGATCCGGCCGGCCACCGTGCGGGGAATTTTCAAGCCCAGCAGTTTCATCGTGCTGGAATTCACGGTAAGCAAAAATTTTTCTGGAATCTCGGTCGGGATATCCGACGGCTTCTCGCCCCTGAGCACTTTGACCACCAGCCTTGCGCTCTGCGCGCCAACCAGACGAAAATCAGGGCCGTAAGTAAACAGCGCGCCGCGCTCCACCATATCCTCCGCCGTAACCGTGAGCGGCAGTTTTTCTTCCTTGGACCTGGCGATCAGCAGGTCGCTCTGATTGATCAGCAACACCGATGGCAGGAAAAGAATCGCATCGACGATACCTTTGTGCTTTTCGGCCAGCAGCTTTTCGATATCGGTCTTGTTGAGTACCTCGCGGCGAACCAGCTGCAGACCGAGCCGTTTGGCGGCGCTGTCGGCATATTGAAATGACATCTCGGAAACGATCTCCTTGGGCGATACCGGCGCCAGCACGCGCTTGACCTTGGGCGCGATCTCCTTGAGTAATTCGAGCCGCTTCTCCGACAATTGCGCGGTATAGCTGGTCACGCCGGTAAGATTGTTCTTCGATCCGGCGAAGCTCGCGATCAATCCCGAACGGATCGGATCCGACGCCCACGCGAACACCACTGGCACGATGGTGGTCGCTTTCATCGCCGCCTCGGCATGGGCGGTGGGCAAAGCGAAGATGACATCGACCTTCGCGTCGACCAATTTCTTGGCCTGAGCGGCCAGATCGGTGATCTCACCTTTGGAATCCTCGGTGAGGTAATGGATGTTTTTGTTCTGCTTGTAGCCGAGCCGCTCCATGCCATCTTTCAGCCCCGCCACCACCGGCTCCCAGGACTTGCCGCCGCTAAGAATACCGACGGTCGGCGCCGTCGATTGCCCACCCGCATGCCCCCCGGTCAGCGTTAGAGCGAATAACCCGGCCCACAGGACCAAGCCCATGCGCGGCATCCATCGATGGTTCATTTTCATATCGCCTCGTTTTCTGGTCAGCATTTCCTACTCAACGATTAACCGACAAGCGGTACACCACCGTCACCGGCATGCGCCGGCAAGGTAAAACTGAAGGTCGACCCCTTGCCGACCTCCGACTCGAGCCAAATCCGCCCGCCATGGCGCTCGACGATTTTCTTGCACACCGCCAAGCCGATACCGCTACCCGGATACTCCGCCGTGGTGTGCGAGCGCTGAAAAATTTCGAACACGCGCTCGCCGAACTCAGGATTGATCCCGATGCCATTGTCGGCGACTGAGAAGCACCACTGCGCCCCTTGGGCGGCGCAGGCGACTTGAATTTTCGGCGCGGTGCCGTTGCGAAACTTGATGGCGTTGCCGATCAGGTTCAAAAACAGTTGGCCAAGTTGTGACGGGTCGCCGGTCACGGTCGGCAATGGCGCGATCGTCAGTTCAGCGCCGCTCTCCTTGATGGCTAGGCTGAGGTCATGATGGACCTTTGCCAAAACTTGCTGGCAGTCGGTGAGCTGCAGCGCCGGCGGTTTCGAATTGACCCGCGAATAAAGCAACAGATCGGCGATCAGCGACTGCATGCGGCCGGCGCCGTCAACCATGAAAGTGATGAATTCATCGGCGTCGGCATCGAGCCGGCCGTGGTAGCGTTTGGCCAACAGCCGCGCGTAACTCGACACCATGCGTAGCGGCTCCTGGAGGTCATGGGAGGCGACATAGGCGAATTGCTCCAGATCGGCATTGGAGCGGGCCAGATCTTGGGCCTGGACGGCCAGGGCTTGCTGCGCCGCGACGCGCTCGGCCGCTTGCCGTTGGAGCAGTTTTTCAGCATGACGGACGATCAAAAACAGCGCGCCGTAGAGCAGCGCCAACAACAGCACCACGCCGCCCACCAGCCGCAGCTGAGCGCGGTTGAGATCTTGCAGCATGTCGGTGACGTCGTAGTAGAGCTCGAAGACTCCCACCACCGGCCCATCGGGCCCGGCCGGCCGCACCGGAATGTAGCTCGATATTAGATCGCGATTTTCGATCACCCCTTCGAAGGCGCTGAACTTATCCCGGTGGGTGATCTCGCTCGCCGCCACGCCGCCGCGCGCCGCCAGGTAGCCGGCGTTTTTACTCTTGTCCTCACCGATCTGCTTGGCTTCGCTGGAAAACACCGTGCGGCCGTTGCGGTCATAAATTTTGATTTTCAGCACCGATAGGCCGTCAACGGCCTGGGCCAATGCCGCGCGCAACCTGGCGGTGTCGGCATGGTGGCGCAGCGCATCGTCCGACAATGGTCCGGGGTTGGTGAGAAATGCGCCGAACTGCGGCCAGATCGAATTGGCCAGCACCCGGGTCAAGGCCACGTTGTGGCGCTCGCCGCTGGCAAAAATATCGCTCATCGCCATTTGCCGGTAGAAAACCGCCAACAGCACGCTGACAATGACGATGCTCGCAAGGCTCGTCAAAGAAAAATAACGCAACAATTTAAACATCGCTCACCTCCATGCCGGGAAGGGTGAAGAAAAACTCCGAACCCTTGCCGACTTCCGACTCGACCCAAATCCGCCCGCCGTGGCGCTCGACGATTTTTTTACAGATCGCTAAACCGATACCGGTGCCGTCGTACTCTTCGCGGGTGTGCAGGCGCTGGAACAGTATGAAAATCCGCTCGGCGTATTGCGGATCGATGCCGATGCCATTGTCGCGCACGGAGAATAGCCAATCGTCATTCTGGCGCACGCAGCCGATATGAATCTCGGGCGCTTGACCGTTGCGGTATTTGATCCCGTTGGCGATCAAGTTCTGCATCAGTTGGCCCAACTGGCCCTCGTCGCCGACCACCGTCGGCAGGGTGTCGCAACTCACCTGGGCAGCGCTCTCTTCGATCGCCACCGCCAAGGTTTGCAGGGTGCGCTTGACCACTTCCTCAGCGGGCACTGGAGCAAACGGTTGCCCCTTGGTGCCGACCCGCGAGTAGGTCAACAGATCGGCGATCAGCCCCTGCATACGCTTGGCGCCGTCGACGATGAAATCGCAGTACTCAAGGGCGTTGCCATTGAGCTGGGCGCGGTGACGTTTCACCAGCAGCTGGGTATAGCCGGTCACCATGCGCAACGGTTCTTGCAAATCATGGGAAGCGACATAGGCGAACTGTTCGAGCTCGGCGTTGGAACGCAGCAGGTCTTGGGTCTGCTGGTCGAGTTTGCGATTGGTCGATTCCAAACTCTCTTTGGCCGAGCGCGCGGCGTCGAACATCTCGAGGTTCTCGATGGCGATGCCCATCTGGTGCGCGATGGCGAGCAAACCCGCCGCCTTGTCCGCGGTGAAATAGCCCACCTGGCGCGCCGCCAGATGAACGATGCCGCGGGTGGCGCCATGCACCTTGAGCGGTAAAAACGCGCAGGAGTGAAAGCCCACGCGCAACTGCTCTTTGCCCTTGATGCGCGGGTCGCTGGCGATATCGGCGGCGATGATCGGTTCGCCGGTGCGGAACGCCACCTCCACCGCCGAGCCGCTGCCTTTAAATTTGGTCGCCTCAACGAACGATTGCGGAAAACCTTTATGGACCGGGACGATAAACTCGCCGCGCTCGCGGTCAACCAGCCGAACCAGCGCGGCGTCGGCGCCGGTGGCGTCGATCAGCTTAGCGATCACGCTGTCGAGGATATCGTTAACCGATCCGCTGGGCGCCAATGGCGTCATCGCCGCGTATAGGCTCGACAACTCTTGCAAGGATTTTTCTAGCTTGTGTTGTAGCAAAGTGAATCTGTCAGGGTCTAACGGCAACGTGAATATGTCAGGGTGGAAGGATGAGAACCCTGACGATGAGAGACGAGAAACGACTAGACATCATACAACGATCGTTACGTAATGAGCTGACGATGGTGGAAGCC
>CAMDBU010000068.1 GCA_945889495.1 Syntrophobacter sp. SbD2 | reverse complement strand
TGGCAACTGTTCGAGCTTTTTGGGAGCCACGATGGGACGGTCCATGCTACAAAACGGTCTCCAAGGACCGAGGGGCGAACGGCCTGTCCCATCCTGTTTCGTGTTAAACAATGTGCATACAGACACTTCAATTTCATTATACAAGGGGTCAACTAACGGTCGCGATTCTCGTAGCGAAGGAGCCGGTGTTGATTGGATCCGGCTCCAGGTCTTGTTTTTGCCATACCGGTGCGGCATGCATATTCGAGATTTGAGCGTAGTGGAGGCGGAATATGGCTTCTGGAACTTGGCGCGGCACGGTGGGCGTGATCAAACCGACTTATGGTTCGGGATCGTTGGTGGAGTTCATTCGGCTGTTGCCGGAGGGGGTCGGCTGCATTCCGATGTACGGCGGCGTCCGGGAACATTCCGAGCGCGGTTATCTGGCGGCCATGGAAAATTATCACTTGAAGGTCGCCGAGCTGGCCCAGATCGGCGTCGATCTGCTCCATCCCGAGGGCGGGCCGCCGTTCATGGTGCGCGGCCATAAGGCGGAGCAGGAGATCGTCAGCGCTTGGGAAGCGCAGTATAAAATTCCGATCTTCACCTCCGGCATGTCGCAAGCCCAGGCGCTGCGTGCTTTAGGCATCAAAAAGTTCGTCGGCTGCACTTACTTCCGCGATCAGAAGATGAACGATATATTCACCCGCTACTTCACCGACGCCGGCTTCGAGGTTCTCGGGATGGAAGGCATGGACACCTCGCCGGACGAAGCCGACGCGGTCACCGGCGAGATGATTTACCAGCACCTGAAAAAATCGTCCAACAAATTTCCCTCAGCCCAGGGCATCTATCTGCTCGGCTCGGGCGGTTGGAGCGTGAAAGATATCGTCACCGTGGAAAACGATCTCGGTATCCCGGTGGTCCACCCGGTGGCGGCGCGGGTGTGGTATGTGCAGAAGCTTTTACGGATCAAGAATCCGCTCAAGGGGGCGAGCCGGTTGCTGGAGGAGCTGCCGTAGTTTCGCCCAAGCCTGGTATTATTCTTAGCCTGCTCGTGCCGCTAGGTTCGCTGACTGGCAATGACTATTCTCCATACATCTCGTGCCGGCCAGTTCAGGCTGGTCCTGGCCGCGCTCATCTCCTTGGCTGGCTGCGCGGCGACGGCGCCGGGGTTGCGCGTGGTGGAGTCGCGCGCCATCGCGGCGGATCCGGACTTGGCGAATTTCTCGGTCACCGTGCATGTTTTGTTGCAGGTGCATGAGCATCCCGACGAACAGCGGCGCGCTATTCAAGACGCCCGGCAGGTCGCGGCTTGCCAGGAGCGCGTGGTGGCCACAGCGCTTCGGCTCGCCGCGCAAGGTGCCCGCGCCATCGTCGTTGAAGGGCTGTACGCCGCCGGCACACCGGACCAACCGGAGCCTTTGCGCACGGCGCAAGCGCCAGCGACTATCATTCCCAGCGCCAAGTGGATATTGGCGGGCCGCGCGGAACTCGCCGTCTACGGTTTCGAGGCGCGGCCGTTCAATGAATTTGGCGTCACGGTGGTGCGCGAGCTCGGCGCCAGCGCGGCCCGGGCGCGGGAGCTGGCCAAGGACGGTTACGAAGCGCTCAGCGAGGTGGACCAGGCCGAGTATGGGCGGCTAGTGCAAGACGAAGTCACCCGGCTCAACCTTTGGCACGCCGGCGTCATGCCGGCGCGCAGCTTTCTGGCCCTGCAAACCGCCCTCGCGGTGGCCCTGGCGCGGCGCGATAGCCAGGTCCAGCTGCTCATCGGCAAACAGCACTGGATTGACTTACTCTATGCTGTCGATCGCCATGACGATGTGCGGCTGCGGCTGGTGCCGTATCCCTGCGAGTAGGCTTGGTTGGGCGCGAGGAGCGCGGGGTCTGATTCGGATTTTCTCTCGCAAAGGCGCAAAGGCGCTAAGGTAGGAATCGGAAGATGACATTGTTTCCGATCCGAACTTTGCGTCTTTGCGCCTTTGCGGGAGGTATTCCGCTTCCGGTTTGCCGCGAGCGGCGCTGCGGTGCTACCGTCGTCGGACTATGAGCAAGCTGATTATTACCAATGCGTTGATCTTGCCGATGACCGATGCGCGGCAAGCGTTGGCCGGCCATGTGCGCGTGGCGGACGGCATGATCACCGAAGTGGCGGCGGGCGCGCCGCCGGCGATCGCCAATGACGAACAAGCGATCGACGGTTCCGGCTGCGTGCTCATGCCCGGCCTGGTTAACGCCCACACCCATCTCTATCAAGTGTTGCTGCGCGCGGTGTGGGAGGACTTGGAGTTGATGCCTTGGCTCAAGCGCATTTACGGCTGTGCCCAGGTGCTGACGCCGGGCCATTTTTACGCCGGCAGTTTGCTCGGCTGCTTGGAATCGATCCGCGGCGGCGTGACCACGGTCTGCGAGCATAATTTTCTCAATCCCAGCGCGGAGTGCGCCGAGGAAACCATCCGGGCGCTGCAAGATAGCGGTTTGCGTGCGGTGTTCGCGCGCACGATCATGGACAGCGGCGAGATCGTGCCCGATTGCACCAAGGAAAAACCCGAGCAAGCATTCCGCCACATCGAAGCGCTGCTGGCGCGCCACAAAAATGCTTCACAGCTGAGCTTCATGACCGGGCCGAACACGCCGCCGATCAACACGACTCCGGATTTACTGCGCGAAGTGCGCCACTTCGCCGATGCGAACTCTTTGGGCATCAGCGCCCATGTTGCCGAGTCCCACTCGGTGGTCGAAGCGGTGCGCCAACAACATGGCGCCAATGGCGTGATCGAGTTTCTCCAGCGCTTCGGCATTCCGGCGAAAAATTCGATCTTCGCCCACTCGGTGCATATTTCGCCGGATGAGATTCGCATTCTCCAAGAGACCGGCACCTCGGTGTCGCACAATCCGGTGAGCAACATGATGCTCGGCGATGGCGTTGCGCCGGTGGTGGAGATGCTGCGTCAGGGCGTCAACGTCGCGCTTGGCACCGACGGCGCGGCGAGCAACCATTCGCAGGATTTATTCGACACCATGAAGTCGGCATCGCTGCTGCAGAAAGTTCACCACCAGGACGCCGGCGTGATCAAACCCTGTGACGTGCTGCGCATGGCGACCATCGGCGGCGCCAGGGCGCTGGGATTGGATGCGTTGTGCGGTAGCGTCGAAGTTGGCAAGCGCGCCGACTTGATTCTTGTCGACATCGATACGGCGCATCTCCAACCGGTCAACGAGATTTTCAGCCAGATCGTTCACTGCGCCAAGGCGAGTGACGTCCAGACCGTGATCGTCAACGGCGAGGTTGTTATGCGCGACCGGCAACTGACGAAACTGGACGGCGCAAAGATTCTCGCCGACGCCAAGGCGGCCAACCGCGACTTGATCGAGCGGGTGAGTGGGTTGGGGTTCTGACAGGCTGCTGAAATAGGGGAACATGCTTCGACAATCTCAGCCTGAACGGATATTTTTCTCATTGATTTCAAACTCCGATCCGTTCGTCCTGAGCTTGTCGAAGGACTCCGAAGGGTTTCAGCATCCTGCTAAGGTATGCTCGGCTTTGACCTGCGCTTGACGGCGAGATTTCTCAGTCGCTGCGCTCCTTCGAAATGACGGGCGGATTGTCATTTCGACCCCTGGGAGAAATCTCCTCTTGAATGCGGCAACAACAGATTCTGCCCGATGATCTACTTGCTCCTGGCCATCCTCGGCTCCGGCGTCATCCCGGTGATCTTTCGCGCCTTCGAGGGTTGGCGGGTGAATTTGTTTTGGGCGATCCCGGTCAACTACGTCACCTGCGTCGTCATTGGCAGCGTGTTGGCCGGCGATTCCTTCTCCTTCTCACAATTGATCGTCCAACCCTGGATCGCCCTGGCGGCGCTCCAAGGATTGTTGCTGGCGGTGAATTTCTTTCTGCTCGCCCACACCGCCCAGCGCGCCGGTGTCGCCATCGCCGCTTTGGCGAGCCGGCTGTCGGTGGCGATCCCATCGGTATTGGCTTTCCTGCTTTACGGCGACTCGCTGACGCCGCTGAAGATCGCCGGCCTGGCGGCGGCGCTGGTGGCGCTCTATCTGTGCACCGCGCCGGATAAACTGAGCGGCGCGCTGAATTCGAAGCTTTTTCAGCTCATGCCGCTGCTGGTTTTCCTGACCTTCGGTTGCTACTTCACGATTTTAAAATACTTGCAGACCCACTATCTCGATGCGGCGACCTATCATGGTTACGTCATGGCGGGATTCGGCTTCGCGTTTCTGTCGAGCCTCGCCATCGGCTTTGGCAAGGGCGTCATCTCCACGGCGGAATTTCGCGTTCTTCACGTCGTCGCCGGCCTTGGGCTCGGCCTGGTTAACTACGTCGCGGTCTACTCGCTGCTGCGCGTCCTGGCTCTGGCAGGCTGGCAAAGCTCGCAGCTCTACCCGATCTACAGCGTCGGCGTGGTGGCGGTGAGCACGGTGTTGGCGTTTATCTGCTTTCGCGAGCGGTTGTCGCGTCAGAAGGCGTTGGGTTTGGCGGTCGGCCTGGTGGCGGTGGCGTTACTTAACCGCTGAGAACCTTTTTGCAGATCGTAGTGGCTGGGTCTGGGCGGCTTAGCCGTGCGCTGCGGGCGAACGGGAAAATGCATCGAGGTCGTCGACTCACGATCTTGCTTTGCTGGATGACCGTCGGGTGCTACCGCTTGCTGGCAGTGGCGAATGGTGGTCCGCTGCCTCGAATTTAGTGACTAGAACAGTGTCAGCTCAACATTCGATTGGCTGCCGACTTCCACCGCTTCACCCAAGCGGAGAAAGATCAGTTTAAAGGCCGCCACTGGGCGGCCTAAACTTTTTCTCGCCGCCTCGATATAGATCTCGGCCTGCTCGCGGTAGCGCTCGGCGCCGGCGGGCAGTTCGTTGGGTTTGATCCGATCGGTCTTATAGTCGGCCAGGTAAAGTAGGCCGCTCTTCTCGTAGATGAGATCGATGACGCCTTCCATGATCTGGCCCTGCCACGGCATGATCAGCGGCACTTCGCGGCCGAGGATTTTCGCGCTGGTGAGTTCGGCGTAGGTCTTGGAGCGGAAATAGTCATCTAAGATCTCGCCCATTTCAGATTCGATGTCGGCGCGGTCGGCGGCGAACTCCGCCGGCAACGCGCCGTCGAGGAAGCTGCGTAGCGGTTCAGCGAATTTCACCGTCTCGCCGTCAAACGGCCAGCTCTGCAAAAATCGGTGGGTCAGATCGCCGACCATCAGCGCGGGAGTTTTGCGCGGCGCTTGCGCGCTGATTCGATCGCCGACTTCGCTGGTCGCTTCTTCCTGGCGTTTGAGCAACGTGGGCGTGAGGAACGGCGTGGTTTGCCGCGCCTTGTCGTAAGCTTCGCCGCGCCGCGCCCACTTTCCCATATAGGGCTTCCAGTTGGGCTTTTTCTTCGAGCGCTTGGCTTTGGCTGGCGCGTGGTTGGGCGCGCTGAGAGTTTGCCGGACGACTTCGATATCGATGATGCCGTTGCCCAGGGCGACGCGAGTCGAGGATTCGGCGTTGGCGATGCTGTCGCTAAGCGTCGTGTCGAGCATGGCTTGAAAGCTGCCGCCGGAGCGGCGGTTGCTTGGCGCGCAGGAGATGATCAGGTGTTCGCGCGCTCTGGTCATGGCGACGTAGAGCAGGCGCTTTTGCTCCTCGGCATTTCTTAAGCGATTTTTCTCGGCGATGTACAGGCCGGCCAGGTCGGCGGTGGCGCCGATGCGCGTGCCGGTGAGGCCGGTGGACCAATCGAAGCTCGACTCGGCGTCGGCGCTGTGGCGCCCTTCGGTGCCGGTCTGGCAGCCGGCGAGGATGACGATCGGAAACTCCAGGCCCTTGGCTTTGTGAATGCTCATGATGCGCACGGCGTCGAGATTTTCTTCGGCCAAAACGCTTTCGCCTTCGTCCTTGACGTCGAGGACGCGCTGTTCGAGTTGGCGGATCGCTTGTTTGAAGGTCGTCAATCCCTCGCGGCCCAGCTGTTCGGCTTGTTGGCGTAGCTTGGCCAGATTCGCCACCGCCTGCTCGCCGTGGAAATGACATGCGGCGAGGAGTTCCACCGGCAGGATGGAAAAAATTCGCTCGACGGCGGCGCCGATGGGCAAGGTTCTCGTTTCAACATTGAGCTTGGTCAACGCTTGGTAGAGCTGCGCGAGCGTCGGGGGAAATTCCTTGGCGTCGAGCTTGGCGTCGGCGCGGTAGTCGAGCAGGTTTTGCCGGTGCAGTTGGTAAATCTGCAAGTCGGTGAGCGCGCCCAGGTCCGAACGGAGCACGCCGACCAGTGCCAGGCGGTCGAAGGGATTTTCCACCGCGCGGAGTAAATTCACCGCGTCGATGATTTCTTTCGCCGCGTAGAAATGGCGCTCGCCTTCGACGACGTAGCGGATGCCTTGGCGGCGAAACGGTTCCAGGTAGTCGTGAATGTCGGTGAGTTTGCGCATCAAGATCGCGACGTCTTTGGATTGCACGACAACGGTGTCGCCGCGCGGGTTTAAAATCTGCGCTTTGCCGAGCACCGACTCTTTTAACCAGCGCGCCAAACTCTCGCCTTCGATGCGCCGGGCGGTCTCGGCGTCGGTCTCGTCATCTGGCGCGATGATTTTCCGCACCGAAAGTTTCGCCAGCGGGCCGGTAATGCTCGCGCGGCCAGGCGCCGGTTGGATGGCGATGTAGGGGGGCTGCAAGCCCGGTTGGGCTTGAATGAGATTTTCAAAGGCGCCGTTGACGACGTCAAGGATGGCGCCGTCGCTGCGGAAGTTGGTCGTCAGCCGGCACTCGACGCCGTCCTGGGCCATGACGATTTTCTCGACGACTTCTAAATACGCCTCGATGTCGGCGCGGCGGAAGGCGTAGATCGACTGTTTGGGATCGCCGACGACGAACAGTTTGCCCGGTTCGAGTTTCACTCTGCGCCAATCCGACGCGCTCTGGTTCGATTGTTCGGCCAGGTAGAGGAGAATTTCATACTGGATCGGGTCGGTGTCTTGAAACTCGTCGATCAAAATCGTCCGGTAGCGGCGCTTGAGCTCGGCGCGCACGCGCTGGTGGTCGCGCACCAGATTGCGCGCGCGCACCAACAAGCCGTCGAAAGAAATATGGCCGTCGCGCAAAAAACGCTCGCGAAAATCCCTGGCGTAGGGCGCAAGTAGCCGCCAGAGGAGCGCGGTGAACTCGCCGTCGACGCCGGCCAAGCCTTTGGCGGCGCGCACCAGTTCTTGGGCGGCGGCGATATCTTCCGCCGACCAGCCTTTGAGGCTGCGGCTCACCGACTTTTCCGCGAGCAGCTGGTAGCACTCGGCCAAGTCATCGGAGCGCTTGCCGGAGTTTTCAAACTGGTAGATCACCGCGTGGGCGGCACGGACGAGTTTCTCGTTCATGCGGTCTTCGGGATGGCGGTCGTCCAACGCCTTGGCCTGGGCCGACAATTTACCGAGCCACTGGCGCAGCGGCGCGGCAAGTTCTTGAGCCGGTGGTAGTTCAAGCTCGACGGTCTCGGCGGCGAGCGAGCGGGCGAGCGCTTTGATTTGCTCCAGTTGGCAGCGCGCCAACACTTTGCGCCAATCCTCGGCGTGGGCGCTCGCGAGCGCCAGCTCCTGATCGAGCCAGGCATCCCACTGCTGGTCGAATAATCGGTCGAATTCCGTGCCGTCATCTTCGCGAAACTGCGGGTCGACGCCGGCTTCGATGGGATAGAGCCGCAGTAAATTGGCCGCGAAGCTATGGATGGTGCCGATGTCGCTGCGTTCCAAATTCCGCAAAGCTTCGCGGATCCGCCCGTCCATTTCGTCCTTGGAAAGTTGGTAGAGGGCGATCAATTGCTCGACGGCGCGAAAATTCTTCTGCTCGCTGTCGCTCCGTGGCTCGCTGTCGAGCTCGACGGCCAAGTAGGCCTGCAACCGTTCGCGCAGGCGCAGCTTCATCTCATCGGCGGCCTTGTTGGTAAAGGTCAGCGCGACGATTTCCGTTACCTTGAGCGGTAGAGGATTGCGCAAGATCAAATGCGCTAAGCGGTCCACCAGCAATGTGGTCTTGCCGGTACCGGCGCCGGCGGTGACGACCATGTTACGGTCGAAGGTGCTGACGGCGACTTGGCGGTCGTGGGCGTCGGGCAGTGCGACTATTGCCGGGCTTTGGCTCATAACTTCTTCGGATCTTTAGCGCGCAAAGCGTCATGTGCCGCGGTCAGCGGATCGTTCTCGGCGCGCCACAAACTTGGCGGATGATTCTTGCGGCAGATGGTGGCGGCCTCGCAGTGGCCGCAATGCGCGCCGCGATGAATGAAAAAGCGGCCCGCGCGCACGCCGTTGGCGAGTTGGGCGATGGTTTCCTTGGTGGCGGCGCCGATGGCGCCACTTAATCCGTCACGGTCGTAGGGCGCCGTCACTAGCGGGCCGTCGGACCAGCGCGGTGCAATGTAATAAAAATCCGCTTCGACGTCTGCCGGAGCTTTTCCACTTTGCTTTTCAGCCCAGGCTTGCGCCAGCAAATAATAAAATGGCGGCTGCAAGCGCTCGCCGCGCAGCGCCGCGCGCACCAGGTTTTTGTCCGGGGTCGTTGGTGCAGCGCCGAACTTGAACTTGTAGTCGATGACGCGCAGTGCGTCGGCATTGCGATCGATGCGGTCCATGCGGCCGCGGATAGTCAAGCCTTTCAGTCCGTCAGGCCAGTCCTCCGGCAGGATGCGCGTCATGTCGATTTCCAAACTCATCGGGATGAATCCTGACTTCGACAATTCTTCGAGATCGTTGGCAGTCACTTGGCGCAGCAGCTGAACTAAGGTTTCTTTCAATGACTCCCAGGCCAGCGGATAGCCGACCGGATGGGTCTCTTCATACTTGGCGAAGGCGCGCGCCGCGATGGCGGCAAGCGTGGTGTCGACATTTACATTTCTCCCGGTGAAATAGCCGCCGTCCATGAGCGCGGCGTAAAAGCCGTTGAGAATATCATGGCCCAACTCGCCGAACTCGACGGCGCTCGGGCCGAGCGCTTCTTCGGGACGCTCCAGCGGCTGCAAGCCCAAAACCTGGCGGGCGAAAAATTGAAACGGGCAGCGCGCGTAGGTTTCCAACGCCGTCGGCGACAAGCCGCGCTCGGAGAAATGCTTCCAGTAGCCGGTGAGTTCGCCGACCTGGCCGTCGTAGGCGAGCAGGCGGTCGCCCGACTGGTCGAGGATGGCGACCAGCTGGCGGCCCTGGTGGTAAAGCGCCGGCAGATTGCCGGTGGCTTCGATGAGGGAAGTGGGATCTTGATTCTGCAAGGTCAGGCGGATCGCCAATTCGTCGGGCAATAATAAGTCCTGACGGTCGAAGGGCGCGCTGGCGGCTTTTTCGATCAGGCTGCGCGGGATGGTGACGATTTCACAGCTCTGGCCGGTCAGCGCTTGCGTCAATTCTTCGACATACCATGACGGCGCCAGGGCGCGGCCGTTGTCGTCGGCGCGCTGATAGGAGCAATAGAGCCGCTCGTGAGCGGCGCCGACCAGCAAGGTGAACAGCAGCTTTTCTTCGTCGTAGCCGGTGAGTTTCTGGTTGACCTTGTAGCCCAGGTCGGTTTCCAAAACTTCGCGGTCGCGGTCGCGCAGAAAGGCGTCCTCGCGGATCGTGCGCGGAAACACGCCTTCGTTCATGCCGAGGATAAACAGGACGCGGAACGACAGGCCGCGCGCGGCGCTGGCGCTGAGCACCATGACGCCGTCGCGGTTGCGCCGGTCGTCGGTGACGCTGGTGCGTTCGAGCCAATGCTCGAAGGTGTGGCTGAAGTCGGCGAGGCTAACCTGGTCAGAAATCTTGTCGAGGCCGGCGAGCTGGTCCAGGACTTCGACGATGGCGTTTTTCGCCCCGGCTGCCGCTTCATCGGTTTCTCGGTCTGGCCCAATGGCTAAATATTGTTCCAGCAAAATTTTCCAGCGCTCGCTGTATTCGCGCCATGAAGCTTCGTTCGGCAACGCGGCGAGATCGCCGACCAGGGCGTCGACGACATCGGCGAGGGCGAGCAGCTGCGCCGTGGTGATGGTGATGACCCGCGCATCGTCGTCGTCGGAAATCTGCCGCAAGTGTAAATCGCGCTGGGTGAAGCGGCGCAGCCGGCGCCATTCGCCGGCGCCCTGGCAAATCGCCAGCTCGCGGGTGGCGAGATCCCAGAGATCGGGGCGGGCACTGGCTGGATCAGCGGCGAGTTTGGCGAGCTGAAAATAGGGTGACGACAACAGATCGATCACCTGGCTGCGCAGGAAATCCTTGGCCGGCAGATTGAGCAGCAGGATCACCGCCTTGGTGAGCGGAAACTGCACCAGCGGCTCTTCGATGCGGCCGGCGAGCGGAATTCGATGCTGGGCGAAGCAGTCGCGGATCGCCGCGCCGTAGGATTCCAAACCGCGCGCCACCACGCCGATCTCGTGAAACGCCAATTTGCCGTCGTCGACTAGCCGCAGGATTTCTTTCGCCGCGGTCGCCACTTCGTCGCGCATGCCGAAGCTGTCGACGATGGTGCAGCGCCATGGTTTGGCGGCTTTGCCATAGCTTCGACTCTTGTCGTCGTCGAACAGGCGGGCGTTGGCGGGCAGCGTTGTTGTCGATGCCGTATCGCCCACCGAGCCAGTCGATAGACCTTGGATGTAACGCTCGTAGAAGCGCGCCGCGAAACTCCAAGCGTCATGGCTCGGCTTGGCTGGCAGTAGCGGAAACAACAACGTGGTTGGATAATGGCTTGAGACCGCGCGGAAAAAGTCCAGTTGGATCTGTGTCAGGTCGTAAAAGCCGTAGTAAAAAATTTTATTAAACTGGCCGAGAAACGGCGACCCCGGCGCCTGCTCGGTGGCGCGGCGGTCGAGGTCGGAGAGATCTTGGATGTTTTGCGCCTGACAAAACTGCTGCAAGGTTTGCAGCAGGGTGAGTAGTTCGGCCGTGCGCTCGCCGGTGCGCTGATTGAAATGGCCTTCGCCGAGCGCCGCCAGTGCCATCTCGGGATCGACCGAGCCGTCGCGCAGATCGCGCAGGGTCTGCCACAGCGCGGCGCAACCACCGGCGCGCTCCTCGATACCGGCAAAGGGTAGGGCGCCGGGCTGGCCAGTGCGGATGATCTGGCGTAGCGCTTCTTCGAGGAAGAGATCGCTGTGCAGCTCCACTGGCGTGGCGCCGCATTCGCCGTTTAACCGCAACGACAGTTGGTGAAAGGTCAGCAGCTGAACATTGAGCAGGGATAGGCCGCGCTCGCGGGCGAGCAGTATTTTCAAGCGCCGACGGATCAGATCGGCGGGGACGAGAATCAGCAGCGGCGCGAGCAGATCGGCCTTTTTATGTTGGGCGATGGCGTCGACCAGGGCGTTTTCAAGATCGGGATGAAAGGGACCGAGGATGGTTTGCATGGTTTCTACGAATCTCGAAACAGTTGCGGGTCGAAATCAATATGAAATAGCTATTGGCGATTGGCAAGGGAAGATTCGGATTCGCCACGAAGACGCGAAGGACACGAAGGATTCGGAATATCTCTCGCAAAGGCGCCAAGGCGCAAAGGTCGGAGAATAGGAATGAACATTACGCGTAATGGTTTTACCCTTTCCGAACTTTGCGTCTTTGCGCCTTTGCGAGAGTAAAATCCGGATCCGAGTGAGTTCGTAGTTGGGAGGGTGCGCTATGCGCACCGAGTGGATTCGGAATATCCCCCGCCGAGGCGCAAAGGTCGGAATTGTCGGGGCGCAGCATGCTGCGCCCGTCTTGGGTTTGATTGCAAACGCGCTGGTAAACCATTAAACCCGATTCATATGCTTTTCTCTCTTCGGTCTAAGCTTGTCTTCGGTCTTCTCTACATCTTGGGTTTTGCTGCCGCGGATGTTTCGGCGCGGACCCTGCAAGGCAGCGCGGGGCTGGTGGTGGCCGACAGCGAACATGCCAGCCAGGCGGGCATGGAGATACTCAAGCGCGGCGGCAATGCGATTGACGCGGCGATCGCCACGGCGTTGGCTTTGTCGGTTGTCGATCAGGGGTCGTCGGGCTTGGGCGGCGGCGGCTTCATGGTGATCTACCGGGCCAAGGATAAAAAATCTTTTGCTCTCGATTTTCGCGAGACCGCGCCGGCGGCGTCGCGCCGGGAATTGTATTTAAGGGATGGCAAGCCGGTGCCGGCGGCGAGTCTCACCGGGCCGTTGGCAGTGGGCGTGCCGGGCGAAGTGGCGGGATTGATCGAAGCGCATAAAAAATTCGCCACGCTGCCGCTGGCGGTGTTGGCGGCGCCGGCGCTGAAGCTCGCCAGCGAGGGATTTCCAGTCGACGCGGCGATGAAAGTGTCCATCGAGCGCGGCGCCAACAATTTCAAAAGATTTCCCGATCTCGGCCGGATTTACATGCCCAACGGCGAAGTGCCCAAGGAGGGCGACGCGATTCGCCAGCCGCAGCTGGCGGCGACTCTCAAAGCGATCGCCCAGCAGGGCAACGAGGCGTTCTATCGCGGCTGGATCGCCGAGGCGATCGTCGAGGCGATCAAAAAAGAGGGCGGCGTCATGACCCTCGACGATCTGAAAAACTACAAAGCGGTGTGGCGCGAACCGTTGATCGGCAGCTACCGCGGTCGTACCGTGATCACCATGCCGCCGCCGAGCTCGGGCGGCGTGGCGCTGTTGCAGATGCTCAACGTCGTCGAAGGTTACAAGTTCGCCGACTTTACGCATAACTCGGCGCCCTATCTGCATCTGCTCAGCGAAGCGATGAAGCATGCCTTCGCCGACCGCGCCGAGCATCTCGGCGATCCGGATTTCGTCCATGTGCCGCAGCGCAAATTGACCGATAAAAATTACGCGACTTGGGTGCGCGGCCGGATCGTGGCGGAGAAAACTTTTGCGCCCACTTACTACGGCTACTACAACTACAACGGCGAGAAGGGCAGCACGACGCATTTCAGCGTCATCGACAAGGACGGCAACGCGGTGGCGTGCACGCAGACGGTCAACACCCGCTTTGGCTCGAAAATGTTGGTCGCCAAGACCGGCATCGTGCTCAACAATGAGATGGACGACTTCGCCATCCATGGCGATACCGGCAACGTCTACGGCCTGGTCGGCAATCAGGCCAATTCGCTTCAGCCGGGCAAGCGGCCGCTCAGCAGCATGTCGCCGACGATCGTTCTCAACGGCAATCGCCCAGAGATCGTCGCCGGCGCGTCAGGCGGGCCGCGCATCATCAACGCGACCTTGCAGACCATTCTCAACATCCTCGATTTCAAAATGGCGGTGGGCCCAGCGGTGGAAGCGGCGCGCATTCACCACCAATGGATGCCCGACCGCTTGGGCGTCGAGTCCGGGGTCGGCGCCGAGCAACGAAAAGACTTGGAAAAGCGCGGCCACGCGCTACGCGGCCAAAGCGCGCTCGGCGTCGTCCAGGCGATCACCTGGGACGGCACGACTATGAACGGCGCGGCGGATTCACGCAAAGTTGAGCGGGCGAGGACGGAGTGAAGGCAGTGAGGAGTTAGGAGTAAGTAGTGAGGAGTCAGAGGATCGGATCCGGATCCGGACCCGGACCCCCTTACTCCTAACTACTAACTCCTTACTTTTGCTTTTTCTTCCGCCACCAGCTCCAGATCGGTTGGGAGAGTTTCCAGAGTTGCAGCACTTCGCTGGTGGATTTGAGTAGTCGGCCGGCGTAGCCGCTGACCAGGAAGCTGGAGATGCCGGCGGCGAAGATCGGATGGGTTTTGAGCGCGCGGCCGATGCCGAGCACTGCCGCGCTCATGTCGAAGGGCGATTTGACGCTAGCCCAGTTGCGCGCCAGGTCGGCGCGCTCTTGGGCGGCTTTGTCGACCAAAGCTTGCTTGCGCCGGGCGATCTCTTCGAAACGGTTGGCCATGGCGTCAATTCTTCAAGCGATCGCGGTCTTTGCCGAGCTCGGCGAGGGTGGCGGGGAACAGTCCGGGGCGTTTGAGCACGGAGTTGCTCAGCTTCACTGCGGCGAAGGCGGCCACGCCCAAGTAGACGAAAGCCAGGCCGCCGATGGCACCGATCCAACCTTTTTCCCAGAATAGCGCGACCAGAAAGATCGTCAGCAGGATGAACCCCATGCTGGCGCCGAACACCAGGATCAAGGTGAAGATCAGCGTCTGCTTGAGCCGCTCCCGTTCTTCCTCAAGCTCGGTGACGAACAGTTCGACGCGGGTGTGCAAGGCTGACGCCAAGGCGGCGCCGAGCGCTTTCACCGAGTGGAACATGCCGGGCCCGTCTTCGGTGCCCGGGCGGTTGCCGCTATCGAACATGGGCAACGGTTATTTGCCGCGGATCAAGAGCCCGAGGAGCAAACCGATGCCGCCGGCGATGCCCACCGAGGACCAGGGATTTTCCCGCACATAGTCGTCGGCGATTTCAGCGCATTCTTTCGACTTGGCGACCAGAGTCTTTTCCGCGTCGGCCAAGGCTTTCTTGCCTTCGATTAAGCTCTGCTCGATCTTCTGGCGCGCCACGCCGATCTTGTCGCCGGCCTGGCTGGCGGTGGCTTTTAGAAGTTCTTCGGCATCGGCAACCAGGTTGCGCAGATCGCCGACCAATCTTTCTTTGCTGCTGGCTTCACCGTCCATAGTGTCCTCCGTGAGATTGTCTGATGGCTGACATGATAAACATGGGGCTGGGGCGATTCAAGGTCAATCTTGGGCGGCGCTGAGAAATATTTTGCCGCGGTGGAGTAGAAGAATGGAGAAATTTTCACCACAGAGGGCACAGAGACCACAGAGAAATTTATTTCCGAACCCTCTGTGCGCTCTGTGCCCTCTGTGGTGAGATATCTTCGCCGTCAAAAGACGAGATCCCTCACCTGTGTTCGGGATGACAGACCTGCCGCGAGTCCGCGCGCGCCGGGCTAGCGGTCGAAGGGGTTTCTGAGCACGATGGTCTGCTCGCGGCCGGGGCCGACGGAAACTAGGATGATCTCGGTGCCGATGACTTCTTCGATGCGTTTGACGTATTTCCGCACGGTGGCCGGCAGGTCGGAAAATTTCCGCACGTCGTCCAACCGTTCGTCCCAGCCGTCCATCTCTTCGTAGACCGGTTGGGCGCCAGCCATGACTTTCGAGCTGGCCGGGAATTCATCCACCGTCTGGCCGTTGAAGCGGTAGGCGGTGCAGATGGGAATTTTTTTGAAACCGGTCAAAACGTCGAGTTTGGTCAGGGCCACGCCGGTGAGACCGTTCATGCGCACGGCGTGGCGCACGGTGACGGCGTCGAACCAGCCGCAGCGGCGCGACCGGCCGGTGGTGGCGCCGAATTCCGCGCCTTCTCTTCTGAGCGTCTCGCCGTCGGGGCCATCGAGTTCAGTCGGAAACGGCCCGCTGCCGACGCGTGTCGTGTAGGCCTTCGAGATGCCGATCACTTGCTGAATATGCTGCGGCCCGACGCCCGAGCCGGAGCAGGCGCCGCCGGTGACGGTGCTCGACGAGGTGACATATGGATACGTGCCATGGTCGACATCGAGGAGCGTGCCTTGGGCGCCTTCGAAGAGCACGCGCTTGCCGGCGCGGATTCTTTGATCGAGGAGCAAGCCGGTGTTGGTGACATAGCCTTTGAGTTTGTCGCGGTAGCGGCCGTAGTTGTCGTGAATCTCGGCGAAGTCCAGCGCCTTTTCCTGGAGAATCGCTTTCAAATAAAAATTCTTTTCTTCGATGTTACGCTCGAGCTTTTCGCGAAAAGTATCTTCTTCCAAGAGGTCAACGAATCGAATCCCGACCCGGGCGACTTTGTCTTCGTAGGCTGGGCCGATGCCGCGGCCGGTGGTGCCGATCTTGCCTTTGCCACGCAGCCGTTCGCGCGCCAGGTCGATGGCCTTGTGGTAGGGCATGATGACATGGGCCTGCTCGCTGATGCGCAGCTGCGCGTCGCTCTGCAAGTGGCCCTGGGCCTTGAGCGCGTCGATTTCTTCGATCAAGATTTCCGGATCGACCACCACGCCGTTGCCGATGACGCAGAGCTTGTCGCCATGGAGCGCACCCGACGGCACCAGGTGGAGCACGGTCTTCTTGCCGTTGACGACCAGCGTGTGACCGGCGTTGTTGCCGCCCTGGAAGCGCACGATGATATCGGCGTCGTGGGTAAACAGATCGACGATCTTGCCTTTACCCTCGTCACCCCATTGGGCCCCGATGATTGCGACGTTTGACATCTTTATCTCGTGTTCGTGCTCGTGGGGATTTTACGCTTTTGAGTTCGCGATCACGATCACGAGTCACGAACACGTTCTTATCCTACAGTTTCACCAATTCCGCCGAGACGATCTGCGGATGCGCGCGCAGTTCCTCTAAGACATTTTTCGGCAACCTCTCGTCGACATGGGTGAAGGAGATCGCCTTGCCGCCCTTTTCACTGCGGCCAAGCTCCAAGCCGGCGATGTTGATGCCATGCTTGCCGAGGGTGGTGCCGATTAGGCCGACCACGCCGGGCACGTCGTTATTTTGCAAGATCAGAATATAGCCTTCCGGCGCCGCTTCGAGATAAAAATCGTTGACCCGGACGATGCGCGGGTGCTTGGCGCCGAAGATGGCGCCCTCGATTTCCAAATCTTGTTTGCCGTTTTTCGCCTTGACGACGATGGAGCTGGTGAAGTCGCCGACCCCTTCGCCCTTGGATTCGACGATCTTGATGCCGCGCTCTTTGGCGACCACCGGAGCGTTGACGTAGTTGACCGCCGATTCCATCACCGGCGACAGTAAGCCTTTCAAGACCGCGACGGTCAGCGGTGCGACGTTGTACTGGGTGACATCGCCGCGATACTCGACTTGAACTTCTTTGGGCAGGGCGCCGGCCATCTGGCTGTGCAGGCTGCCGAGCTTTTCCGCCAGGGTTAAATAGGGGCGCAGCACTTCCAACAGCTCCGGGCTCACCGACGGCACGTTGATGGCGTAGCGGACCACGCCGCGGGCAAGAAAATCGACCATCTGCTCAGCCACCGCGATGGCGACGTTCAACTGAGCTTCGTCGGTGGACGCGCCGAGATGCGGCGTGGTAATGACTTGCTCTAACTTGACCAGCGGATGATCTTTGCCGGGCGGTTCGTCGACGTAGACATCAAGGGCCGCGCCAGCGACTTTGCCTTCTTTGATCGCGTCGGCGAGATCCTGCTCGTCGACGATGCCGCCGCGGGCGCAATTGATGATGCGCACGCCAGTCTTCATTTTGGCAAAGGCGGCTTTGTTGATCAGCCCCTGGGTGTCCGAAGTCAGCGGCACATGGACGGTGATGAAATCGGCCTTGGTGAAAATCTCTTCCAGCGTGGCGGGTTCGACGCCCATGCGGGCGACGTTTTCCGGCGCGATGAACGGATCGAAGCCGATCACCCGCATTCTCAATCCGGCGGCGCGCTCGGCGACGATGCGGCCGACGTTGCCGAGGCCGATGACGCCGATGGTTTTGTTGCACAATTCGACGCCGACATATTTGTTGCGATCCCACTTGCCGCTCTTGAGCGAGGCGACCGCCTGGGGAATATGGCGCGCCATGGACATCATCAAGGCGATGGTATGCTCGCCGGTGGTGACGTTGTTGCCGCCGGGGGTGTTCATGACCACGATACCGCGCTGGGTGGCGGCGTCGGCGTCGATGTTTTCGTAGCCGACGCCGGCGCGGCCGATGACTTTCAGGTTGGTCGCCGCTTCGATCAGCTCGGCGGTGATTTTCGTGCCGCTACGGATTACCCAGCCGTCATAGATTCCGCAGATCTTTTTCAGTTCGTCAGGTTTGAGGCCGATCTTGACGTCGACGTCGAAACCTTCGGCGTTTTCGAATACCGCCAAGCCTTCGGGGGCCAGGGAGTCGGTGACTAAAATTTTCATCTTCGCTTCCATATTCAATGTTCAATCACGAGCAGTGTGATGCGTAGCCGGAACATGCTTCGACAGGCTCAGCATGAACGGACTTTACTTAACGATTTCAACTTCTGTTCCGATCGTCCTGAGCCTGTGACCAGGACTCCGGGTTTTTTTCAGCACCCTACTACGGCAGTGCTTCCAACAAAACTTCCTGGGCCGCGGCGACGCCTTTGCCAAGGGGAATCTCGGCGCCAAATTTTCTCAGCGCCATTTCCAAGGCGGCGATGGCGGTGATCACGTCGAAGCCGCCCATGTAGCCGATATGGGCGATGCGGATCGCCTTGCCCTTGAGTTGGTCCTGGCCCTCGGCGAGGACCACGTTCATCTTATCGCGCAGGTATTCGAGCACGGCGTCGGCGTCGATGCCAGTGGGCAGATAAATTCCCGTGGCCGCGGGACTTGGGCTGTCTGGCGCCAGCAGTTTCAAGCCCAACGCTTTGGCGGCGGCACGGGTGGCGCGGCACAAGCGCTCATGGCGCGCGTAGACGTTGGCCAAACCTTCGCGCTGCATCATCGCCAAGGACGCGCGCACGCCGAAGATGAGCGACACCGCCGGGGTAAACGCGCCGGAGCCTTTTTGCTGGTTCTTGCGTTCCAGATTCAAGTCGAAATAAAAGCGCGGCAGCTTGGCCTCTTTGGTTTTTTCCCAGGCGCGGTCGCTGAGCGCGATGAAACCCAAGCCGGGCGGCAGCATGAGCGCCTTTTGCGAGCCGGTGACCAGAACGTCAATGCCCCATTCGTCGAGCGGCAACGACACCACGCCGACGGCGGTGACGCCGTCGACCAAAAACAGCGGGCCGTTTTGACAAAGCTTGGCGATCTCCTTGACCGGATGGAGCACGGTGGTGGAGGTCTCGCTGGCTTGGATCATCACGCCTTTGATATCGGGATTGGCCTTCAACTGCTTTTCGACCTCGGCGACTTTGACCGCCAGGCCCCAGGCAACTTTCATCTCGATAGGGTTCAGGCCGTAGGCGTTGGCGATGTTCAACCAGCGCTCGCCGAATTTGCCGCCGTTGATGACCAGCACCTTATCGCCGGCGGAAAATAGATTGGCCACCGAGGCTTCCATGGCGCCGGTGCCGGAGGAGGCGAGCATCAGGACATCGTTCTGGGTGCCGAAGAGTTTTTTCAGACCCTCGCGGGCCTCGTCGAAGATTTTATTAAACTGCGGCGTGCGATGGTGGATCATGGTCTCCGACATCGCCAGCGCCACTTCGTTGGGGATCGGCGTCGGACCGGGGGACAGGAGATATTGCTTAATCATGCCTCAACTCCATTTTGAAACTATCACGCGATGGCAGGATTTGAAGTGGAAATCTGGGCGTCGGCGGTAATCTTACGGCGCGTTATCCACAAAAAAGCCTGGACCTCTAACGTTAAGAGACCCAGGCGTTCGGCCGTCTTAGTGCTTTGCGCTTCCTCGTGGTCAATTCCACGTTCGCCAGTCGCGCAAAACTTACGAAAAACTTTTATCTTTTAGCATCGCCATTGTCAATGTCCGGCGGAGACAGCGTGATACTTCGCTTCGTCCGTGAAAGCGTGGTGGAGCGCGTCTTGCGCTCTAGCCGAGTGCAACTTCGATGAACGATGCTTTTCGGTCTTGCTAACATGATCCGAGATGAGCTAAGAGAAATGCGATAGCTCACCTCAAGACACAAGGGGCACTCGATATGGAATATTTCGAACCGAAATCCATCGGCGACGCATTGTCGCTGTTGTCTAAGCATGGTGCGGAGGCGAAAGTCATTGCCGGCGGCACCGATGTCATGGTCGACATAAAATTTAAGGAAGAGCCGGGCGCGCTGGTGAATATTAAAAAAATTCCCAGCCTGGCCGGCATCACGGAGAGGGGCGGCAGCCTGCGCATCGGCGCGCTGACCACTATCCGCGATATCGAAACCAGCGCGTTGGTGCGCGAGAAGTTGCCGGTCCTGTGGGACGCCTGCCGCCAGTTCGCCTCCCTGCAAGTGCGCAACACCGCTACCATCGGCGGCAACATCTGCCGCGCGTCACCGTCGGGCGAAAGTCTGACGCCGCTATTGGTCTTGGAAGCCAACGCGATCTTGGCGTTCTCCGATGGCGAACGCAGCGAACCGTTCAAGACGTTCTTTCAGGGACCGGGCAAGAGCGCGGCGGGCGCCAAAGGCTTGTTGACCGAAGTCGATATCCCGATCCCGCCGGCGGGCAGCAAGGGCGTTTATTTGAAACACGCCGTGCGCGGCGCCATGGATATCGCCATGGTCGGCGTCGCGGTGATGTTGACGCCCGATGCCGGTAAAAATAATGCGCAAGATGTCCGCATCGGTCTCGGCGCCGTCGGCCCGACGCCGCTGCGCGCGCCCAAGACCGAAGCGTTGTTGAAGGGCAAAGCGCTCACCGCCGCATTGATCAAAGAAGCCGGCGCCCTGGCCGCCACCGAAGCGAGCCCGATCACCGACCAGCGCAGCAGCGCCGAGAACCGCCGCTGGATCGTCGAGGCGCTCACCCGCCGCGGTCTCGAACAAACTTGGAAAGCCGCCACCGGCAAGGAGGTTGCGTAATGTCCGTCAAGATCAACACCACCATCAATGGCCAAGCGGTCAGCGCCAGCGCCGAAGCGTCGACTTCGCTGTTGGAATTTCTCCGCGATACTTTGGAAATGAAAGGCAGCAAACTGTGCTGCAACACCGGCGAGTGCGGCGCCTGCACGGTGATTTATAATGGCAAGCCGATCAACAGCTGCGTCACCATGGCGGCCGACGCCAACGGCGCGCAGATTACGACGATCGAGGGCCTAGCCGACGGCGACAAATTGCATCCCGTCCAGCAAGCCTTCATCGACACCGGCGCGGTGCAGTGCGGCTACTGCACGCCGGGCTACATCATGTCGGTGAAAGCGCTGCTCGACCGCACCAAGAAGCCGACCCAGGCGGACATCGAAGAAGCGGTCTCCGGCAACATCTGCCGCTGCACCGGCTACAACAAAATCGTCGACGCGATCCATCTCGCGGCCGCGAAACTGTAGGAAAAAGAAATTGAGGACAATAGCTCGCGCCAAGCGCGCCAAGGACGCCAAGTTTTCGGACTAAAGAAAACGAATCTTCCTTTGCGACCTTTGCGTACTTTGCGCGAGAACATTTCTCAATCCGATTCATAAGGAGACCATCGTTATGGCAAAAGCTGAATACAAAGTCATCGGCACCAGCCCGGCGCGCATGGGCGGCATCGACCGGGTCATCGGCAAGGGCGTTTACGGTATCGACCTGATGCTCAAGGACCAACTGCACGGCGCCATCCTGCGCAGCCAGTACGCCCACGCGAAAATTATCAGCATCGACACCAGCGAGGCGAAAAAACTCCCCGGCGTTCACGCCGTGATAACCGCCGAGGACGCGCCCAACGTCCGCTACGGTCGGAGCTACATCGACCGCCATATCCTCGCCCGCGGCAAAGTGCGCTTCATGGGCGACCCGGTGGCCGCCGTGGCCGCCGACACCCTGGCCATCGCCAAGGCAGCGCTGAAAAAAATCAAAGTCACCTACGAGCCGCTGCCGGTGCTGATCGACGCCGAGGAAGCGATGAAGCCCGACGCGGTGGTGCTGCATGACGACATGCCGCTGCCGAAGAACATTCCGGCAGATGTGAAAGTGAGAAACGTCTGCGGCTTCACCCAGGTCCATGTTGGCGATCCCGACAAAGCCATGGCCGAGGCCGATCTGGTGGTCGAGGAAGTTTACGAAACCAAGATGATCCATCCGCAGTATTTGGAACCGCGCAGCGCCGCGGCGCAGATGGAGCCCAACGGTCGGTTGACGGTGTGGGCCAACGCTCAAGCGCCGTTCCCGGTGCGCCAGGAAGTGGCCAAGATGTTGGGCATGCCGCTCAACAACGTGCGGGTCATCTCCGCCGACATCGGCGGCGGCTTCGGCGGCAAGGGCAGCGGTATCACCTCGGGCGCGGCCATCGAACCGATCTGCGGCCTATTGGCGCAGAAAACCAAGCGCGCCGTGATGATCGTCCTCGACAAGGCCGAGGAAACCATCTCGACGACCATCCGCTCCGGCGCCAAGATGTACATCAAGACCGGCGTGAAAAAAGACGGCACCATCCTCGCCCGCACCGGCAAGGTGATCTACGACACCGGCGGCTATTCAGGATTTGGCGTGCAGGCCGGCGGCCGCTGCACCAATATGCTCGGCGGCTGGTACTTGATGCCCAACGCGCACATCGACGGCTACACCGTCTACACCAACAAACAGGTGTGCGGTCCGGTGCGCGGCCCCGGCGGCCCGCAGGCGGCGTTTGCCGTGGAATCGCACATGGACACCATCGCCGCCAAGCTCGGCATGGACCCGACGGAATTTAGATTGAAAAATATCCCCAAGCCCGGCGACAAAATCATCGGCGTGCACAAACTGCGCGACGTGTCCTTGGGCGAGACGATCAAGGTCGCCAAGGAAAATATCGGCTGGGGTAAGGTGAAGTTGGAAAAGAACCAGGGCATCGGTCTCGCCACCGGCTCATGGATCGAAAGCGCCGGCCCCGGCGGCGGCGCCATCGTGAAGGTCAATGAAGACGGTTCGGTGACGGTGCACGTCGGCAAGATCGACATGGGCACCGCGCCGCGCTTCGGCATTCCAGTCATCGTCGCCGAGGAGTTAGGCGTGCCGGTGGAAGATGTCACGGTCTTGAGCGTCGACACCGACGCCAGCCCCTGGGACGCCGGCACCGTCGGCAGCCGGGCGATCCTAGTGTCGGGCACCGCGAGCCAGCGCGCCGCCATCGACGCGCGCACCCAGCTATTCAAAATCGCCGCCGGACAGCTCGAAGCGAGTCCAGACGATTTGGAAATCGTCGACCGGCAAATTCGCGTCAAAGGCACACCGTCCAAGACCGTGGCGCTATCGGTGGTCGCCACCAACGCCCATAACGTCATCGGCGAAGTCATCGGCCGCGGCTACTGCGATAATTTAGAATTAATGGCCGAAGAAAAAGCCCATGGCAGCTCCCAGCCGTTCACCACGCATGCGTGCATTGTCGAAGTCGACACCATGACCGGCAACGTGAAAATTCTAAAATACGTCGCCGTCCACGACATCGGCCAGCCGATTCACTTGGCCGCCGTCGAAGGCCAAATCGAAGGCGCCACCGCGATGTCCATTGGCCAAGCGCTGTGCGAACAAGTGGTCTTCGACAAAGACGGTAAGACGTTGAATCCATCCTTCGTCGATTACCTGATGCCGACCCTCAACATGATGCCGCGCATCGAAACGACCTTGGTCCACGGTTACCCCGGCGCCGGCCCCTACGGCGCCAAAGGCGCCGGCGAAATCGCCTGCGTCCCACCGATGGCGTGCATCGCCAACGCGATCTTCAATGCCACCGGCGTGCGCGTGACCAAGCTGCCGCTCAGTCCGGAGAATGTGCTCAGGGCGTTGAAGGAGGCGGGGAAGGCGTAGGATAAATCGGCGCGGAATTTGTGTCTAAAGAGGGGGTGGGCAGGTTTCAAACCTGCCCCTCTTAATTTGAACCGACCTCGTCGCCGACTGTTTCCTTGCAGTTTTCGATTATCTACGCGATATTGACCCCACTCGGGCCTCGGTGTACTTCCCAGCTCCGGTGCGGTTAAACGAAGGAGAAAAAAATGGATCGCTGGATCAATGTTAATACGTCGACGGGAATGTTTTCTTCCGAATACGCGATCCTTTTGAAGCTTGCGGACGGAAGAGAAGTAAGTTTCTTTGCGGATAAGAACCTGATCAAGGAAACAGAAGGCAAAGCATTTCTCAAAGTCACCGTGGTTAACTCGCAACTAGGTTCCGACAAGCAGTTAGTTTTACTTCCCACAGAAACTCTCGAAACTTCAACGCGCTGGGTCGAGGTTGCTGCGGAGTAACCGAAACGTGATCCTCAGCAATGTTGAGATCGTACGATGCTTGCAGGGTGGTGCATTTTCCATCACGCCGTCTCCCGGCACCGACCCTACGCAACCGCCATTCAATACCAGTGCGATAGACTTGCGGCTCGGGGACGAGATACTTGTTCCAGACAACAAGGCGCCGATTCAGCTCGACTTGAGGAAGCCCGGAATCGCGCAATTTTGGGCAAAACACTCGCTCCAGCACAAGATCACCGAAGCTCAGCCATTTTCCCTTACCCCACAAAAGCTTGTATTGGCAAAGACCCTGGAATCGGTAGGTTTTCCGCTCAATCCAAATGCGGCCTGCTACGGCGCCAGAGTCGAGGGTAGAAGTTCACTAGCACGCTGCGGGATACTCGTGCATTTCACCGCACCAACAATCCATGCGGGATTCACGGGAACCATTACTTTAGAGATAATCAATTTAGGCGCGCACGATTTCCTGTTGATACCGGGCATGTCGATATGCCAACTCATCATCGAAGAAGTCAAAGGTTGTCCTGTCGACGCACCGAACCAATTCAAAGGCCAAACCAATCCGGCCGGTGTGGTTAAATGAAAACAACAGGACCATCTGTCGACGCCCTGAGAAACATTTCCGGGAAGTACAACTATGGTAAATGCGAGATCTGCGATGCAAAAATGGTTGAAAAGCTGATCAAGCAGGACTTTTGGATCGGCGGCAAGTTAGTCGTGATCGACAACGTGCCAGCCGGCGTCTGCTCTCTGTGTGGCGCCAAAGTTGTCCGTTCGGAAATTGGGAAACGCCTAGCGACAATCTTGAAGAGCCCCACCAAGTGGTTAAACGCGTCACATATGAGCGTCCCGGTGGTGGAGCTTCGTCCATAACCCAATGCTTCCTTCAGTAAGAAAAGCTAAATACTTGCGAAACTACCTCATCGAAGTGAAGTTCAACGACGGCACTAAGAAAGTGATCGACTTCGAACCCTGGCTCACCGGTCCAATTTTCAGGCCGTTAAGGAGCAAAACTTATTTCAAGAAGTTCTTCGTTGACGGCCCGACCATCGCCTGGCCCAACGGCGCTGACATCGCACCAGAGACACTCTACGTAGCAGAAGCGCTAAAACCAACCATTGAAACGAAATTCCGGAGTGCGGGGTTAGACTAAAATCAAAAGTAAAGACGCGACCATTTTTACGTTGCCGGTGCGGCAATATAGCTCGCTCCAGAGAAAAAGGGTGTTAAACGTCCTATTCTTTCACCGCTTCACAAGATCGACCGCGTTGCCCCTGGAAACAAACTCATAGTGAAGGGCTTGGTTAATGTGTCCGCTCGGCCCAGCGTAACCTACCCGACCAAAGTTAATGTCGTACGTCTTCCACGTCACTCGCTTTTCACCGGCTCGATTGTCGAACCGCAGAAATGGGGACGGGGCGCGGCCATTACCGTCCAGTCGGTGCCAGTGACGTCGCAGTTCATTAGGGTTTATCGTGTGTGCCTTCCACTCCCCATTGCTACCCCACTGCACCTGATAGGCGATTTTCAGATTCGTTGGGTTATGGATTACGTACTCTCCTTGGAGTCGAGATACGGTTGAGCCACTCTTTCCGCTCGGCGACTTACTACCAGGCGCAATCTGTAGCTCACTACTAGAAACTCCGACATCTTCGTCAGCGGTGTGCGCAACACTGGCGATGCAGGCGATGCTCATCAGCGCAATGAGCAAACGGTTCGTCGCAGAAAAAATATAGATCATAATCGCTCTCCTGTAAGGTTGAGGACTGCGCCGCAAACGCCGTATGACCGCTATGCGAGTATCTACCGCTCTCCAATTGTCATTGTCAATCGCAAGGGAGTAGTCTGAACACTTGGCTATCTCCTGCATCCGGGCTACTCTTCGAGCTAGAGGACGTTAAATGGGTGTCGCGACGCACGTGATTGTGTTGGCATGCGGACTTATCCTGCCTCTAGCCCAAGCCATGGCGCAAAGCGAGGAGGACATGGTCGTGCGCCGGATTGTAGTTGAGGGCGCCGCACGCACAGACGTCGAGGGGGCCTTACAGATTACACTGCGCGGCGCCGACGGGAAGGAGAACCATCGAATAGCCGTCGGACAAGCCATTGCCCCCGGCACGCGCATCGCCACGGGTGCAGCTGTATTAATCGAAGTCGCCCGAACACGACCTGCCTTGCACATCGTGCTGGAGCCGCGCACGCGCCTCACCGTGCAGAGAAATACGTCGAATGCGACTCAGGTGGACCTAGCAGACGGCAAGGCAAGCTTCGATCTGCTCGCCCGGCTCGACTTCTACTTTGGTGTCAGTACTTTCCGCAAGGTGTTTGCGATCGCCAGGGGCACACAATTCTCTGTCGACACCAGTCGGTCCTGCACAGGCGGCGACATCGCCGCCTGTGTCACGATCAAGCTGGACGAAGGGCGACTCGAACTGGAAACGCGTCGACCGGTCGTGTTAGACGACGCAAGCGCTACAACCGCATCGGATTTTCCAGGACGCGACAAGCCGACGACCGGCGAAGACGATACGGTGAGCGTGGTTGACACCATGGCGGCGGGCCAGACGCGCACGTTTGCCCTCGACCCGGCTCAGTTTGCTTTACGGTTCGAAACTTTATCCCAGGCGGATAGCCACTTTGCTGCAGATCTACAGCGGGCTCGCGATCAAGGCGATCCGCAAGGGCTCCGGCGGGCGTTACGTAACCGTTTAGTTATCCTGCGTTTGGGCGACCGTAATGCGGAAGCATCGGCATTAGCGGCAGAAGGGTTGCAGATCGCGAAGTCCAGCGGTGACCGACTCTGGGAGTTTCGATTTCTGATTGATCAGGCATTCTCGATCTGGAAGCAAAAACGAGATCGTTCTGCGTTGTCGCTGTTTGAGCAGGCCTTTGGTATGACGGACGTCACCGTTACACCGGATACGTCTGCCGACCTAGCAGCGCTCTACGCTCGTTACGGTGGCATCCGTTTCGATGCGCGCAATCGCGAACGGCCGGAGGAAGACGTCAATGCCGCCGAGGACTACACGCGTCGGGCGCTCCGCCTGCGCGAACCCCAGGGCGGCGATCGACCCACCCTCGATCTGTCTTGGAGCCACTACAGTCTCGGCGTGTTGCTGCGCATTGCCCGCGATGACTACGCCGCGGCGAATCGTCATTTCGAACGCGCGATCGAGATTCGTCGGGAGATACTCGGCTCGCGTGACGACATCGCCACCGCAGAAATGCTGGCAGAGGCAGCGATTGCAAAGGACCTGCTGGTGCGCGAGCGTGCTAATCTCAAACTCGCCAATGACGACATTCTCGTGGACGAGTTCGCGCAGGTCCGTCTTCGTTTCGAAGAGAGCCTCGGGATGCTGTCGCGGCTCTCCCCGGGTGACGATCACCGTTCGATCGGCGCCATCGCTCGGCGCATGGCGGATTTCCAACGCAGACTCGGCGAGTGGTTTGCCAGTTTGGAACAGCCGCTCGGGGCAGTCGCCGAATATCGAGCGGCTGAAGTCCGATACAACCAAGCGCTCGCAGTTTTTGCCCGCGTGTTGAGCAACACGTCCGCGGAACGTCGCTTCGCCTATCGCGGCCTCGGGCAAACCAAACTATTGATGGATCAGCCCGACGCCGCCGCACAGGCGCTAGGCCAGGCATTCGCTATTGCGTTGCAAGAGCGGTGCTCGACACCGCCGTCTCCCGAAGCGCCATCGTCGGCGTGGATAAATGATCTGCTCGAATTGCTTGCCAATGCGGCCGAACGCAGCGGTGACGCAGCGGCTGCGATCGAGTACCGGCGGCAGCTTGGATCGCCGGACGTGCCATTGCCATGCCACCTGGCCGAAAAGCCTGCGCCAAGCCCCGCCGAGGAAACCCGTTGAAATCGCTCATATGGAAGTGCTTGGTCTTTGTAGCGTTGATCAGTGTCGCAATGCTGTCCGCGCGTGACTGGCGACAGGCCGATTATTGGCTTTTCGCAACGCTGTTCATGCCGTCGCAGGACAAACCCGACGATAGAATTCTACTGCTCGAATTGCCTGATGTCGGCGCGAACGACCCGTCATCGAAAGAATTCCGTCAATTGCTCGGCAGAACACTCAAGGAATTGGCACTCCGCCGCCCAAAGCAGGTGGCGGTGGATTTGGCCGTGATGGCCGGTGGAGATGCGCTACCGGCCGTCGTCGAAGGCGTGAATGCGCTGCTCGATGCGCACATCCCGCTCTACTTTGCTATCCATCCCAACATCGCTCCGGATGAGCTGGCCCGTGAGGTGTATGGAGCATCGCGGCTGGCCGGGATCGGCCATACGGAACTGCGTCTGGGGCAAGGGCTGGCTTTTTTTCGTTCGGTCGCGGTCCAACCTTACACCGCCAAGGAGTTCGCCTACTTGCCCGCGCTACTGGCAGGCGTTGATGCGTGGACATTGCCTGAGTATCAGGTGTTCAGTGTGCCGAAGGACAGTTCGCGGCTGCTAGGCGTACAACTCGACCAAGTGCAGGCCCCATTACGTGAGATGAATGTCATCGTTGCCAGCTCTGAGCGCGAATGCCGGCAGAATCGCATGGGTGAGGCCCAGGGTACCGTCTGCGCCGCCGCTGCTTCCGCGCGTGTATGGACCGGCCCCGAGTTGCTGGTGTGGTCGCTGTCAGATTTGCTACAAGGTCGCGCTTCCAAAATGCGCCAACCAGTTAATAATCCAATGTGGGTGTTAGTGGCTGCCTTATGCACTGCAGGGGTTTCCTTCGTCTTTTACCTGCTCGGAATGCGACTTGCGGGACGCCTACTGTCGCCAACGCGTCTGATCCAGCGGCTTTGGGTCCTCAACCTCAGCACGCTGTTGATAACACTTCTACTGGTCGCCGGCGGCGAGTGGCTACTTGTGCAATTGGGATGGATTCTGCCACCCGCGTTTCCACTGATAGCCGGGCTGATTACGATCGGTATTTGCCACATGCATAGCCGCAATGATCTGGCGGAAATCTTGACTGCCATTACTCGCCGTGCGACAGACAACGCGCTGAAGGCCGAGGTAGACGTTTTCATTAGCTACTCGCACGCGCCGGAAAACGCGGCTTGGGTTGAGCGCGAGATCGTCGAGCCACTGCGCTCGATGACACTTACGAACGGCCGGAAGCTTCGCCTGTTCTTTGACAAGAGCAACATTACCATCGGCCAGGATTGGTTCAGCCGAATCAATCTCAGCATCCTTGGCAGTCGCTCCTTCTTGTGCGTCTGGTCCGAAGACTATCTTGAACGCGACTACTGCCGATGGGAACTCGACTACGCCTTTCCGCGGGCCGCGCGTCATGATTTCTTGTTTTTGCCCGTCGCACATTTATCCAACAACGCGCAGCCTGACGCTGCCTACGCGCAATACCTACAGGCCCGTCAATATGTCGACGCATCATCGCGCGAGGACTGGATCGAGGAAATCAAGACCGCATTGCGCGGACACCTGGAGGCTGATCGCGCCTGACCCGCAGCGCCCGTGCGTAGGAAGGGCGTGTTTGACTGGGGTTCGGCGTCTGACATAGCAATGTTTGTCAATTTCTTGATGCCGACGATTAGCATGTTGCCGCGCATCGAATCGACACCGGTCGATGGCTACTGTGGTACCGGCGAAATCGCCTGCGTCCCGCCCATGGCCTGCATCGCCAACGCGATTTTCAACGCGACTGGCGTCAGAGTTAACAAGCTGCCGCTCAGTCCGGAGAATGTGCTCAGGGCATTGAAGGAGGCGGGGAAGGCGTAGAGCACGCTTCAAAAATTGCAACACAACCCAAAGGGCGACCATCCGGTCGCCCTTTGTTTTTGGTGTTTGGCAAACCTCCAGCTCTGTGTATAATTCCGCTATGGCTAGTTTAGGACAGCAAGCCGGCAGCTTGAGCGACGGTCTGCCCCCCAGAGATCGCTAAGCGAGTTCATCCCGACTGGCGGAAAAATGAAACCGACTATTGGGCCCATCGCGCCGGCCTGCTCGCGAACTATCGCGATCAATGGATCGGCTTCGCCGACGGGAAAGTGATTGCTTCGGGCAAGAGTCCGGTACAGGTTTCCCACGTCGGTCAGGCTTCGGGCAAACATCCCTTCATCACCTGCGTCGGCCGCGAACACGATCCCAATCGCATGCGCCGCTCTGCTTTTTCCTATGACCAGAGCCATCCAAATGAACTTTTGCCGCACGTCTGACCTATCATTAATCACGTTGCGAAGGCAGAAGTATTCTTCACAGTGTTGTAGCAAAGTGAATCTGTCAGGGTCTAACGGCAACGTGAATATGTCAGGGTGGAAGGATGACAACCCTGACGATGAGAGACGAGAAACGACTAGACATCATACAACGATCGTTACGTAATGAGCTGACGATGGTGGAAGCCGC
>CAMDBU010000067.1 GCA_945889495.1 Syntrophobacter sp. SbD2 | reverse complement strand
GACGCACACACTTGGCCTATACCGAACGCCAGCTAAGAAGCAGGGGTTCCGCTACGGTCCGATTTCTACCTTGGAGGCTGCTACCAACAAACCGACCTGACATTTTCGCCTTGCCGTTAACATGACAGATTGACGTTGCTACGACAGTGGCAAGAGTTGAAGCCTTACCTGGCCAACCCCATGCACTTCGCCTACCTGGCGCCGCCCGACGTGGAAAACAGCGAAGACTTGATGACCGTGACTTATCTGATGGACTTGGCCGGCCAGGCCGGCATCGACAGCGCACTGGTGCAAATCGACGAGATTGGTTGGGACGCCGAAGGCAGTAGCTTCGTCGATCACACCGACCAGCCGATCCGTAGCATCTTCAAACTCTATCCCTGGGAATGGCTGCTGCGCGACCAATTCGCCGAGCAGTTTTATTCTTCTTATACGCTCACCCAATGGATCGAACCGATCTGGAAGATGCTGCTCGCCAATAAAGCCATACTGCCGATCCTCTGGGAGCTGTTTCCGCACCATGCCAATCTGTTGGAGTGTTATTTCAGCGGGCCCAAAACCATGACCGACTACGTCAAGAAGCCGCTGCTGTCGCGCGAGGGCGCCAACATCACGTTTCACCGCGGCGGCGCGGTGGCGGAAACCGGCGGCCCCTACGGCGCCGAAGGATTTGTTTATCAAGCCAGGGCGCGGGTTGCCGAATTCGCCGGCGCCTATCCGATCATCGGCAGTTGGCTGATCGACGGCGCTGCCGCCGGCATCGGCATCCGCGAATCGGCCTCGCCGGTGACCGATAACCTGAGTTCCTTCGTGCCGCACCTGTTCGACTAGCCGCGCGCCGGCCGAGCGGCTCGCGGCTTCATGCAGCCATCACCGCCGGCCGCTTCGACACCGGTATCGCCAGCACCGGACAGGGCGCGTGGGCGATCACTTTCTCAGTCACACTGCCGAGCAGGATATGATCCAACCCGGTGCGCCCATGGGTCGACATGATCACCAGATCCGCCGCTTCGCGGCCGGCAATCTCGGCGATGTTCACATGAGCCGCGCCCAACTCGACCATCTGCCGGACCTCGACCAGATTCATGAACTCGGGAAATTTCTCGCGCAGATACTTATCGAGGAATTCCTTCTGCTCGGCCAGTAACGTGCGCACCGGGCCGAAGTTTTCATGCTTGCCGAACCAATCGCTGCTCATGTCGATGACATGCAGCACGATCAGCTCCGCGCCCGCTTCACGGGCGGTCTCAAAGGCGCGCCGCAGACCGACGCAGGATAGATCGGAATAGTCCGTCGCCGCCAAAATCTTTTTTATCTTGCTCATGACCTTCTCCTTTCACAACACGCGACACCGGTAGTTCGCTTAAGCGCTACGCCGGCTAAGCCCCATGCAGCACCAGCACCGGCTCCTCGGCATGACGCACGACCTTCTCGGTGACGCTGCCCAGCGCCCAGCGGCTCACGCCCGACCTGCCATGGGTACACATCGCCACCAGGGCGTCATGATGCTTGTTGGCGTAGCGGACGATTTCCTCGGCGCCGGCGCCTTCCAGCGCCACCCACGACACTCGGGTTAACCCCGTGGCTTTCAGCCCGTCGGCTTTCTTGATCAGGTAGTTTTCGACGCTTTCCTTTAGATCGCGCAGCATCTCGTCGTACTTGGGCAGATAATCCTCGCTGCCATAGTAGGCGGTGGCGGCCAATTCATAGGCGCGGCACAGGATCACATCGAGATCGAGAGTCTTGGCAACTTCGCACACCGTCGGCAAAACCGCTTCAGCCAGCTCCGAACCATCAAGCGGCACGACGATGGTTTTGATCGCCGGGGCACATGCGCTTCCCGCCACGCCGGCGCGAACGAGGAACAACGGTGCGGTGGTGCCGCGCAGCACCTTCTCCGCTACACTGCCCATCATCCAGCGGTTGATCCCCGAGCGACCATGGGTCGCCATGGCGATGAGCGTGCCCTTCTCCGCCTCGGCGCGCTCGATGATCACATCGGCGGGCCGGCCGCGCTCGACCCGGCAACTAACGGCGAGGCCAGGAAAGGTCGCAGCGATTTCCGCCAGATGCTCGCGGCTGGCGTTCTCCCCCTCGGTGATGATGGCATCGAGGTAACGCGCCTTGTCCGCCGCGATATGGGCGGTCGCCGCGGCGATATCGACGACTTCTAATAATTCGATGGGCAACTTCAAGGTCGCCGCCAAGATGCGCGCCAACGGCAACACCTTTTCCGCGGTCTTCGAGCCATCGAGCGGTATCAGGATCTTGCTGTACATATCGTTCTCCTTTCTCTAGCCTCTCGACTGGATAGCGGCGCAACTAACATGCCAGCCGGTATGCGTGAATTTTCCACGTCTAGCCAGCGCGGCTTTTCACGGTTGGGAAAATACTGACTTACTCGTCGCAGGAATGAGAAGCGAGTCCCGATCCAGGGCAATTCGAAAAAGGCGCGCGACCGAGTCCAAGTACCCACTCACTCGATGCCGAGCTCATCAATCTTACGGTAGAGGGACGACAGGCTGATATCGAGTAGTTTCGCGGCTTCCTTGCGGTCTTGATTGGTCTGCTTGAGCACCCGGGCGATATGCTGCTTTTCAAACTGACCGAGCGCGTCATTCAGCTTGAGGGTAAACACCGGTTGCCCGGCGGCGCTCGCCACCACCGCGGCGGGCAAGTCCTTCAACGTGATGCACTCGCCTTCGGCGAGGATCATGGTGTGCTCGATGACGTTGTCGAGCTCGCGCACGTTGCCTTTCCACGGCAGCGACATGAGCAGCTGAACGGCGTCGGCATCGATGCCTTGAAAGTTGCGCTTCAACTCAGGGTTGTGCCGCTTGATGAAAAAATCGATCAGCGCCGGGATATCCTCCGGACGCTCCCTCAACGGCGGGATATGAATCTCCATGACGTTCAATCGGTAAAACAGATCTTCGCGGAAGCGGCCGGCGGCGACTTCCTGGTTGAGATCGCGATTGGTCGCGGCCAACACGCGGACATCGATATGGCGCGGCGTGGTGGTGCCGACGGGGAGAATCTCTTTGGCCTCCAGGGCGCGCAGTAATTTGACTTGGAGATGCTGCGCCACCTCGCCGATCTCGTCGAGAAAGATCGTCCCGCCCTTGGCTTTCTCCAACAACCCTTCTTGATTGGCGAAGGCGCCGGTGAACGATCCCTTGATATGGCCGAACAACAAACTTTCCAGTAGCGTCTCCGGCAGCGCGCCGCAGTTCACCGGCAAGAACAGTTTATCCTTGCGGTCGCTCAGCGCGTGCAACGCCAGGGCGACCAGCTCCTTGCCGGTGCCGCTGGCGCCGGTGATTAGAACTGTCGCCTGGGTGTTGGCGACTTTCTTGACCAGATTGAGCACATCGCGTAGCGCCTTGCTCTTGCCGATGATGTTGTCGAGTTGAAATTCCATGGCTCAAGATTAGCTTAACACTGACGCGCCGGTTCGCCAGAGGGTCACAACCTTTCAGCCGCCGCCAATAGCTCCGCACTGGTGCAGAATCGCCGCAGCGCCGCCTTGAGCTTGTGCCGCTGCACACTCGCCGGCACGCCAAGATTTTCCATGGTCCGGGCGACCTCTTCCCCGCCTAAATGAATCAACTTGCTGTAAATCGCGTCGATCTCGGAGCTTTCAATCTCGACGGCAATGCGGAAGGCCTCGTCAACCGTCAATGACGCGGTACCCTGGGCGAGAAAGGCATTGAGCCGCAGACTCAGCTGTTGCGCCTTGTCGCGGCTAATCGACGCGTCGAGCACCGGTTCGGGAAAATTCTCAATGAGCGCGCGGCAAGCTTGCAGGATCTCCGCATGACGCTCCTCTTCCTTGCCCATTTCCCACCAGAAGTCGCGCTGCTCCAGCTGGGCAAGAAAGAGATGGGAGAAGCGAAAGTAAATTCTTGCCACCAGCCGTTCGATCTCGGCGAAGCTCAACAGCGGATCGAAGGGCTCCTCGACTGTCATGCGCTCTCCAAGCTCTTTTTGAGGTATTTCAACAGCTCCACATGCTTCTCAGAATCGCGGATCATGGCGCCGATCAGGACCTCGAACAAGCCGTGGTAGTAGCCGCTGCTTTCATTGAGAAGAATTCTATATTCCCTAATTCCTTCGTTCTCAATGCGCAAGAACTCGTCGGTCGCGGCGGACAGTTTATCGTTCGCCGCCGCGACAACGCCGCCGCCTTCCAGGGCGCCCGCCGGCTTGCTCCAGTTGAGGCTGCCCTTGAGCGTCGCCGCCATGGCATGGATCGCCGCGCGATGCTTCTCTTCGTCCGAGACGATCATCTGGAGCAAGAAGCGGTTCGCCGGATTGGCGGTCTCGCCGACGGTCTTTTTGTAGATCTCGATGGACTGTTCTTCCTTCGTTTCATGGGCCTCGAACTGGTTGAGCAACCGCTCCACCGGAGATATCCCTTCGGGTGTCCGCATCAGATCGAACATCATGTTCATCTCTGCCAAAGCTTCCATGATCTTGCTCCTTTCCTATGTCCAAACGATGGCGGGCGGGGTGACCGTCCCCCGCCCGCTCTTGTAGCCGACTCCCGCTAGGTAACCTTAGCGGTCCGCATTGGCCGGAACGCTTCACCCGGCTTCCATGGGGTTCCAACCGCTGGCAGCAGCCAGCGGTCGAGGCCGATCCAACCGGCGTTACGCCAGGCCAGCACCAACCAGGTCGCCATGGCGAACAGCATGCCGTTGGTGGAGGCCGAGCCGGCCATGATGAAGCTCCAGTTCATCATGCCACCGAAGAAGGCCGCCACGCCGACGAAGGCGCCAAGGATCAATGCCGTGGCGATCGCCAGTTCACCAAAGATGATCACCTTGGAGAACCAGGTATGGGCTTCGGCGCTGACCAGATATTCGATGAAGCTGCGGTACCAGTCGTAGGTGATCGCCGGCTTGGGCGCGATCTTGAGGCCGCGCTTCCAGTAATCGAGCAACGCTTCGCCGCTGCCGATCCATTTCGGGTCAACGAATTTATGCCAGCCGGCCTCGAACCACATGTAGCCCAAGTACAACCGCACCGGCAGCCATAGCCAACCAAAACGCGCGTCGCTAAACAGCAGCTTGGCGATGCGCGGCTCCTCAATCGCAATTCTAGCAGTGCTCATAACCCCTCCCTCCTCTTTTCCCTTTTTACTTTTGCCTTCACTCGGTGTCAGCGCAATGACCGTGCCACCGAGAATTAAGCAAAATCCCAACGACTAAACATGGCTGCGGACGATATTCTTCGCAACGGCAAGAATCGAAACCGGGTTTATTCCCAGTTGTGCGAATAGGCCAATTCGATGCGCTTGGTTAGCCCCGCGAATTGAGAAAATGGTTCGGCACAAGAATCGCAACGCATGATTGCGTCATGGTGAATCAAATTTCGACGCACAACGAAAACCTCGGCATTCTGGTCGGCGGCGGCCCGGCTCCCGGCATCAACGGTGTCATCGGCGCGATCACCCTGGAAGCGCGCACCCGAGCGCGCAAAGTCATCGGCATCTACGACGGCTTTCAGTGGTTGATGCGTGGCGACAGCCATCATGTGAAGGAGCTCGACCACGATGAAGTGTCGCGGGTCCATTTCCAGGGCGGCTCGATTTTGAATACATCGCGCGCCAATCCGACTAAGAAACAGGAAGACCTCAAGCGCGTGGTCGAAAGCTTAGACAAACTCAGCATCGGCTATCTCGCCACCATCGGCGGCGACGACACCATGTACGCCGCCAGCGAAGTGGCCAAGGCCGCCGGCGGCCGCATCCGGGTTTGCCATGTGCCAAAGACCATCGACAACGATCTGCCGCTACCCGGCGCGACGCCGACCTTCGGTTTCGAGACCGCGCGCCAACTGGGCAGTGAGCTGGTGCAAAATTTGATGGAAGACTCGCGCAGCACCGGCCGCTGGTACTTTGTCGTGGTCATGGGCCGCTCCGCCGGCCATCTGGCGCTCGGCATCGGTAAGTCCACCGGCGCGACCATCACGCTCATCCCCGAAGAATTTCCCGGACCGATCCGCATGGCGACCGTGTGCGACCTACTGGAAGGCGCCATGCTCAAACGCCAGGCCTTGTGGAACCGCGCCGACGGCGTCGCCGTCATCGCCGAAGGGCTTTTGGAAAATATGGCCGCGGAAGAACTGCAATGCATCGACGGCGTGCGCATCAGCCATGACAGCTACGGCCACCTGCGGCTCGCCGAGGTCGACCTCGCCTATGTATTGAAGACCCTGGTCGAACATCGCTTCGCCAGCCGCGGCGCCACGGTTGCCGTAGTGCACAAAAACATCGGCTACGAGCTGCGCTCGGCGCCGCCCATCGCTTTCGACTGCGAGTACGTGCGCACGCTCGGCTACGGCGCCGTGGAATTTCTGCTCAATCCATCGAGCGCCGCGGCCAAACTCTGTGGCGCCTTGGTGTGCCTGGTCAACGGCCAGCTCGATTATCTGGACTTCGCCCAACTGCGCGATGCCAAAACCGGCAAAACCCGCGTACGCCAGGTGGACGTCTACACGCCGTCTTACCGGGTGGCGCGCGAGTACATGATTCGGCTCGAGAAAGAAGATTTTCGCGACGACGAGAAGCTCAGGCAGTTGGCTCAAGCCGCTTCATCGGCGCAGCATTTTTGTTCGCCCGAACAGTTTCGCGACCGCTATCAATACCTGACCACCGATCTACGGGGCTGCAACTGACAGGAGCATCGATGACCACCAAAGTCGCTATCAATGGTTTCGGCCGTATCGGCCGCCTGGTGCTGCGCACGCTGCTAGCGCGCTGCAAAAATGAGCTGAGCGTCGTCGCCATCAACGACATGGCCGACGCCAAGACCAACGCCCATCTATTTCGCTACGACACCACCTACGGCATTTATCCCGGCACTGTCGCATGCGCCGACGGCAGCATGATCGTCGACGGCCAGACCATCGCCGTGCTCAATGTCAAAGAACCGGCGCGCTTGCCCTGGAAACAGTTGGGCGTCGACCTCGTCATAGAAGCCACCGGCGTCTTCACCGATGGCGCCCAGGTGCGAGCTCACTTGGATGCGGGTGCGAAGAAAGTCATCGTCACCGCGCCGGCGACCAACGAAGACATCACCCTGGTGCTGGGCGTCAACGATCAAGAATACAACCCACGCAAGCATCATATTGTTTCCAATGCCTCATGCACGACCAATTGCCTGGCGCCAGTGGCCAAAGTCCTGCACGACAACTTCGGCATCGAGCGCGGCCTGATGACCACCACCCACGCCTACACCAACGATCAGCGAATTCTCGATCTCATGCACAAAGACCTGCGCCGCGCCCGCGCCGCGGCGATGAACATCGTGCCAACCAGCACCGGCGCCGCCAAAGCTATCGGCTTGGTGATGCCGGAGTTGAAAGGCAAGCTGCATGGCATTTCATTGCGCGTGCCCACCTCCACGGTGTCGGTGGTCGACTTGGTCGTTGATCTGAAGAAAGCGGCGACCGTGGAAGCGCTCAATGCCGCGCTCAAACAGAGCGCCGATGGCAAGATGAAAGGCATTTTGGAATACTGCGACGAGCCGCTGGTCTCCAGCGACTTTCGCGGCAACCCGGCGTCATCCATCGTCGATGGACTTTCCACCGTGGTGCTTGAAGGCAAGATGGCGAAAGTATTGAGCTGGTACGACAACGAGTGGGGCTACAGCTGCCGGGTCGCCGACCTGGCGAAGCTAATCGCGGCCAAAGGGCTTTAACCAGGAGCAAACGCTATGAACGCCAAAGATATCATGACCCGTGACATCATCACCGTCAGCCCGACCATGAGCGTCAAGAATTTAGCCATGACGCTGATTAAAAATCAGATCAGCGGCGCGCCGGTCGCCCGTAAGAACGGCAAGATCGTCGGCGTGGTTTCCGAAGCCGACATCATCGCCAAGAAAGGCCAGGACGTGAAGTCGATCATGAGCAAGACCGTCATCAGCGTCGGCGAAGATACCACGGTGGAAGAAATCGCCCGCCTGATGACCGCCCATGCGATCAAACGCTTGCCGGTGATGACCGACGGCGCCATCGTCGGTATCGTCAGCCGCGCCGACATCGTCAGCGCCATCGCCCAGGGGCAGCATGTGGCGATTCATTCGCCGATCTATGATCTGTAACCTTGCGTTAACGAGAATTCGGCGTGCGATATCAAGAATTTTTACTGATTCTCATGGCCCTGGCGATCGGTCTCGCCGTCGGCATCGGCGGTTTCACGTTCATCTACGCCAAAGGCGATTCCTATCTGACCGACGATCCGGCCGCCTGCGCCAACTGCCATGTGATGCAGGAGCAATATAGCGGCTGGCTGCGCTCGAGCCACCGCCACGCCGCGGTGTGCAACGATTGCCACACACCCGAAGGTTTTTTCAGCAAGTATTTGAATAAATCGGCCAACGGCGCGCGCCACTCCTGGGCGTTTACGACCGGCTGGTTTCACGAGCCGATCGCCATCAAAGCGAGTAATCGCGCCATCACCGAGAGCCGCTGCCGCGGCTGCCATCAGGCGATCACCGAAGCCATCGACACCAACCATCCCGGCGGCACGGCGCTGGAATGCATTCGCTGCCATGGCGCCGTCGGACATCCATAGAACGGGAGCATAAAATGGCCGAATCCAACGAACCGATAGACACGAAGCCCCACCGCACCAAACTGATCGTCGGCGTCGCCCTTGGCGCGGCGCTCCTGGCGGTGATCGCCGTCGGCTTGCTGGTCAATGTCTTCGAGCGCAAGCAAGAAGGCAAAAATCTTTTTTACCGGGTGGTGGAACTCAACGACGAGATCGACGATCCGGCGATCTGGGGCAAGAACTTTCCGCTCCAGTACGACGGTTACCGGCGCACCGTCGACCAGGTGCGCACCCGCTTCGGCGGCAGCGAAGCGCTACCGAGAACGCCGAGCCAAAAAGATCCGCGCTCGGTGGTGGCACAATCGAAAATCGAGGAAGACTCGCGCTTAAAAGTCCTGTGGGCCGGCTACGCCTTCGCCAAGGATTTCCGCGAGGAGCGCGGCCACGCCTACATGCTCGACGACCAGACCTACACCGAGCGCCAGATCGCCGTAAAACAACCGGGCACCTGTCTGCATTGCCACGCTTCGGTCTATGTTCCCTATCGCAAAGCCGGTGGCGGCGATCTGATCAAAGGTTTGGAGAAAATGAACCAGCTGCCGTTTGCCGAAGCGCGCAAGCTGGTCACCCACCCGGTGGCCTGCATCGACTGCCACGCGCCAGACACCATGCAGCTACGGATTACCCGGCCGGGCTTCATCGAAGGCATGCGCGCGCTCAAAGCCGGTCAAGGCGTGAAAGACTACGACGTCAACTCGATGGCGCCGCGCCAGGAGATGCGCTCCTATGTCTGCGGCCAGTGCCATGTGGAATATTATTTCAAAGGGCCGGAGAAGCGCCTGGTCTATCCCTGGGCCAAAGGTTTGAAGGTCGAAGAGATCCTCGCCTACTACGACGAGCAGAAGTTCAAAGACTGGACTCACGCCGATTCCGGCGCGCCGGTGCTCAAGGCGCAGCATCCCGAGTTCGAACTATGGAGCCAAGGGATCCACGCCCGCTCGGGCGTCGGTTGCGCCGATTGCCATATGCCCTACAAGCGCGAAGGCGCGCAAAAAATCACCGACCACCATGTGCGCAGTCCACTACTCAACATCAACCGCGCCTGCCAGACCTGCCACAAGGTTCCTGAAGCGGAATTGAAGGCGCGGGTCGAGACCATACAGGAACGCACCCAGCGCTTGCGCAACCTGGCGATGGACGCGGTGATCGAGCTGATCGGCGATTTGAAACGAGCCAAAGCCAGCGGGAAAATTGACAGCCAACTCGATCCGGCGCGCGGCTTTCAACGGCGCGCGCAGTTTTTCCTGGACTTCGTCGAAGCGGAAAACTCCACCGGCTTTCACGCCCCCCAGGAAGCCGCGAGAATTCTTGGCGAGTCGATCGACGCGTCGCGCCAGGGCCAGGTGGCACTGCGCGACGGTAAAAACCCGGCAAAGTAGCTAAGCTGAATCAGGACTTATAAGTGATCGCGCCGATCGCCGCGCCCTGGGGATCTTGGATCCAACAGAAGCGGCCGACGTTGGGAATGTCTTGCGGCGCCACGAGCACCTTGCCGCCCAGCGCCGCCACCGATTTAGCGATCGCGTCGACGTCATCGACGGTAACGTAGGTGCCCCATGACGGCGGCATGCCTTGGGCCTGGGGCGGCGTCGCCATGATGCCGGCGATGTCTTTCCCATTGGCTTTCACCATCGTGTAGTTCATGCCCGGCACCATGCTCATGTCTTCGAGAGTCCAACCGAAGAGCTTGCCGTAAAAGGCCTTCGCCCCCGGCACGTCCTTAGTGGTCAACTCGAACCAGCTGACCGCACCATGTTTCTTCAACTGCTCGTCCATCGGATCGCCCTCCTTTACTTGTATAGTTGCAAACCTATACCTCTATCCGGAGCGCGCAAGAATGAAAGACCCAAACAGTCGAAATATTTTCAGAAAGAATACACAGAACTTGAAACCCTACGCCAAGTATTCCACCGGCAGCGCCACTTCCTGCACCGAGCCATGGGCCAGGCGCATGCTGTAGGCGCGCGCGCCGCGCTTGGAGGCGATGACCTTGTGGATTTCACCGCCGATGTAGTGGACACCGGTCCAATCCTCGATGGCGACGCCGGCGGAGATTTGGCCGGCGGAGAGGAGTCTGTGCAGGGACGGCCGGCGCTGCGCTTCGCCGTCATAATGCGGGCAACAGCTGCCGGGGAGAAATCCAACACAGTCAAGCGCGCGCAAGCCGTCGGAGAACGAATCGGTGAGCCCCTGCTCGAACCAACAGATCGCCCCGGCGCTGACGCCGGTCAAGACGATGCCCGACTGCCAGGCCTCGCGAAGAATCTCGACAACGCCCCAATCGCGCCACAGCGCGAGCAAACTTTTGGTATTGCCGCCGCCGACGTAGATCACGTCCTGGTGTAAAAGAAACGAGCGCAGATCCGGCGTCCGTTTGAAAAACGTCAACACCGAGGGTTGGCAGCCGAGCTTTAGGAACGCAGCGTAAAAACTCGCGACGTAATGATCCGGCTCGCCGCTCGCCGTCGGGATGAAACAGACCCGCGCATTTTCCGCGCCGCTCTGGCGCAGCACATATTTTTCCAACTCCAAGTTTTCCCCATCGCGATAAAAGCCGCCGCCGCCGATGGGAATGATCTGCTTTAGTTTTTCCGCCACTTCAGCCTCCTGTGGTTAGATTAGTTAGCCGTCCGATCGCCGCCTAGCTTGCTTCTACAATCAGCGCCAAGGTAAAAGCAATTGATGCGCGGGCTTTGCGCCGTTGCCGCCACTAGCCCGACATGTTAGAGAGGCGGATAAAGCTTGCCACCGACAGTAAACAATATTTATTCCATCATCCGAAGGAGGATTTATGATCACCGCTAAAGAACTCAAAGGCGCCCTCGCCATCATGCCGACGCCGGCCAAACCGGGCGCCGAACGTTTGGACGCCACCGATACCGTCGACTTGGACGAAACCGCGCGGCTCGCCGAACAGCTGGTGCGCGACGGCGCCAACGGCATCATGGCGCTCGGCACCATGGGCGAGTGCGCGACGACATCGCAAGCCGACTACGAAACCTACGTCGACTGCCTGCTCAAAACCGTGCGCGGGCGGATTCCGACGTTCGTCGGCACCACGGCACTCGGCGGCCATGAGATCGCGCGCAGAATTAAGTTCGTCAAAGAGCGCGGCGCGACGGGAACACTGTTGGGCATCCCCATGTGGCAGCCGGCCAATGTCGAGATGGCGGTGAAGTTCTATGGCGATGTCGCGGCGACCTTCCCCGACTTTCCGATCATGGTCTACGCCAATCCGCGCGCCTTTCGCTTTGACTTCGGCGTGGATTTCTGGGGCCAGGTGGTGACCAAAGCGCCAACGGTCATGTCGGCAAAATTTTCCAGCAAAAATATCTTGAAGGAATCCATCGCCGCCAGCAAAGGCAAAGTCAATTTCGTGCCGCCCGTCGGCCTCGCCTACGAGTTCGCTCAGATCGCGCCGGAGAGCCAGGACACCTGCTGGATTCCGTCGGTGGGGCCGCAGGTCGCCATCGCTCTCATGAAATCGCTGGCCGACGGCAACGCCGCTCAAGCCAAAGCGGTCGCCGCCGACATCGCCTGGGCCAACGAGCCGCACCACGCGATCACCGGTTCGCAGGAAATCTTCGCGTCGTACAACATTCAGCTAGAGAAAGTCCTGATGGCCGCCTCGGGCTATTGCAAGACCGGCCCGATCCGCCCGCCCTACGACTATATGCCCGACGATTTCCGCCAAGCCGCCAGCGAAGGCGGAGAGCGCTACGCCAAGCTGCGCGAGAAGTATTCCAAGCTGACGAACTAATTCGGATATTACTCCCGTAAAGGCGCCAAGGCCGCCAAGGAAAGAGAAAATAAATTCTCCGAACTTAGCGTCATTGCGCCTTTGCGGGAGACATTCCGACGCTCTGGAGGATTCCATTGACCATCGATCTAACCAAGGCCGCGGCCTACTCGGACAAGACGCCCTACGAACTTTGGCAGGAACAGGAAAACATCCCGATCTACCGCGGCAACGCCATCGACGATCTGCGCACGGTGAAGCTTGGACCCTGGCAGCGTAAAGGCGCGGCGGGCGCGTTTATCAATATGCTCGGCGCCGGCCGGAGCTGCGACGCCTATGTCTGCGAGATCGCCGCCAAGAGCCAGACCCTGCCCGAACGTTATCTCTTTGAAGAATTGATCTACGTCGTCAAAGGGCGCGGCGCGACTACGGTTTGGCAAGAGGGCGGGCGCAAGCAGACGTTTGAGTGGCACGAAGGCAGTATGTTTTCCGCGCCGCTCAACAGCTGGCGCCAACATTTTAACGCCCAAGGCGACGAGCCGGCGCGTTTGGTCGCGCTCACCGATGCGCCGGTGATGATCAACCGCTTTCGCAATCTCGACTTCGTGATGAATAACAACTTCGCCTTCACCGACCGCTTCAGCGGCGAGGACGGCTACTTCAGCGGCAAGGGGCAGGAAGTCACGGCCCACCGCACTTGGGATTCCAACTTCATCGCCGACATCCCCGGCTTTCGCTTGCTCGACCACAGCGCCCGCGGCCAGGGCGCGCGCGGCATTTTGCTGCACTTCGCGGCCAACACCATGTCGGCGCATATCGAAGAATATCCGGTGGGCACCTACCCGCGCGCCCACTGGCATGGTCCTGGCGCACATATTTTGATTCTCTCCGGCGAAGGCTATTCATACCTCTGGGAACCCGGCAAACCACGCGAGCGCATCGACTGGAAACTCGGCAGCCTGTTCGCGCCGCCGGCGAAATGGTTTCACCAACATTTCAATCCCGGCAAAGAGCCGGCGCGCTATCTCGCGCTCAAACCCTGGGGCTTCACTTATCAAGTGGAAGACTTGGTGAAGACGCTGGAAGTCGAAGCTGCCGGCGGCACTCAGATCGACTACCCAGACCAGGACCCGGAAATCCACGCGACCTTCGTCAAAGAGTGCGCCAAACGCGGCGTCGAAGTGCGGCTGAAGTTTTGACGGGCAAGCGGATTCGGAGTGTCTAACCGCAAAGAACGCAGAGGACGCAAAGATGAATCTGAAACTCTCCTCGGCCGACGCTAAAGCCTACGTCGACGATCTTTATCACAAAGTCGCCCAGCGCTGGGACGAGCGCGTCACCCAATCGGAGTTCATGCGGCAATTGGCCGCTGGTAAATTATCGCGGCAAGCCTTTCGCATCTTCTTCAAGAACTGGGCCGCCTACACCATCGAGATCAATACCCTGGAAGCGGCCTCCTATCACAAGCATATTCATTTCTTCCGCCAGCATCGCGACCTGATGGCGGCGATGGCGGAGAAGCTCGCCGACGAACTGATTCACCCCAAACCGCCGGGCCATGTCTACGTCGTCCTCGAAACCGCGAAGGCCTTGGGCATTAGCGAAGATGAAGTTTTCGTCACGCCGATGCTCGCCGAGTTTCGCGCCAAGATCGATTACTTCCGCGCGATTGTCTGGGAAGGCACAGTGGCCGAGTTTTACGCCGCCGGCGCGACCGAAGAACAGTTCGGCCACTGGGCCGGCAAAGTGTTCACCGCGCTGACCACTCACTACGGCCTCAGCGCCGAGCAAGCGGTGTATTTCTCCCTGCACGAAGAAGCCGACACCCGCGAGCACGAAGGCATTATGGGCCATGGCAGTTTTAGAAAGATGGTGTTGCAGCGGCTGCTCGAAGACGGCGCCGAAGTCCGCCCCGGTTATTCACTGGAATACTGCGCGCTGACCTCCATGGACTTGCACGGCGCCATCCTGCAAGCGTCGCTGCAAGAAGCGGCGCGAGCTTCGCAATGAGTCGACCACTCAATATGTCGCCGCGCTCCGATCCGTTCGTCCTGAGCCTGTCGAAGGACTCCGAAAACTCTTTCAGACAATCGCCAGGGACCAGTCTTACTTGGATAACGATCCTCGGTCTTTTTCTCCTCGGTCTAATCGCAGCGCCAACAATAGCTACCGCCCAAGAACAAATCCTGGTCGGCTACGACGGCCACGCCGGCTTTCAAGGCGCCATCTGGGCTACCAAAGACTTGGGCCTATTTGAAAAACATGGACTGAACGGCGAGTTGATTCTCATCCCCGGCAGCGCCCGCGGCATGGCCGCGTTGCTTTCCGGCAGCGTGCCGTTCATTCAAGGCTCCGCCACCGCGCCGCTTGCGGCATTCCTCCGCGGTGGTGATGTGGCAATCATCGCCGCCGCCTACAACAAACTGCCCTTGAGCGTGGTAGCGCGCAAGGAATTGCGCGCGCCGGCGGACCTAATCGGCAAGAAAATCGGCATTGTCAATTTCGGCGGCTCCAACGACCTCGGCGTCACTCTAGCGCTCAAGGAATGGAACATCCCGCGCAGCGCGGTGACAATTCTGGCCGCCGGCGGCGCGCCGGAACGGTTCGCCGCGTTGATGACCGGCAACATCGACGCCACAGTGCTGTCGCCGCCCGAAACCGTCGCCGCCACCCGCGCGGGTTTGCGCATTCTCGCCAACCTTGGCGATTTGAACGCAGCATTTCCGCAAACATTGATCATGGTGCGCCGCTCCTACCTCACCAGCCGACGCGACATCGTGAAACGCTTCGTCCGCGCCTACAGCGAAGGGATTTTTGAATTCAAAACCAACCGCGACAAAGCGATCAAGATCTACGCCAACCGGCTAAAGCAAAAAGACCTGACGATTCTCGAAGAGACCCATAATTTTTACGGTCCGAACTTCTCACTGCCGCCGCGCATCGATCGTAGCGGCATCGCCAACACCCTCGACCTGGTGCGCCAAACCAGCGAGGTCAAAGGCGAGCCCAATCTTTCCGGACTCGTCGACGAGAGCGTCATCGACGAATTGGAGCGCGAAGGCTTTTACAAGAAGTTCGCCGCCGCTGGCATCAAGAAGTAACCATCGAGGGAGAACATAGTGACCGAACCGAAAGTATCGAATGAATCCATCGTCGACACCGGCGGCAGTTACAAGAAATGGGTCGACAGCGAAGGCATTCCGATGGTCGAGAGCTTTTTCGTCGACGACATCGCCAAGGTGCCGCTCGAACCCTGGAAGCGCACCGGCGGTCGCGGCGTGCGCTTATGCTTAGAAGGCACCGGCGAAACCAACGACGCCTACATCTGCGAGATCCCGCCGGGTAAATCGCTGGCGCCGGAAAAACATATGTACGAAGAGCTGATCTACGTCATCAGCGGCCGCGGCGCGGCGACGGTGTGGAACGAAGGCGAACCGAAGCGGACTTTCGAATGGCAGGAAGGATCCTTGTTCTCGCCGCCGTTAAACTCCTGGCACGAGATTTTTAACGGCAACGGCAGCGAGCCGGCGCGCTTCTTGGCCGTCACCAGCGCGCCGTGCATGATGAATCTGATCCACAACACTGACTTTATCTTCAATTGCCCCTACGTCTTCCACGACCGCTATCAATCTCAAGAAGATTACTTCGGCAACCCGGGCACCTGGTATTCAGGAAGAACTTGGAACACCAACTTCGTCGCCGATGTGAAGAATTTAAAACTATTAGAATGGAAAGAACGCGGCGGCGGCGGCTCGCAGGTCAGATTGGAATTGTCCGAGAACACGCTGTGCGGCCACATCTCGCAGTTCGCCGTCGGCAGTTACAAAAAAGCCCACTTCCACGGGCCTGGCGCTCACGTCATTATCCTCGCCGGCACCGGCTATTCCCTCCTCTGGCCGCGCGGCCAGGAGATCAAACGCTTCGACTGGAAACCCGGCAGCCTGGTTGTCCCGCCCGGCGGCTGGTTCCATCAACATTTCAATTCCGGCTCGGTGCCGGTGCGCTACCTGGCGCTGCGCTGGGGCAGCCAAAAATTTCACGAGATGTGGGGCGAGGGTAAAGGCAAAGCCGATGTCGACGTCAAACTCGGCGGCAACCAGATCGAATACGAAGACGAAGATCCCGTCGTCAGACAAATGTTCACCGACGCCTGCGCCAAAGCCGGCGTGGAAAATTTGATGGCGAAATATTACGCGACAACATAACTTGTATCGCCGACCGAGCGATACGACGATTGTCACCTAGTGGTAGCGACAACATGGAAAACGACGACTCTTTAAGCAATCGAGTCTTACGTAATCTCTAAAGCGGTTCGACCACACCTGGCGTTGCGGAAGAGCTTTCCCGCCCCCTGCCTTGATTGCATCGAATGCAACTTCACCATAGAATTGCACGAAATCGACGATATGCCTCGCGCCATGTCATCTAACCGTTAATATTGAGACGCATCGCTAGGAGCCCTAAAGATGATCGTCAGCCACTTGCATGTAAAAAATTGGCGCAACTTCCAACGCGTCGATGTAGAACTGCGTGAACGCCAGTTCATAGTTGGAGCGAATGCATCAGGCAAGTCCAATCTATTAGATGTTTTCCGCTTCCTTAGAGATATCGCCAAAACCGAAGGCGGCGGTCTGCAGAAAGCCGTCAAAGACCGCGGCGGAATTTCAAAGATCCGAAGCTTAGCGGCACGCAGAGATCCCGAAATCGTAATCGAGGTTCATCTGGCCGAAGCCTCCGGGCAACCACCATTATGGCGATATTCGCTCGGTCTTCAGCAAGAGATTCGGGGGTACAGACAACCCTATCTAACCTACGAACGGGTCTGGAAAGGCAATAAACAACTCTTGGATCGCCCCGACGACAAAGACAAAAGCGATCCGGATCGATTGACGCAGACATTCCTCGAACAGATAAATGCTAACAGCGAGTTCAGAGATATTGCACATTTTTTTCAAACGGTGACCTACTTACACCTCGTCCCGCAGCTCCTTCGGTTCGCCGACTCCATCCAAGGACGCATTATCGAAGACGATCCGTTTGGACAAGGTTTTTTGGAGCGTCTCGCGAAGACAACTGAAAAGACCCGTCGTGCTCGACTATCCCGCATCGAACAAGTTCTGAAAATCGCTGTACCTCAACTTGAGCAATTAGAATTCACACGCGATCCCGCAACCGGTCGCCCGCATCTGCAAGCGCTCTATTCGCATTGGCGCCCTAATGCGGGCTGGCAAAAAGAAGATCAATTCTCCGATGGTACGCTACGGCTATTAGGCTTGCTTTGGTCCCTGCTGGAAAGCGACTCCCTGCTGCTGTTAGAGGAACCAGAACTGTCGTTAAATGCCGGTATCGTTGCGCAGATGGCTCCTTTTATTGCCAAAATGCAACGAACACGGCGGCGGCAAGTGTTAGTAAGTTCACACAGCGACGCGCTTCTTTCTGAACAAGGCATCGACGGACGAGAAGTCCTACTGCTGATCCCGGGAAAGGAGGGAACGGAAGTTAAAGTTGCCGCGGAAATCGCAGAGGTTCGGGCCTTGTTGGAATCTGGGTTCACCGTCGGCGAGGTCGTGCTTCCGCGTACCAGACCGAATTCAAACCAACAGTGGAATCTGTTCGAATGAACCCGAAAAGCTTAATCCTCGCTGTCGAAGACAGATTGAGCGAACTTGTCTCTGCGAGAATTCTGTCTAGTTTAGGCATCAACGTTAGTGTCACGCTTGGTCTTAAAGGCAAGAGCTACCTCGAACAAAAAGCTCGGAATCTCAATAGAACAGCTCACGGATTTCCAGTGTTAATGATCGCGGACCAAGACTCCTTTGCGCGATGCCCTCCGACTTTGATTAACTCGTGGTTGGGAACGCGTCAGAGTCCACAATTTCTACTCCGCTTCGCTGTAATGGAAATAGAATCTTGGATAATGGCCGATCGGAAAGGCTTTGCTGATTTTCTTTCAATCCCACTTAACAGGGTCCCTGGCAATCCCGATTTGATAGCACAACCAAAAGAGTTCGTGGTATCGCTGGCACGTAAATGCAGGAAGAAACAACTTCGGGATCAACTCGTTCCTAGACCCCATGCAACCAGTAGCGTTGGGCCTGAATATAATACTTCTCTCGGTAGCTTTGTTCAGAGCAAGTGGAACATCGAGCGCGCAGCTTCATCTTCTCCAAGCCTTAAGCGAACAATTAATCGATTAAGAATCTTTCGCGCATCTTGAGCAGCGAACGGGCGTTGTAATAACCCAATAAGCTTCACCCTTTTAATCGGAGAGACAAAATGCCCGACCTCGCCGACCTCTTCCGCACCGGACCCAACACTCCCGGCGGGCACTACATGCGCACGCTTTGGCATCCGATCATCATCGCGTCGGAACTAAAGCCCGGCTGGGCCAAGCCGATACAAATCCTCGGCGAGAAGTTCACGCTTTATCGCGGCGAGGGCGGTGCACCCTACTTGACCGCGTTCCGCTGCGCCCATCGCGGCTTGCAGCTATCGGTCGGTTGGATCGAAGGCGACACGATTCGCTGCCGCTTTCACGGCTGGCGCTACGACGGCAGCGGCCAGTGCGTCGAAGTGCCGACCGAAGACGCAGCGACGGCGAAGACCGTGCGCTTGCGCACCTATCCAGTGCGCGAATATTTAGGCCTCATCTTCACCTACCTGGGCGACGGCGATGCACCGGAATTTCCCCGCTTCGCCGACTTTGAATCCGGCGGCGAGCTTTGGGTCGAGGCCTACACGCGCGCCTGCAATTTCGTCATCAACATGGAAAACGATCCGGTGCATATCCCCTTTGCCCATCGCGAGTCCGAGCTATTCGCCAACAAAGCGCCGGAGGTACCGGTCAAAGTCGACGCCGAGGAGACCGACTGGGGCATCGACATCCGCTCGACCTTTGCCAATGGCTGGGTGCACACCAATCAGCGCGGCTGGCCGAACATGACCTGCTTCAAGTCGCCGCGCCAGCAGCACCGCAGTCACTTAACCTGGCGCGTGCCCATCGACGACGACAGTCATTGGAGCTTTCAAGTCGACATCATGTACGACACGGCGGGACCGGAAAAAATGCAGGAATACCGGCGCCGCCATGAAGCTAGAGGCGGAAAACTCGGCAGATCCTATATCGAACTCGGCGAAGCGATCCTGCGCGGCGAGCTGCGCATCCAAGACATCGACGGCGACGACAAAGCCAACATGATTTGGATCCAAGACTACGTCACTCAAGTCGGCCAGGGGCCAATCTCGGAACGCAAAAGCGAACACCTGATCCGCGCCGACATCGGCCTCTTGCTCTACCGCAAACTCTGGGAGCGCGAGGTCATGGCCTACGCCGAAGGCCGGCCGTTGAAAAAGTGGCATCGCTCCGCGGCGGTGATCGATAGTGAAGATGAGTAGTCACTCTTCCTCCGTCATACCCGCGAAAGCGGTATCCAGGCTAATTCGTACTACACCAAAACAACTAACCTGGATTCCCGCGTGCGCGGGAATGACGGATGGGGTCCCGGCGGTTTAATCGGTGCGATCCTACAATTGCTTCTGGCGCTTCTCGCACTTTCGAATTCAGCCAACGCCAAACCCCTCACCATCGCCTACCCTTCCACAACCTGGAACACATCCTTGTCGCTCAGCATGGCGCGCGAGTTCAACCTGTTCGCCGGCGAAGGATTAGAAGTGGCGCCGGTTTACATCCGCGGCGGGCCGGTGGTGATCGCGGCGATGATCAGTGGCGATGTCGACCTGGCGATCATGGCGGGAACCACCGCGGTGACCAGCATTAGCCGCGGCGCGGACCTAGTGGTGGTCGGCGGTCATACTTCGCAGATCGATCAAGTGCTGATCGGCGCCAAGGGCGTCAGCAAGCTCGCCGATCTCAAAGGCAAAGTCATCGGCGTCACCGGCTCCGGCGGCGTCACCGAATTCGCCACGGTCGAAGCACTGGCGCGCAATGGCCTAGTGCGCGACCGCGACTACAAACTACTCTACGCCGGCACCAGCCCGACCCGCGTGCGCGCGCTGGAAACCGGTGTCGTCCAAGCCGCGCCCTTCTCCGCCACTGAAACCGTCTTGATGGAGCGCCAAGGCTTCCCCGTGATCATGGAGATCGGCAAAGCGCTGCCGGAATTTCCCTTCGTCCTCATCGTCGCCCATCGCCAGCGGCTCAAGACCAAATCCAGCGAGATCACCGCTTTGTTGCGCGTGCTGAAATCGTCAATGGTGTTGATACAGAACGACCGCGAACGAGTGTTGACCGCGGCGGCAAAGAAGGAACCCGGCAGCGACATCGCCGTGCTGCGCAAATCCCTGAGCTACTAGGCAGACACCTATTCCATCGTCCTCACCAAGAAAAACCTCGACGCACTGCTCTACGCCACCAAACTTTCAACCGGCAGCGCGAAAAAATATTTCACCGACGAATTTGTCTTGAAAGCGACCGGCATCAGCCGTTAGTTCTTGAACCCGCCGACGATCGCCCGCTTACCACCGTCCCAGAAACTCTTGACGTTGGCGAAGCCGCCGTCGCGCAGCCATTGCAGCTGCTCTTCCACCGACGGCCGCATGCGGTCGAGATTCAACAAACAGCCGCCGGCATTGAGAGCAGTGAAAGTCTCCGCGTAGATCGCGCGAATGGTTTCGTACTCGCGCACGTTGTGAATCGCGATGGACGAAACCACGGCGTCGAACGGACCCTGGAGCTTTTTACTCCAACCGGGCTGGCTCAAGTCGCTTTGGATGAACTGAACCCGGCCGGCAAACCCCGCCAAGTGCTCGCGCCCGAGCGCCAACATCTCCGCTGAGCCGTCATGACAAACCGCTTGGGCGTTGGGAAACTGAGTCAACAGATACGCCGCCAGCGCGCCGTAGCCCGATCCGATGTCGAGAAACTTGATAGGGGCGTTTTTCTCGAACGGCATGGTTTCCGCCAGCACGGCGAAGGCCGGCTCACGGTGCGGCTCGCCGGCATCCTGGCGCTCGGCCCAATCGCGCACGTAATCGCGCGAATCCCAATCGTGATGATCCCAAGGATCGGTGATTTGTGCCATGGCAGTCCTCTCAACTAGTTCAGAATTTATTCGCAGATAAGTTCTTAATTTAATCCAAGCAGGCGGGTTTAAAACCCGCCCGAATCCCAAATCCCTTTTTGCGTGGCTTACGCTAGATTCGGAATTCGCACCACCGAGCCACAGAGCACGCAGAGACCGGAAGATTATTTCGTGCCTTTCGTGATTTTCGTGGTTTGATTTCTCTTCCCGTCTTGCGCCCTTTGCGTTCTTTGCGGCCACTCCTCCGACTCCCTCTCACTGCCGAAGGAACAATTTCTGATACTCCTTCTTCTTTTCGGCGTAAGTCTTGGCGTCGAGCCGGTCCATCGGCACGAACTTAAGTTTCTCCGCATCCGGTAGCGGCGGGAAGATTCCCTTGCGGTTTACGAACTCGCCCAACTTGGCCATGATCGTCATGCCTTCGTCACCGAGATAGTAGTCGATGAATGCCTTGCCGGCGTTCGTGTGCGGCGCCTTGTTGGCTAGGCCGACGTAGTTGCCGTCGCCGAGAAACTGCGGTAACCGGACGTAATCCAGCGGCGCGCCCTTCTGGCCGAAGACATAGGCGTAGTGAACCAGCGTGATGGCGATGGGCGTTTCACCGGTGGCCGCCCGTTCCACCGGCGGCAGCAGCGACTCGGCGAGCACCGGCTGGCTCGCCGCCAAGTCTTGGATAAATTTCTCCGCCTTTTCCTTGCCCATGATCTTGTGCAGGCTCGCCACCCATTGGGTCGTCGTCGTGTGCTGGGTCGGATCGGGCATGACCACTTTGCCTTTGAATTGCGGCTTGACCAGATCCTCCAGCGACTTCGGCGCGTCCGCGGGCTTGATGAGATTTTTGTTGTAGACGATGCCGATCATCAGGTTGCGATAGTTGGGCCCCAGGTTGGCATCGATCATGTTTTTCGGAAACCCCGACGCCGCCGGCGAGTCGTATTTGGCGAAGACCCCTTCGCTCTGCATCAGAAACATCGGATCGGCGATGGTCACGGCGACATCGAACTGCGGCTTGCCGGCGCGATGCTCGCCCAGCGCGCGGTCGAGCACCTTGGTCGCCGAGGCGCGCCAATACTCCATCTCCAAGCCGGTTTTTTTCTTGAAGCCGGCGGCCACCCCGTCGTTGATGCTCGACTCCATCGACGTGTAGACCACCGCTTTGCCGCCTTCCTTTTTGGCGGCGTCGATCAGTTTGCCGTCCTGCGCCCAGGCGTTGCCGCCAAAGAGCACCACAACCATCAGGACCATCGTGACAAGATTCATCGGGCCTCACTTTCTGTTCGCCACCACGCGGCGTGCACCATCGCCTGAAAGCTATGCGAAGTGCGTTGTTCTCGTCAAGACAATTCAGTATGTTAATCGGCAATCGCGCTCGCCGCCAGCGTCCCAGGACGCGCCGCCCAGGGCGATCACCAAGAGGAGGATTCGGCATGAAATTATCCAATCAAGTAGCGCTCATCATCGGTGGCGGCCGCGGCATCGGCGAAACCATCGCCCACACTTTCGCGCGTGAAGGCGCGAGCCTGGTGTTGGTCGACTTGGAAAAGATGAAATCCGAGCTCAACGGCGTGGCGCAGGCCGTCAATCAGAACGGCGGCACAGCCGTCGCCATAACCGCCGACTGTAGCGACGACCGCCAAGTGAATCGAATCGTCGACGAAACCGTGCGCCGCTTCGGCAAGATCGACATCTTGATCAACAGCGCCGGCTTCCGCGGCCCGCTGGTGGCGGTGACTGAGATCAGCGAGAAAGAATTCGACGACGTGGTGCTCTACAACTTGAAGCTGGTGTTTCTCTGCTGCCGCGCGGTGTTGAAACAAATGGTCAAGCAAAAAGGCGGCAGTATCGTCAGCATCTCCGGCACTGCCGGCCGCGAAGGCATGGCCATGCGCGGCTCATTGTGCGCCGCCAAGTGGGGCGTGGTGGGACTAACTCAAACCATCGCCAAGGAGTACGGCCCCCACGGCATTCGCGCCAACATCATCTGCCCCGGCGGCATGGACGAACCCGACCTGCGCGAGATGTACGCCCAACGGGCGAAAAACCTGGGCATGTCGGTGGAAGCCCATGAGCAGCAAATCCTCTCGCTCACGCCGCTACGCAAATACGCCAAGCACGAAGAAGTCGCCAGCGCCGCGCTGTTCCTGGCGTCGAGCGACTCGTCGCACACCACCGGCGAGTCATTGAATGTGTCTGGCGGGCGGTTGATGAGCTAACTCCAACAATAATGTTGGCCCTCATCCGGCCTCTCCCATTCCGATGGCCAAGGAACTCGCGTAACGGGCAAGTGTGGAGTGAGGAGTAAATAGTGAGGAGAGTGAGAGCCAGACTCCTTACTATTCACTCCTCACGCCTTACTTCGAAATCGGTTCCGCTACAAAGATCGGAATCACTCGGGTAGTCTTAGCTCGATACTCCGGGAACCGCGCATAGGTCGCGTCGGCGATCTTCCACAGACGCTCGCGCTCCGCCGCGTCGGTGACCTCGCGCACCCGCATCTCCTGCACGACTGACAAATCACGAATCTCCACTTCAGGCCGCACACGCAGGTTATAGACCCAAACCGGATTCTTCGGTCCGCCACCCATGGACGCCACCAGCACATAGTTGGCGCCATCCTTGACCCGCATGAGCGGCGTCTTGCGAATCCCGCCGGTCTTGTTGCCCATGTGTGTAACGATGATCACCGGCAACCCGGTATCGCGTAGCGTGTTGCCTTCCGCGCCGTTGGTTCGCTCGTAGCCTTCAACCTGCTCACGCGCCCAATCTCTCGGGCTTGGGATGTATTCGGCCATTGGTTTTCTCCTAGAAGCAGTTAGTAGGCTTGCCGGTATACTCCGATATAGCTAGGATTTTTCGACCACCTTTCGCTAAGCGCCAAGTCGTAGGTCGAGAAAATTTATTAATTCCCTCACTGGGTGACCAAAAACCTCTCTGTCGTCTCAAACGGATATAGGTACAGGAGAAAGCTGTCCAATCCTAGGGAGCTAACGTGTGAGCTCAACGGCCGGCCGCATTTGGCCGGTCGGTTGGAAGGAAAAGTTAGATCTCACGTTGGTCATTATGCCCCCAACACTGTAGAACCAAAGCTGTGGCGTAACTTGTCGGGTATTGCGCCAGCCCGGTGCGCGGCCATTATCTCATCGTAAGCAACTTGGATAGCAGCTACCTCTTGGGTAAACGCAACTCGGCATGGCGCCGAGTTACCGGCCCCGACAAGACCGAGTATTTTCACAGGGCTAGTAACGGGTGGTGCGATACGAATTTGAATGATCAACGGCTGAGCTTGAGCTTCAGGCGCCAAACGGAATGTTGGTTGACTCAGAAGGCTAATGTGAGAACCAAAGGACCAAGCACCTCCCCAGTTAACCGCGTCCGGACGATCGAACGCGAGCGATGACGGATCCTCAGGAAAGGACTCCACCATGAGGCTGACAAACAAATCTTTAGCGATGCCCGGGCCGTCGTTCCGAACCATAAGGCCAAACGAGGCGGTGACTACATCCCCTTCTACAGCCGCTGGTGCAACGAGGTAGGTCGGAAACACGTATGGCTGCGGTCTGCGGCCAAACATTCCAGCAAGAACTCCGTGCGGAGTTGGTACGAAATCTGAGCCAGCTCGGATAAAATACTGCAGACGGCCGACAACTTGATGAGGCGCATGATTACTCTTGGGAATGATCGTCGCAACGAGACCTTCGCGAACGCCGAAGCGACTGATTGCGAGATTCCGGACCCCTATGTGCGGTGGAACGGTACATCCTGATATGGCACCTTCAAGCCAACTCACGAACCGTTGGGGGTCTTGGATGGGCACCTTCATCCTTGCTACGTCAGCCCCTGTAGGGTCTCGCGAGCAGTCAACACCCCAAACCAGCACCCCGCCTTCTGAGTTTCCAAAACCAGAGATCGCGCGAGCCAAATTGTTGCGGTCGGTATCGCTCAAGCGATGACCAGAACCGTCGTCGCTTGAGCGCTTGAAGTCGAGGAAAAGCTCTTCTGATACTCGCGCGGCGATTAGCTCGTCTATTACCTGCTCACCGCCACGTTCTATCCGCTCAAATAGGTCTTCAGCCCTTGGCATGTGACTCTTGCCCGCGAGATCTATCTATCAACGGAGCCGCATATCGGCTAACTCTCCCGGTTAGCTCATCTCGGTTGCAGTGCATGATTGCCGACTCCATTTGGATTACAATATCCACCTGGTACCTTCACCTGTCAACAAAATGATTTCTAATGAACACCAACCGGCTCAGCAGGCTATTTCAGTCAAATGTGCGCATAGTTGCCTTAGGAATGAATGATCCCACCCCAATGGGCAGGGAGTCTATCAGAACAATCTGAGTTGATCATAATTCTTATGGCGCGTCTATTTTCTTGCTTCTTGATCTGTTCGGGGAGGATTTCAGCCGTCACATCCACCCCACGTCAACGGTTTCCCGCCTCGATCAGTGGGGTTTGGATGAAATCAACCGAACGACGCAACGACACAACTCCGGTCACGTCATTGCAAATTAACTCACCGAAGGCTGCGGTACTGCTTCGCCTTCAACTTTGATCACTTCGGCCGTCCATACCTTGGAATAGTGCCAACCCCGATGCCAAGAGGACCAAGCTCATCACGACAAGGAAACCGTCATGGCTGCCAGTGCAATCCTAGGTGATGCTGGCCGTCATCGGACCGGCTGCCGCCGATTGGGTAACCGCGCGACGATTGTCAGTACACCTGAGAGGTAATTGGCCAGGCGATGACGGCTCAGACTAGCCGTGCCCATAGAGACCTTAATAACGTATGGCTTGTTGAGTCGTAGAACTTCGCGTGCGCATCAACATCACCGATCGCGGGGCGGCGACGATCGATTCGCCAAAGCCGATTCGCCCGACTTCGCCGGTCCCGTGCATCGGATGGATCGCTGCTTGCGTTGCGCGATCGGTCGGCCCGATGCTTCTAGTCTGGCTTGTGCATCTCGCAGGTACGCAGCCGTGTCGCCTTTGTAGTCGGACAGGATTTTTCGGCGGGCTGCGTGCAGTTCATCGAGTATCGTATTAGGAGTCATCGTCGTTTCCTCCAAGGAATTCAATCGGTGTGCATATCAGCATTCCCGACAAGCCAAGTTCATCGAGAAGCCGGTAAATCCGAGGCAGCTCGTGAGCATTGGCAATGTGTTTGCAATTCAGTGTCAACAAATATTGCACGCCTGCCAAGGCTGCCAAAGCCACATGAAGGGCATCGATCCTCGCAGATGCCGGCATCATCGATCGTCTAACGATTTCGTCAGCAACAGTGACGGCATCGGGATTTGTGGGCAATACGGCAATTCCGTCAAGCATCTTTAGCCGTCTGGCGGCCGCAGCCGGATCGCCCATGGAGGCCTCGTCGATCACCAACTGGGAAGTCACGACATCGTACAGCGGACGCTGTTCGTTCATCCAGCGTTTCGCTTGATCCTGGAGAACTGCAGTCGCCGCGTCCGGGCTTGGCCACGCTGTGGCATGGCTCACGATAGACGTTTCGATGTAGACCGCATCCATAGCGGCATTATACCGCAATGCAGTATTGAATGAACCAAGTAGATTTCAACAATACTGCCCACCTACTCCAAGATGCTTACTAGACGACAGGCGGCGATATTTCGAATTTTATCGCCACTTCCCGTTTGTAGGTCAAAAATTCCCTTTTGGCCATTACAGCCGACCAGGCCGACCATTTCGCTACTGGCCCGCCGCCCATCCAGGGTGAGATTCAGCGTCGCAACCTTTCAAAAGCCGCTTGGCGGGCGGCGGTTCGGACTCGGTCCATTCTCCGGCTGCGCAGGAACGCCGGGTACTTGGCGCGAGTATTCGAGTCAGCCGAATGGTAAACGCTCAAGACGAACGAGCAGCCGACGCCGCGGGAATCGCAACTGCATCGGTATTTCGCTCAAAAAACAGCGCCAGCCCCGACGCCAACAGCACCAAGCTCATCACGACCAGAAAGCCGTCATAGCTCCCCGTGCGATCGTAAACCAGGCTAGCGACCATCGGTCCGGCGGCCGAGCCTATCTGATGCACGATGAAACTCATGCCAAGGATCATGCCGGCACGGCGCGGGCCGACCAGTTCGTAAAAATAAACATTGCCCACCGCCACCGTGCCGAAGGTCGGCCCGATCGCCAGCGCCACCACCGCGTAATAGATGTATGGGTTAGTAAAATCGAGGGCCATCAACAAAGTCCCGACCCCGCGTGTCAAATAGCTCAAGCCCAAGATGCGCGGCCGGCCGTAACGATCCGACAGCCAGCCAAACAACAGCGCCGACACCACCGCGCCGGCGCCGAACACGCTCACCGCCTTGGCGCCGGTGGCGGCATCGAAACCCTTGCTCATGGTCAGCGCCACCAGATGGGCGATCTGAAAAAACGCCACGCCGCAGGAAAAGCGCACGGCGAACAGGACCAGCATCGAGCGATTGCGCAGATAGGGCAGACCTGCGCTCCACGGAATCCGCTCGTTCCGCGCACCGGGCGCAATTTGCGGGTCATGGGCGCCAAACCAAGCCAGCGGCCAGGCGACAAGAAATAGCAATCCACTAACCACCAACGCCGCGCTACGCCAGCCATAGGAATAAATCAGAAAATAAATCACCGGCGCGAAGAGCAGCGGGCTCATCGGCGGCGCGGTCTGGATCACCGCGACGGCCAGTCCGCGATTGTCAGCGAAGTGCTTGGAAACGAGCAGCGACATGATGACAAGACTGCACGCGCCCATCGCCAGACCGACGCAGATGCCGTAGGTGAGAGATATCTGCAATAGGTTTTGTGACAAGCCCATGCCGGCAAAGCCCGCGCCCATGAGCGCGATGCCGATCAAGATCACCGGCCGCGAGCCGCGATCGTCGGCCAGCTTGCCAAAGGTCAACGCCCCCACCGCCCAGCCGAGCATGGCGACCATGTAGGGCAAGGTTACCAGCGAGCGCGTCAAACCAAATTCTTTTTCGATGGGCGGCAGGAATAAACTGAAGGTGCTCATGCCGATGGAAGTCATGGTCGCCACGGCGGTGCACAGAAACAGAATAGAATAGCGCGACAGCTTCATGCCGATGACTATGCCAGCCGCGCGCATTTCTGGCAACGAGCCGGGCAGGCGAGTCTTACGTAGGATGGGTAGAGTCCTTCGACCCTGCTCAGGATAGACTCCGCGAAACCCATCCTCTTCCAAAGCTTGCGTGCTTCACCGACTTCATACTACTTGTTGACAGCAAAGGAGTAGCCTCAACATGAGTAACAAAATCACCTTCGGCGTCCGCCTGCCCAACTCCGGGCCGCTGGCCTCGCCGCAATCGATGCTGCAAGTCGCCCAAGAAGCCGAGGCTTTGGGCTTCGACTCAATTTGGGTGCATGACCACTTAACTTGGTCCGACGAAATCCACCGCACGCATATTTCATCGGGCTCCGACGATTCTCATGCCAACAACCCGAGCCCAGACTTTTTCGAAGCGATGACGTCGCTCGCGTTCATCGCCGGACAAGTGCACAAAGTCCGCCTCGGCATCGCCTGCGTCGTCGTCCCCTGCCGCAATCCGCTGCTCGCCGCCAAACAGATCGCCACTCTCGACGTGCTATGCAACGGCCGCCTCGACATCGGTGTCGGCATCGGCTCGCCGTCGACGATCAAATCGCGCGAGTACGAAGTCTTGGGCGTGAATCGCAAACAGCGCGGCAAAATCGCCGACGACCATCTGCGCGCGATGAAAACCATTTGGACCAACCATCCGGCGAGCTACGACGGACAATTCGTTAAATTCGAGAACGCGGAAATCTGTCCGAAACCATTGCAAAAACCCAACCCGCCGCTCTGGGTCGGCGGATGGACCGAAGCCGCGATGAAAAGAACCGCGGCGTTGGGCGATGGCTGGTTACCCGCGTGGCTCCTGCCCGAAGACATCGGCAAACGATTTCAAGAAGTGAAAACCATGGCGCAAACCCACGGCAGAGATCCGGACAAACTCCATCTCGGCATCGAAGTCTACGGCTGCATCGACGAAAACGGAGAGAAGGCCAGAAACGACGGCTACAACACCCTCGCCATCGGCCAAAGCACCTTTGAAAGAATGATGAGCGTCGAGCAATTGACCGCGGTCAGTTTGATCGGCTCGCCAGAAGAGATCCGCCAACAAGTAAAAGCCTACAGCGACGCCGGCGTGTCGCACTTCGAGATTAAATTTATCTATCCGAGCCTGGAGCGCCACTCGGAGATGCTACGGTTGTTCGCGCGGGAGGTGCTGGCGGCGTTTCGATAACGCTTGAAAGCTTAGCGAAAAAGTCGCCAGTTGAAGTAGACTCGTATCTCATGCACTTCGCAGCCAATCCGTGACCGGGTAGGGGCGAAAGATTTTTCGCCCCTACGGCAGCTCAACTACCCCGCCACCCGAGACCGCTACAACCACGCATCTTTCTTTTCCGGAGACGTTGCCGCTGGGTTCTCGCGGTCGAATTCCCAACGCGCTGGGTTGTTTTGAATGTATTCTCTTATCCGGCTCATCGATTCTTCGCCGCGAATGACATGTTCATAATAATTGCGCTGCCAGACTACGCGCGTATCTCCGCGTTCGCGAAACCATTTGGTCACGCCGATCTTAAATCCCCGAACAATTGAACCAATGGATTTAGCCGGCGTGCCCACGGGTCGAAAGGGCGGGTGATTGATCCGGTGTAGCAACTGTCTTGCAAGTCAAGCTTTCTGAAGAAAAGTATCAGACCAACAAGTTTTATGTTTGATCATAGAATTGAGAATCGTGAGCAGCTTGCGCATGCAAGCGATGAGAGCGACTTTGAACAGTTTACCCTTCGCTTTCAG
>CAMDBU010000066.1 GCA_945889495.1 Syntrophobacter sp. SbD2 | reverse complement strand
TTTTTGGGAGCCACGATGGGACGGTCCATGCTACAAAACGGTCTCCAAGGACCGAGGGGCGAACGGCCTGTCCCATCCTGTTTCGTGTTAAACAATGTGCATACAGACACTTCAATTTCATTATACAAGGGGCGACCGGCGGTCGCCCGACTCGGAACGGAAGCAGCAGTAAAACCACCATCAAGAAAACCGCACCTCCACCGAACCCTCATAGCTCTTGCCCTGGGTATCGGCGTAGCTGACAGTCAATTTGCCCGGCTTGTCGACCTTGAGCGGAAACGTGATGCTGGGATTTTGACTCACCCCCTGAGTGAACTCGTTGCGCATCACTTCCTTGCCGTTGTAGCTCACCGTCATGGTGTGAACGAAATGATAGTTCCTGGGAATGATCTTGTTCGCCTTATCGCGCTGGACGATCTCCATCGGATGGATCACCAGCGTGCGCACGCGAATCACCTCCCCAGGCTTGATCGCCGACGGCAAGCGAATATTGACTCGACCTACTTCAGCCATAACATCTCAGCGAGATTTTCCGAAAACGTTTTGAACCAGTTCATTCTTAGCTTTGCGGCGGCAAGTCGCAGCCGCTGATCGTCACCCGCACCGGTTTAGTCACTGAATAAAGCGTCCCATCGCTGAGCTCCGCCACCACCCGGACATCGGTGGAGGTCGCCAGGCGAATGCTGGTGGCGACCAGCGCCCGCCCCGACTCCGGCGTAAAAGAAAACTTGGCCAGCATCGGCCGGCGGTTCTTGTCGGCGACAATATAGATATGGCTGAGCGCCGCCGCGCCGCTCACCGGCAGGCTGGAATCGATGCCAATCGCCACGCTGCCGCCGTCCTCGGCGATCTGCGGCAGCTCGACCTTGATCTTGTCGTCGCCGCGCTGGAATTGCCGATTACCGAATAGCCGCTTGATCGTCGCCTCGACCAGTTCGTCGGGAAGCGGCATGCCCAACTGCGAGGTTTGTCCGGTGGCTGGACCGGGTATCACGAAATCCTTGGCAACGCCGAAGCCGGCAACCAAGACCGCCAGCCTGCGCAAAAACCATCGGCGATCCTGAAGTGAACATGCGCCCATGGGTGGCAATTTAGTAAATTGAACTAAACCAATCAACAAGCTCGGATAAATCTTGACTTACTCCGCGGGTTTGGTTATTCACGCAAATACTCACGCGAAGCAATTTTATCCTCCGGAGATATCCATGAAGACCATTTCACGCAGACGGTTTCTCCAAGCCGGCGCCCTATCGGTGGCGGCCCTCGGCACGGCGCGGGCGCCGGTGTTCGGCCAGGCGCGCCACCGGGTGATCGTCATCGGCGGCGGCTGGGGCGGCGCCACGGCGGCCAAGTATCTACGCCTCACCGATCCGTCCATCGACGTCACTTTGCTCGAACCGAACAAGGAATTCATTTCCTGTCCGTTTAGCAATCTGGTCTTGGCCGGCGTCGAGTCGCTGAAAAATTTGACCATGAACTACGACGGTCTGCGCCGCCATGGCGTGCGCCTTCGCCATGAGCTCGCGGCGGCCATCGAGCCCGACAAAAAGCGCGTGCGCGTGGGCAAGGATTGGCTCGACTATGACCGCTTGATCGTTTCGCCGGGCATCGATTTCCAATGGGAACAGGTCGACGGCCTGTCCCAAGCCCGAGACAAAGTGCTGCACGCCTGGAAGGCCGGGCCGCAGACCGTGCAACTGGCGCAGCAACTGCAAGCCCTGCCCGATGGCGGCGTGGTGGTCATGACCGTGCCGCTGGTCGCCTACCGTTGCCCGCCCGGCCCCTACGAGCGCGCGTCCATGATCGGCTGGTTTTTGAAAACCAAGAAGCCCAAATCCAAGCTCATTGTCCTCGACGCCAACAAAGACATTGTTTCCAAGACCGGCCTGTTCAAAGCGGTGTTCAAAGAATACGAAGCGAACATCGATTACCGGCCGTCGCAGAAAGCCGAAAAGATCGATGTCGGCGCCAAGGAGATCACCACCGAGACCGGCGACAAAGTGAAGTACGATGTCGTCAACGTCATCCCACCCCAGCGCGCCGGCGCCATCGCCGTCGACGCCGATCTGGTCGGCGGCGACAAACGCTGGTGCGAAGTCGATCACGTGACTTACGAATCGGTGAAGCAGAAAAACATCCACGTGGTCGGCGATGCGACCATCGGTTTACCAGTGCCGAAATCCGGCAACGTCGCCAACGCCATGGGGAAAATCTGCGCCACCGCCGTAGTGCAATTGTTGAACGGCAAAGAGGTGCCGCAGATCGCGCCAGGCAACACCTGCTACAGTTGGGTGAGCGATAAAGAAGCCATCGCGGTGGTCAACGCCTACAAAATCGACAACGGTAAGGTCGTCCAGATCGAGCAAAAACTCACGCCCGGCAAAAGCGTCGGCACGGCGCAGAATTCCCTCGCCTGGCGCGCCAGCATCTGGAACGACGTCTTAGGATGATCGAGGAGACTTCCATGACAATGCGAATATTGGCAATCGGTCTATTAGCTTTTTCACTCTTAATCGGCGCCGCCCACGCCGGCCCGCTCGATTCAGCCGGCGCGCAAAAATCGCTGGTCTGCAGCGCCTGTCACGGCTTTGCCGGCAATACGCCGGGGCAGCATGTGCCGGTGCTCGCCGGCATGAACGCCAATTATTTCAAGAAAGCGATCAAGGACTACGCCGAAGGCAAACGGCCGTCGCCGGAGATGGAGCCCTACTCGAAGTATGTCTTGCAGTTCGGCTTGGATGAGATCGCCGATTTTTTCGCCAGCCAGAAAAAACCCGCGCCCGCCAATGTCAAAGTCGACGCCAGGGTAATGAGCCGCGGCACGACGCTGGCCAGCCAATGCATCGCCTGCCATGGCCCCAAGGGCGACGGCGACGCCGATAGAAACATCCCCGCCCTGCGCGGTCAACGCAGCGGTTTTCTCCAGGCGCAAATGAATTTATTCGCCAGCGACAAGCGCAAACTGGAAGTCGCCGAATTGGAAGAAGCCAAAAAGCGCATCTTCAAAGGCCTCGACGACGCCGACTTCGCCGACCTAGCCGCCTACTACGCGACGCTAAGATAAACTCGCGCGCGGTACGCGATAAAATGGCCCGGCGCACAAACGCCCGGGCCATTTTTATTTGTATCCCATCCATCCCCATCCGAAATTATCAATATTCCATTATCCATTATCAATTGTTGTGTTGCCGCGAAGCTTGTATAAGAAAACTTCGACTGGCACCGCTGCGATGACAACTGCACCCACCGACATCCTCTGGACCCGCGCCTTCGTTCTGCTCTGCATCGTCCAGTTCCTCGGCTACGCCCAGCATTTCGTCTTGCAGCCGACCTTGCCGATCTACGTCACCCATCTGGGCGCGACGCCGTTTGTCGTCGGCTTGGTGATGGCGTCCTTTGCCGCCACTAGCATGATCCTGCGGCCGTTGGTCGGCTACTGGTCGGACCGATGGAGCGAAGCCGGCGTGATGATCGCCGGTTTGTTGATTCAAGGCGCCAGCGTGCTGTTATGCTATTTGCCCTTTGTCGGCACCACCATGTTGGCCAACGGTTGCCGCGGCATCGGTTGGGCCAGTGTCAACTCCGGCGGTTATGCGCTGCTCGCGCAAAGCGCGCCGGCGGCGCGCCGCGGCGAAGCGTCGGGATACTACAGCGGCGCCCAGGGCGCCGCGACGATTCTCCTGCCAGCCTTGGCGCTTTGGATAATCGACGCGCCCTTAGGCGGTTTTCAGGTCGTCTTCGCGGTGTCGATCACCATCGCCGTCAGCGGTGCCGCTTTGGGGTTGTTACTGCGCGAGCGCGGCGTCAACCTGGCGCGCCAGCAGCGCAACCAACGCAACGCCCTGGCCGGTCCCTGGTGGCGCGAGATCGTTAGAATTCCCGACAAAGATATTTTGCTCGCATCGAGCTTGCTGTTGGCGCTTCAAGTCTCCTGGCCAGCCCTGGCCGGTTTTCTGGTTCTCTATGCGCGCCAGCTGGGCATCGAACATTTCGCCTGGTATTACGTCGCCAGCGGCGGCGCCAGCTTGATCGCCCGGCCGCTGCTCGGCCAGCTGTCCGATAAGATCGGCCGCGGCGCCGCCATCGCCGCCGGCTTCATCCTCGAAGCCGCGGCCTTTTGCGTCGTCGTCAACGCCACCACGCTCACCGGCATGATCGTCTCCGGCGTGCTTTACAGCACCGGCTCGTCCATGGGCACGGCGGCGACGCTCGCCCTCGCGCTCGAACATGCCAACCCGGAACGGCGCGGCCAAGTGATCGCGACCTATTCCATGGCCTACCCGCTGAGCGCCGGCCTCGGCTCCTTGCTCGCCGGCAGCGCCATCCAACTGGCCGGCTACACCTGGATGTTTATCTTCTTCGCCACGCTCAACCTCCCCGGCCTCTGGGTCACCTGGAAAAACCGCGCGAGCTTGCGATGAATAAAACCGAATCGTGCTCGTGTTCGTGGCTCGTGCTCGACTCGGAATCCGGAACGAACACGAGCACGAGCGACGAGCACGAATCATGACCACAACCCTCTGGACGCGCACGTTCCTGCTGCTCTGCACGGCGCAGTTCTTCGGCTCGGCGCAGCATGCGTTGTTGCAGCCAACCTTTCCGCTCTACATCACGTCGCTCGGCGGCACACCGTTTCAAGTCGGTCTCGTGCTCGCCTGCTTCGCCGTCACGAGCGTGGTCTTTCGGCCGATCATCGGCGGCTGGGCCGATCAGTGGTCCGAGCCTGGCGTGTCGTTGTGCGGCTTGACGCTGTTATCCCTCGCCGTGTTGCTCTGCCTGATACCGTTGGCCGAGGCCACCATGTTCGCCAATGCGCTGCGCGGCATCGGCTGGGCCGCCATGAGCGCCGCCGGCTATTCCATGCTGGCGCAAAGCGCGCCGCCCGAACGGCGCGGCGAAGCCTCGGGATATTATAGCGGCGTGCAGGCGAGCGGCACGATCTTGCTGCCGGCGGTTGCCCTTTGGCTGATCGCCGCGCCCTTCGGCGGTTTTCGCGTGGTCTTCGCCGCTGCCTTCGGCTTAGCCGCTACCGGCACCATCGCCGCCGTCGCTCTCAAACGTCACATGCCGCCGCGCGATAAAAACCACCGCGCCGCGCCCATGGGTCCCTGGTGGCAGGAAATTTTGAGCGTCCTCGACCGCGAGATCATTCTCGCCTCGGTGCTGTCCTTCATGTCCCATGTGACCTTTCCGGCGGTGGCGAGTTTTCTCGTGCTCTACGCCCGCGAATTGCAGATCGACAACATCGGCTGGTTCTACGTCGTCAGTGGCGCCACCAGCATTCTCGCCCGCCCGACCCTCGGCAAGGTCTCCGATAAGATCGGCCGCGGCCGCGCGCTGCTCGCCTGCTTTATTTTAGAAACCATCGGCCTGGTGCTGCTCGCCTTCGCCGGCAATCTTTTTACGCTAATTATTTCTGGCGCGCTCTACATGCTGGGCCTCGCCATGAGCAGCTCGACGACGCTGGCCATCGCCATGGAACAAGCCAAACCCGAACGGCGCGGCCGCGCCATGGCGACCTTCTCCATCGCCCTGCCGCTCAGCAACGGCGTCGGCGCCCTGATCTGCGGCAGCCTGGTGCAATGGTTCGACTTCTTCGCCATGTATCTGATCCTCGCCGCCCTCGGCGCCGGCGGGCTGGCCATCGTGATCGCCAACCGTAAGCGGCTGAAATGAGAAATCGTGTTCGTGCTCGTGGCTCGTGATCGTTTCGGATTCCGAGTCCGGCACGAGCGACGAACACGAGCACGAGCCACGAACCACGAGCACGAGCACGATCCACCCCGCAATTGAAACAACCGAAGCGGCAATGTTAGAAGCGAAACATCCGCTCCAAAGAAAGGCACCCCCATGCGCATAGCTTCCGTAAAACCCAACGACCTCGCGGTGATCACCGGCGATGGATTTATTCTCATCGGCGCGGCTCTCGCCGCTCAAGATCTATTGCCCGCCGGCGCGTCGATGATTGACTTCATCGCCAACTACGACGGGTTGAAAAATTCCCTCGCCGGCGTCATCGCCAAGGGCAAGAAGATGCCGATGGATGCGCAATTGCTCAAGGCGCCGGTGCCCCAGCCGTCGAAGATTTACGCCGCGGCGTTCAACTACAAGCGCGGCACCAGCGATTTGACAGCCGGCGCCGGCCGCGGCGAGACCCTCAAGTTCACGCCAGAAGAAGCGCTGGAGATGACTTTTTTAAAACCATCGTCCGCGGTGATCGGCCCGGAGCAAGCGATTTTAATACCGAAGGGCGAGCGCGTCGTCTATCCCGAGCTTGAACTCTGCATCGTCATCGGCAACCGCGCGCGTAACGTCAGCCAGGCCCAGGCCCTCGACCATGTGTTCGGTTTTACAATCATGCTCGACATGACCGCGCGCGGCCCCAACCCGCCCGGCACCGGCGCCGGTGCCTGCCGCTCGGTGCGCAAAGGTTTTGAAACCTTCGCGCCGTCCGGACCGTGGATCGCCACCCGCGACGAAATAACCGAGCCGCAGAATTTGCAGATGAACCTGTGGATCGACGGCGAGCTGCGCCAGTCGGCGAAAACCAGCGGCATGATCAACGGCGTCGCCGAGCTGGTGAGCTTTCTCTCCGAAGTCACCACGCTCAATCCCGGCGATTTGATCTCCACGGGCAATCCCGACTCACCGGCCTTTCAACGCAAGTTGAACGCCGGTGAGAAACTCACCGCCGAGATCGAAAACATCGGCGCCATGAATTTGACCGTCGCCAATGCCTAAGCGGTCGCTAAACCACTGCCGATTAATTTCAATCATGCGGAATAGGTTTCCGGTGGTCCTGAGCCCGTCGAAGGACTCCGATATACTTTTTCGGCGAACCGCGAAGTCGGCAATACTCATCATCGAAGCCGGCCAGCAAAGCGGCACCATCACCGGCCCACCGGTGCCGAGCCAGACTGCCGACTTCACATTGCTAAAAGAAGTCCTGCACGAGTCCGGGCAGCGCAAAGTCCAGCCGCAAAAAACGCAAAGTACACAAAAACGGGATTCGGAATATCTCCCGCAAAGACGCCAAGCTCGCAAAGGCCGGACAAAAAATTATTGTCCTTCCGAACTTGGCGTCTTTGCGCCTTTGCGAGAGCAACATCCGAGTCCAAGAGTCTTCGACTCGGGAAAAAACCGCCCAGGCTGCGCAATCCATCATGCGCGCCGAACAATTTCCCGCCCGATGCTGCTAACCGCCGGCTAAACCATGACGACACAGATACCCGCACTGATCTGCGGCGGCGGCCCGGTGGGGCTCGCGTTGGCCATTGAATTGGGCACGCGGGGCGTGCGTTGCATGCTGGTCGAGCAAGGCGACGGCAGCGTCGTCGTGCCGAAGATGAGCCAGCTGTCCACTCGCACCATGGAATTCTGCCGGCGCTGGGGTATCGCCGAAGAAGCCAAGCAAGCCGGCTGGCCGGAACATCACCCCGGCGATTTTATTTATCTCACCACCATGACCGGCTACGAGCTGTTTCGCCAACGCTTTACGTCCTACGCGCAACAAGGCGACCTGGGCTACACGCCCGATGGCGCGCGCCAATGTCCGCAGATTTTCTTCGACCCGATCCTGCTGCGCCGCGCCGCTGTACTGCCTTCGGTCACACTGCGCCATCGCGCCCGGTTGGAATCCTTCGCCGAAGCGGCGCAGGGCATTGAAGCGCGGGTAACGTCACTGCCAACCGGTCAGAGTGAGATCATCGAAGCTGAATACTTGATCGGCTGCGACGGCTTCGACGGCGTGGTTCGCAAAGCGTTGAACACGGAATACGAAGGCTCCGGCATGTTGAGCTACAGCGTGAGCATTTTTTTTCGCTCCCGCGCTTTGGGCGAATTGCACGACAAGGGCTGGGGCCGCTTCTACCGCCTGGTCGACGGCACCGGCCATTGGTCCGACCTCATCGCCATCGACGGCCGCGAGCTCTGGCGCTTGACGCTGTTTCACCTCGACCCTGACAGCGAAATGGCCGGCTTCGACGCCGACGCCGCGTTGCGCCGCGCCGCCGGCCAGGATTTCACCTACGAAATTATTTCGGTGCTGCCATGGAAGCGCCGCGAGCTGGTCGCCAAGAGCTACGGCGGCGGCCGGCTCTTCATCGCCGGCGACGCCGCCCATCAAATGTCGCCCACCGGCGGCCTCGGCATGAACACCGGCATCGGCGACGCCGTCGATCTCGGCTGGAAACTCGCCGCCATGATCGAAGGCTGGGGCGGCGCGCACTTGCTGCGCAGTTATGAAATCGAACGCAAACCCGTGGCGGTCAGCAGCGTCGCCGCCTCGAGCGCAACCTACGTCCACGAAACCTCACTGCCGGCCAACCGCGCCATCGCCGACGACTCGGCGGAAGGCATACAAGCGCGCCAACAATTCGCCGCCGCCCTGCAAGGCCGGCGCGGCGCCGGCAACGAACGGCTCAATGACAGCATCAAGCTCGCCTACTGCTACGAGAACTCGCCGATCGTGGCATTCGACGAAGCCGACAAAGCGCCGGCGCCGGATAAAAAACCCATCGCGCACTGCCGCACCGGCGCCCGTGCGCCCCACGCCTGGCTCGCGCCCGGTGTCTCCACCCTCGATCTATTCGGCAAAGGTTTCGTCCTGCTGCGCTTCGACCGCGCCATCGAGGTAGCAGGGTTGATGACTGCGGCATCAGCACGCGCCGTGCCGCTGGAAATCATCAACGTAGATAACCGAGAAATCGCCGTGCTGTACCAACGTCCACTCGTCCTGGTGCGCCCCGACGGTCATGTCGCCTGGCGCGGCACAGCCTGCCCCGATTACGCTTTGGCGTTGCTCGATCAGCTGCGCGGCGCCGGTGCGGCACGGCACTAGCCGAACAAGACTGAATCGAAGTAGTCTTGTTCATGACCCGAATCGAGCCACGAACACGATCCACGAGCACGAACACGAACCATGCCCACCCCCGACACCATCTGGACGCGCACTTTCGTCTTGCTCTGCGCCTCGCAGCTCCTGGGCTACGCCCAGCATTTCATGCTGGCGCCGGTGTTGCCGCTGTTTCTCACCCAGCTGGGCGCGGCGCCGTTTGTCGTCGGCCTGGTGCTCGCTTGCTTCGCCGTCACCAGCGTTATCGTGCGCCCGCTGGTCGGCCACTGGGCCGATCATTCGAGCGAAGCCGGCGTCATGATCGCTGGCTTGCTGTTTCAAGCCGCGAGCATTTTTTTCTGTTTCATCCCGTTTATTCCGGCGGCGGCTTTGGCCAACGGCCTGCGCGGCATCGGCTGGGCCGGTTTGAACACCGGCGGTTATTCGCTCCTGGCGTTGATCTCGCCGGAGAAAAAGCGCGGCGCCGCCTCGGGACTTTACAGCGGCGTGCAAAGCTCGGCGCAGATTCTCTTTCCGCCCTTCGCTTTGTGGCTACTCTACGCCAACTTCGGCGGCTATCGTTTGGTGTTCGTCGTCACGGCGATTTTTTCCCTCGCCGGCGCGCTTGCCGGCTGGGCCATGGCGTCGACAGTAAACCGGCCGGCGAAACTGGGCAGCGCCGCCGCCAGCACGGGCTGGTGGCGGGAAATTTTTCATTTCGTCGAGCCGGAAATCTTGCTGCCGTCGCTGCTTTTACTCTGGCTCAATCTCGGCCTGCCGGCGATCACCAACTTCAGCGTGCTCTACGCCAAGAAGCTCGGCATCGCCAACTTCGCCGCTTACTTCGTGGTCATCGGCGCCACCAGCATGTTGGGCCGGCCGCTGCTCGGCCGGCTGTCGGACCGCATCGGCCGCGGCCCGTCGGTGGCCGCCGGCTTCGCCTTTCAGGCGCTCGCCTTGCTGCTGATCAACCTGATGACGAATTTAGTCGGCATGATCTTCTGCGGCGCCATTTACATGCTCGGCAACGCCATCGGCAGCTCGACCACATTGGCGCTGGCGGTCGAGCGCGCCGATCCCAAGCGGCGCGGCAAACAGATGGCGACCTTCTCCATCGCCTACCCATTGAGCTACGGCGTCGGCTCGATCATCACCGGCGCCGCCATCGATCTCGCCGGCTACACCGGCATGTTTCTACTGTTAGCCGCGATCCAAGCGGCGGGGTTGGCATTCATAGTCAGCAAACAGGCGGGAAATCGCAGCGGTGAATTTTTTGCGCCAAGTACCAAGGACAAGTGAAGCGGGCGGGTTTAAACCCCGCCACTACGAATCCGGAATCCTTATTTTGCGTTCTTTGCGCCCTTTGCGGTTAAATCATCCGATACCAATTCATTTTCTCTGTGATCTCTGTGTGCTCTGTGGTGAACAAATCCCAGCGTTCGAAGACGAGATCCCTCACATACGTTCGGGATGACAAACTAGAAGCCGATTCTTCTCACACTCGCTTGCGCTGGATGGGGGCCGTATAGATCGGTCTCCATCAGTTGCGCGACTTTCATGCCGGCGTCGGTGAGCCGCATGGTCGGGCGCGATTCGAGCATCCAGGCGAGATAGCCTTCGGGGACATCTTCGCTGGGGCCATGATGGGCAAGACCCTTGGGTACCCACGTCAGCGTGCCGGGCTCTTTGACCGCGCCCCAGGCGCCGGGACCGGCGAAGTAAAAAATCAGCTCGTCGTAGTCGGCGTTGTAATGCATCGGCGGCCGGCGCCGCGGTCGCGCGCTCAGTGTGTAGAACAATTCATCGTTGTCCGGCGAAGCGGCGAACTGGGTCGGATGGCCGGCCGGGTTGGGCGGGATGTCTTTCAAACTAATTTTCCACACCGGATTGCTGCCGCCGCTCAGCGCCACCATGGCCAACGGACTGTAAGGTTTGACGTAGCGGGTGATGCCGTCGAAGGATTTGATCAACACCGTGGTCTCAACCGGTTCCGGCGTAACCACCGCAATCTCAGGAACGCCGAGCTGCGCCTCAAATTTCGGCGCGGCGTCGAACTTCACCGCGCCGGGAATCTCGGCGATCAGCGACAAAGTCGGTATCGCGGCAACTTCCACCTGGTACGGCACCGCCCGCGGTATGAATACGAAATCCCCCGGCAGGGCGGCGATGCGGCCATAGGCCGTGGCGAAGCACAGCTCACCTTGCTGAATGAAATGAATCTCGTCAGCCTCGACGTTGGAAACCACGAAAGGCATATTTTGCCGCCGGCCCGAGACGCTCAACTGCGCGCCGCTGCGGCTGATGAAGATCGCCGTCGGCAACGCCGCCGCATCGCCGCGATCCGGCAACAGAACATCGGCGATGTTCAACCGGTGCGGCGCGTGTAGCCCGCTGACGTGAGTGAAGTCCGGCACATGTTGCAAGCGCGTCACATTGACGCCGTCGCCGTAAAAACCTTCGCGCCCCCAATGTTCGGCATACAGCTGTTCTTTCTCAGCCATGGCGTCCTCCAGGTCCCATAGAGATTTTGGGTAGGGCGACCGGCGGTCGCCCTTTTCTCATCACAGTCCTCTATCGCTGAATCGTCAAGGACAAATCGCCCTTGCGGATATGCACATGGGCCAACTTCTTTTTGCCCAGCTCCTCGATCAAGCGCACCAGCGGCTGGCGCGGGTTGACGTAGTCCTTGCGCGCCGGTGCGTTTTTTAGCGCGTCGACGAACTCCGGGCCGGCGTAGTAGCGCAGCAGGAGATCTTCGTCCGACAAATGCGCGCCACCGTATTGCTTGCGCACTTCGGCCAAGCTCGGCTCGGGATGTTCGATCTTTTCGATCTCGCGGGCGCGCGGCCGGTCGAGAATCTTCGCTTTCACCGCTGGGTCCATGTAGTCGGCGCCCTCCTTGCCCCACTGGCCCAGCGCGTACTGAATCACCGGATCGGTGGCTTCTTTGTAGCGCTCGCCGACGATCACGTTGATCGCCGCCTGGCTGCCGACGAACTGGGCAAACGGCGTGACCATGATCGGGTAACCCAACTCGGCGCGCACCTGAGTGATCTCATCCAACACCGCGTCGAGTTTTTCTTCCTTGCCCATGAGCTTCAACTGATGGCGCAGGTTGGAAATCATCCCGCCCGGCACCTGGTGGCCGTACCAGGCTTGATCGTATTCCCGTGGCGCGCCAGTCGGAAGATTTTCTTCGGCGGCGATGCGCGCGAAATGATCGCGCACTGGCGGCAGCACCGCGGTATTGACCAGCGGATTGAAACCCAGCGCCCGCAGATTGCTGACTACGTTGAAGATCGACGGCTGCGACGAGCCGTTGGCCAGCGGCGGGATCGCCGTGTGGACGATGCGCACGCCCTCCTTGACCGCTTCTAAAAGATTGAATGGCGCCAAGCCATTGTTGCAGTGGGCGTGAAACTCCAGCGGCGTGTCACCGATGTTTTGCTTGATCAGCCGCACCAAGCTGCGCGTGCGCTCCGGCGTCAACATGCCGCCGACGTCTTTAAAACAAAGCCGGTAGGGCTTGAACGCCGCCGCATCGCGGGCCTTTTGGGCGTAGTATTCATCGGTGTGGCGCGGCGAGATCGCGTAGATCAAATTCATCACCGTCTCCATGCCGAGCTTTTTCAGCTCTATAGCTTCGTGGCCCAATAGCTCGAAGTTGTTCCAGGCGTTGGAGGTGCGGGTCAGATCGATGCCGTACTTGGCGACGGTGGTGATCACCAGGCGGCGAATGCACTCGGGGATGAACTCGAAGCCGCTGTGCAGCCCGCCATGATAGCGCAGCCGGGTTTTCTTGATCTCCTTGGTGCCCAGCCGCAGCCAGTCCCAAGGATCTTCTTTGTGCTCGCGGACGAATTTCTTGAACCGCAGGCTCAAGAAAAACTCCATGGAGTCGAAGCCAGCCTCGTCCATATGGCGCAGCGCCGGCAGCATCATGCCGGTGGTCATGCCGTAGGCCCACAAACTGATATCGCCGTCGCGTAGTGTGGTATCGACGATGCGCACATCTTCCATGTCATTCACCTCGGGAAAGAGATTATTTCGCCGGCGAGCATTTGGCGCTGCCGCGATCGCTAAATTTTCCGCCAGCCACCGGCACGAACTGCCAATCGTAACTCGCCCCGTGGAGCGTCAACTTGAGCACGCCATGGTCGGTGACGTTGCGCGCTTCGCTGTTGGGTCGCACTGGGCCGATGGCGTAGAGCTTAGCACCGCCGGTGCCGACGACAAAATGGCGAATGCCTCGGCTATCCGCTCGACCTTCGCTATCCTGGGGCGCGAACCGCTCGTAGATATGATCATGGCCGGCGATCACGATGTCGGTCCCATGAGCGTGAAGAATCTTGTTGATCCGCTGCATCTGGGCTTGGCCACCGTGGGTAGTGCTCGAACTAAACAGCGGGTGATGCCAGTAAGCCAGCGTGCAAGCGCTTCGATGCGCCGCCAGCTCTTGAATCAACCACTGCTCCTGCGCCCCGCCCCAAGTACGCGCGTTGGTATTGCTGTTGAGCGACAGAATGAGCCAGGCGCCGAGTTTATAGCGGTAATAGCCGCGGCCAAAGGGACCGGCGTTGGCGCCGAAATATTTGAAGTAAGGCGTCGCCTGGTCGGTTTCATAATCATGATTCCCCGGCGCCGGCCGGGTGCGCTCGCGGTGCCGGCCCCAAGACCGCTGGTAGCACTGGGCGAACTGTTGCTCGGTGCCGCTGCCATAGGCGTTGTCGCCCGCGGTAAACACGGTGCCGGGAATTTTATCCAAGAGCTTCGCCGTCGTCTCAGCGCGATCCGTTTCGCAGCCGGCGATATCGCCAGCGCCGACGAGAACCGCGGAATCGGTTTGGCCGCTCGCCGGCGTCAAATGGATAAACGTCGCCATGGCGATGAGCAGCAGGAACCAAAGCTGTAGTTTCACGGTAGTGAACGTATTGTACGCAAGTCTTGCGCGCCTGCGAAGCGCTTAAAATAATAACGGGGAACCGGAATAAACTTCCGGCTCCCCGTTGCCACTAGCTGAACCGGTCGGAACCGCGACAGGCTACTTGTAGAGATTGCGGATATAGCCGCTGTCGTCGACTTCCTTGACGTAGTGCAGATCCCATAGCGCCAGCGGGTTGAACTCCTTGATCTCGGGATTGCGCTTGACGCCCAGTGCGAAGACGTTTTGGATCGCTTCGATGGACGGATAAGGCGCGCTCTCCAGCGAATCGGCCTGGTTCTCGTAGAAGCAATCCCACTCCTCGTCGCCATGCATCTTGAGCAGCGTCGAGCAATGCTTTTGCAGGATCTTCAAAGTATCGGCCTTGTTGGTTTTGTAAAAGTGAATGCCGTCGACCAGGGCCATAACCAACGAACGGCATTCCTCTTCGTGATTTTTCACGTAGGTGGTGGTGGTCGTGAGCGTCACCCCCTCGATCATCGCCATGGACGGCAGCTCGATGATTTTCGCGCCGAACTTGAGCGCGCGCAGCCGGTCCACGGCGCGGATGAAGCTGGCGTCGTACTTGCCTTCCATGACATCGCGCGCCCGTTCGGCGCCTTTTTTGCCGTTCTCGATGAGCTCGACATCCCGCCCCTCTTCCAAGCCATGCTGTTTGAGGTAGAGCCAGACGTTGAGGCCGGTGTGGCCGTCGAAGTCGTCCATGACGACCTTCTTGCCCTTGAGATCTTGCAGCCCGTTGACGCCCTTGCCGCAGACCAGAAAATTTTCTCGCCAGGCGTTGTTGCTCTGGGCGATATGGACGTAGGGCTCGTCGTGCAGCGCTTTGCGCGCGTACAGGTTGTGATGATTGCCCGAGACGATGTCGAGATCGCCGGCTTTCAAGCCATCCGCCGCGCGCTGGCGCTGCCCCTCGAGCGACCCCATCTCCATGTCGATGCCATGCTTGCTCAAAAAGCCGCACTCCTCCATCACCTTCCACAGCGGCACGTGGCTCGGCGCGCGGTAATAAATCCTCATTTTCTTTGCCATGATGTTTTCTACCTTTCTCTGCTTGCGGAATTTGAATTCACTTTGAATCGGCTATTTGGCTGCTTTTAATAGTTTCCAAACCTTTTCACGGTTCTCATGCCGGCCGCCGACGATCCATTTCCAATCGGTGTCGTCAAAATATTTCACGCCCTTCTTGGGGATATTGCCCGGGTTGAGAAACGATTCATCGACATCGGTGCGCAGCGTCGCTGAGCCATACCCCCTGGCGTAGGTCTCCAAACCTTCCTTGGCGAGTATCCAATTGGCGAACACCTGGGCCGCCTTGGGATGCGGCGCTTTGTTGGCCAAGGACAACATCCACGGCGAACCGTTGATCGTCGGCGCCGCGCCGGTCATGTCGAAGATTTCCAGAACTTTGAAACCGTCCTTGACCAGCGGCCGGACGTCGTCTTCGCGGCAGTCGAGACAGATCGGCTGGGTGCCGCGCGCCAGCCAGTCGGTCATCTGCCGGCGCTCGCGGGTGCGCACGCTCTTTTGGTCGATGTAAAGATTCTTGACGAACTCCTCGCCCACTTGCAGATAAAAGCGCGCCGCCTTGTTGGAGCCCGCGCCGGTGGCGGTCGGGTCTTCGGTGGAGATCTTGCCGCGCCATTTGGGATTGAGCAGATCCTTCATGCCGCGCAGCTCGTCCGGCTTGACATGATCGGTGTTGATGAACAGCAGCGTCGCCACGCTGCTGAAAGCACGCACGACGAACTGCTCCTGGGGATCGGCGAACCAGACTTTGCCGTTCTTCCACTTCGAACCGTCGGCCACCTCGGGCATGATTAGCAGCGGCTTCAGCGGATCGATCATCTTGTCGTTGTAAAGCTCGTTGGCCGAGGTGTCCGGCCCGGCGAGGAAAACATCGATGCTGAATATCCCCGACGCCCGCTCGGTTTCCACCCGGGAAACGATCTGGCTCGACCGCCCGGCGACAAATTCAACGGGAATCCCGAAGCGCGCGGTGAATTTAGGAATCACCTCGTTGCGCATCACTGGATCGGGCGAGCCGGCAACCACGACTTTGCCTTCCTTCTTGGCCGCCTCGACGACGGCAAGCCAATCCTTTTCGCTAGCCTTGGTCTGCGCGCGTCCTTCCGAATTCCCAACGAACACGAGCACGAACACGAGCACGGCTTTCGCCCAAGCGCTATTTCGTCCAACAATAATTCGCATCACTCGCTCCCCGCCAACTGCAAACCCAACTTGCGCCCGACCAGCATCATCACGGCGATAATCACGGTGATCAGCAAACCCAGCGCCGCGGCTCGTTCGAGTTCGCCGGTGAAACTATATTCCAAAAGCAAAATTGCCAGCGGCCGCGATTGGTGGCTGTAAAGTAGCACAGGAGTACTGATGCTGGTCAAGGCGCTGCCGAAATTCATCAGCCCCACCGCCGCGGCGATGGGCGCGAGCAACGGCAGCAGCACGCGCCGGTAAGTGTAACTCCACGACGCACCGCTGACCCGCGCCGACTCTTCCAAGTCCGCGCCCAGCTGCAGCAAGCCAGCCTTGAACGCCTGGGTGGTCACCGGGCTGTCGGCCAAGATCAGCGCCACGGCGATGCCCCAAACGCTGCCGTAGAGAAAAAACCGCAGCGGCGTGGCGAGAAACAGCCAGAGCACGCCGAGACTCAGAAGAATCCCCGGCAGCACATGGGGAATCCAGCAGAGACTTTCCAATAGCGGCGCGGTGATGGTGCGCCGTGACACCAACAAGTAGGCCAACGCGGAGTAGAGCAAAACGCCGCCCACCGCCGTAGCGCTGGCGATGATCAAACTATTTTTCAGCGCGATCAAGAAAATCGGATCGCTCAACATGTTGTGCCAGTGATTCAAGGTGAACGGCGAAGCGATGTTGAAAAAGCCGTAGCGGCGCATGAACGAGCCGATGACCAGGAACGTCAGCGGCAACAGCATGGTGACGGCGACATAGAGCAAACAGCCGGCGCAGGCGACATGGCGCCACTTGCCGAGCTTAACTTTCAATGTCGAATAGCCCTGGCCGGTGACCACGGTAAATTTTTTGCCGCCGCGCAAAAACTTCCAGTAGAAAAACAGCAGCACGGCGAGCACCAACAAGAATACCGAGCCCAGCGCCGTGGCCTCACCGTAGGCGCGCGGCTCGCGCTGGAGAAAGTCGTAAATCTTCGTCGAGTAGACGTAAATGCCCGCCGGCGTGCCGAGGAGCAGCTCGGTGTTGAACGATTGCAGGCCGCGAATGAAACTTAGAACTGAAACGGCAAGAATCATCGGCGCCAACACCGGCAGGGTGATGCGCCAGAGCATGGTCGTGGTATTGGCACCGGCCACCCGCGCCGCCTCTTCGAGAGTCGCGCCCAGGCGGCGAAACACCGGCACCAGCAAAATCACTTTGAACCAGATGCCGCCGGTGGATGTGTGCACCCAGACGATGCCCCAAAAGCCGTAGGGATTGAAGATCGCGCCGTCGACGCCGGGCAAGCTTTTAGCGACGCCATTGAGCACGCCGAAGTTGGGATCGAGCAGTAAAATCCACGCCAACACCAGCGGGAAATCCGGCACGAAGTAAGCGATCCAACAGATCGCTTCGATGAATTTGCCGCCGGGCATGTCGGTGCGGGCGATCAGCCAGGCGAACAATACCGAGAGAATCATCGCCGGGACGAGCCGCACCACCGAAAGGAGAAAACTCATCCCCAACGCGCTCAGGGTGCCGCCGTCGGTAAAAGCGCGAATCCAGTTGTCGAGACCGTACAGTGCCGGCTTACCCGGCGCGCTCAAGTTGAAACTGCCGGTGAGTAAAAACAGCAGCGGCAGCCCCATGGCGACGGCGAGGAAAATGAGAAAAGAGAACTCCGCCACCCGGATCGGCCGCGGGCGCAAGCGCCGCCAGCGCGGCAAAGTCGTGGCGGTTGTTGAATCCATAAACGGTCACACCGGACCAATCTTGAGCCGCGCCGGATCGAGCGCCAGACGAATCTTATCGCCGGCTTGATAGCGGTGTTTTTTTGCCGCGGTCAGGACGAACGAAACGCCATGGGCGCACACATGATATTCGAAACTCTCGCCCAGGTAGGCGACCTGCTCCACGGCGGCACTAAGTTGATGGGACTCCAGCGCACCGTCGGCGAGGATCGCGATATCTTCTGGCCGGGTCTGCAACTGCACGGCGCCGCCGTCGGTGCATGAGTTTGGGACATGATCGCCTAGCGCGCACCGGCTGGCGTCGGCGAACTCGATCACATATGCCGCGGAATTTCTTCTCACAATGCCGGTGAAGCTGACCATGCGTCCCAAGAAGCTGGCGGCGAATTCCGTCAGCGGTCTTTCGTAGACTTCCTCCGGCGTGCCGACCTGCACGAAGCGGCCGCGATTGACCACCGCGATGCGGTCCGACAAGGTCATCGCTTCGGCCTGGTCATGGGTCACGTAGAGAACGGTCAGCCCGAGCTTTTTTTGCAGCGCGCGAATCTCCACGCGCATCTGCTCGCGCAGCTTGGCGTCGAGATTGGACAGCGGCTCGTCGAGCAAAAGGATTTCCGGTTGGTAGACCAGCGCCCGCGCCAGTGCGACTCTTTGCTGCTGGCCGCCGGACAGCTGGGTGGCGCCCCGTTCGCCGAAACCGCCCAAGCCGACGACCTCCAGCGCCTGGTCGACGCGTTGGCGGACCATCGGGTTGGCCTCTCGGCGCACGCGCAGCGGAAAGGCGACGTTTTCGAAAACCGTCAAGTGCGGCCAGATGGCGTAGGACTGAAACACCATGCCCAAGTGGCGCTTCTCCGGCGCGAGGTATAAACCGCGCGCCGGCGCGGCGACGCATTTGCCGGCGATGAAAATCTCCCCGCCGTCGGGCTCTTCCAGGCCAGCGACCAAACGCAAGGTGGTGGTCTTGCCGCAGCCCGACGGCCCGAGCAAGGTGAAGATCTCGCCGCGTTCGATGGTGAAACTGACGCCATCGACGGCATTGACGCTGCCGAAGCGCTTGACCACCTGGCGAAATTCAAGAACCGGAGCGCTCATGGATGGAAAATAGCGATGATCGACATCCGCGGTCCGAAACGATTTGAACGGCTTGAACGTTTTGAACGATGAAAATTACGACTCTTCGTCGAGCAGTTTGCAGTAGTAGCGCCAGTTGGAGTTGGCGTGCACCGATTTGTTACCGTTGCCGCGCGACTTGCCGACCAGAATGTCGATATCCTCCTGGGGAATCGGCCGCGGCGTGCCGAGCAGGTGGGCTTGATAGTTGATCGTCGCGGCGTCATTTAACTTAATCGCCGTCAAGGTCGCGTCCTCGACGCCGGGCCCGGCGCTGGTAATGCCATGGCCGCGCATCAGGCAGGCCTGCTTGTCGCCCATCGCCTTGGCGAACTCTTCGCCGAGCTTCTCGTTGGACACGGTAATGCTACGCGGATAGTGGGCCAGCCCTTCGACGATCAGGCGCAAACCGGAGGGATCGTAGGCGCCATACAAAGGCTGAATCGGTTTATCGACAATCGTGAACAGCACCACGGTCAGGGGATGGACGTGGACCACGCTTTCGACGTCGGGCCGGCTCTTGTACATCCAGGTGTGAATGAAAACTTCCTGGGGCACGTCGAGGCCGTCGTCGCCGGCGACTTTCTTGCCGTCGAAGTCGACGGTTATAATGTCCCGCGCGGTGACGAAGCGCAGACCCGATTCTTCCGGACCGCGCGCTTTGATCAACACTTTGTTTTCGCCCGGCACTCGCGCGCTGACATGGCCGCTGGGCTCCTTGGTCAAGTTCAGTTTGCCGAGCATGCGGCAGGATTGCGCCACCAGCTCGCGCAGTTTGGATAGATCGGCCATGTGATTTCCCTCGCTCGAATTTTTTAAAAGTGAATGATCAGTAAAGCGACCGGATCATATTCTCGCCGCCCGACGATGGCAAGCGAATAGTGATCCTAAATCGGCTCGCCGTTCAATCGCGGAAATATTATCGATTGCCGAGAGCCAGCGCGGCGCTACCGCGACCGAGTTTCGGAATATCTCTCGCCAAGACGCAAAGGCCGCAAAGGTCGGAGAACCGGAATAAAAATCACGGGAAATTTTTTACCCTTTCTTTTCCGAACTTAGCGCCTTTGCGTCTTGGCGAGAGAAAAATCCGATTCCGACTGTGTCGCAACTGTCATTCCGAGGCAAAGCCGAGGAATCTCGTCTTCGTAAGTGGCAGACAAGACGAGATCCCTCACTTCGTTCGGGATGACAGAACCCGAGGTTTTGCCATCGCGACAGAGTCTGTCGGCGCGGCAATTTTTGCGTTCCGCGTTGCAGACAGAGGCAAGTTTAGGGAAAAAACGCCCCGCCGGAGGCAACGGCGGGGCGCGTGGGGAAGCCGGCTCGTTATTGGTTGACCGCGAGCGGCGAGCGATCGTAGTCGCCCAGCTTGATCGATTCGAGTAGATGGGTGTCGATGAACGGATTGTTCGCCGGGTCGCGCACCACGCCGATGGGATCGAGACCCTGCTGGACCTTTTTCATCTCGCGGAACATTACTTCTCGGAGCAATATGACGCCGCGGTCCGAACTGGTGAGCCGCTCCTGGGTGCGGTCGCAGATCGGCCCCTGGGTTTCCCAAGCCATGTGATCCTGGGATTGCACCAGGTCCATACGAAAACGGGTGAACGGATGGAGCGCGTCGGGGGGATTTTTATACGATTTGAGATACTCCACCGGCGGCTCGTCGTTCTCGACCAACTCGCCATTCTCGGTGGGGTAGAAACGCACGAAGTAAACTTTGGTATGGGTGTCGTCCATGGGCACGCGAATCTGCCCGACATTGCCCTGGCGCAAAATGTTCGGGAACAGCACCGGGTGCTCGTCGATCATGCCGTTCTTGTAGGTGCGCCGTTTCATCAAGCCGCCGTAGGGCACTTCATAGAAATCGAACTCAGCGACATCGTCGGTGAGGCCGCGCGTGCTGTCGGCAATCTCCCGGCCCCGGGCGGCGGTGTTTTGATGGAGGATCTGCAAATGCGCCGGGTCCATGGAGTTCTCCATGGGCTGAAACCAGTTGGCGTCGAGCTGCGGTTGGATGAAAATCTTGCGCCGGCCATCCTGGCGAAACCAAATATCGAAGTTGGCGATCAGCGGCGCCGGCAGCGGCCCCATGTAAGCCCAGTAAAGGCCGACGAGCTTTTGCACCGGATAGGCTTTTTGTTTGACCGTGAGATGGAATTTGCTCTCGCAGGGCTCCGCCGGCGTCTCCAAACAGTTGCCCTTGGTGTCGTAGAGCCAGCCATGATAGGCGCAGGCGATGCCGCGCTGTTCCACCCGGCCGTAGGACAACGACACGCCGCGATGGGGGCAGCGGTCTTCGAGCAGACCGACATTGCCGCTCTTGTCCATGAACAGCACCAAGGTCTCACCCAAGATGCGCACCACCTGAGTGGGATTTTCCGCCGTGAGCTCGCTGGCGACGCCCACCGGCAGCCAATAGCGGCGCAGCAACTCACCCGCCGGCGTGCCCGGCCCGACTCGCGTCAGCATTTCGTTTTCTTCTTGGGTCAGCATAACCTTACTCCTGGGTTTAATGATTCGAGATTATTTTTTGCCGGCTTTGTTGAGCGCATCGTCGATGATCTTCAAGGCCGCATCGATATCTTGGTACTGCGGCAGACTGCTATTTATGTATCGCCCCTTGTCCTTCGGAATCATCGTTGGGTCCGACAACATATGCTTGGGAATATCGGTGCGCAGCGAATTATCGTTGGCCTTCTCCTGCCACTTGAGCTGGCCCTCTTTGGACAACAGCCAGTTGAGCAATACTTTCGCCGCCGCCGGATGCGGAGTTTTGTTGACCACGCCGACATGGCCGAATCCGCCGGACATGTAGGACTCGTCATCGGGCGCGTCGATGATGTCGATGGGTAGACCTTTTTTCTTGGCGTCGAAGACATCGTTGTTGGAACTGAACACCGACAGTTGATACTTCCCCTGCGCCACCCAGTCGATCATCAAGCGCTGATCGCGGCTGATCGCGACATCCATTTCAGTGAACAGACGGCGGAAAAACTCGCCACCAAGCCGTGGGTTGTAATAAATCGCCCGGACGTTCTGAATATGGCCGCGGGCGCGCGGATCGTAGGCGACCATTTTCCCTTTCCAGCGCGGATTCAATAAATCGAGGTGAGATTTTAGCTCGGGCTTGACCGCTTGGGTGTTGTAGGCCGCCACGTTGGTATTGACGTTGCCCTGCATCATGAAAACATACTGCCCCTTGGCATCGGCGTAGATATGGCTCTTGTTGAACCACAGCGATTGGTCTTTGACCTCCGGCAGCAAGAGCAACGGCGGTATCGGCTCCAACATATTGCCGTCGAAAAGCACATCAATGATCGACCCCGAACCGCCGACGAAAAGATCGGCGAGATATTTCCCCGCGCGCCGTTCGGTGACCAGACGCTGGGCGTTATTATTTCCCGCGCCGGGCACGTAAACCAACTTGATCTTGGGAAACGCTTCTTGGAATGCACCGATGGCGTTCTGATAGGTCACCCCGGGCGGGCCGTAGACGGTGACTTGACCTTCCTTCTCAGCCGCGGCGATGGTCTTATCCCACTCCTGACGCCACTGCGCCGCCGCGTTAACGGTGAATTGAGTTGTCAGCAGCAAGGCCAACAGCAGCCGCGCCGACAACCAGATTAATTTGTCTATCCATCGCCCCGACATAGGCACCGATATTAACCAACTAGGCCGCCATCGCGCAAGGCTTTTTACGAAATAAGCTTGTAATATCAAGAGGTTAACTAACAGATGGAATTTACATGTATTAACCAATAGCGACCAGGCGGGTGGTGGTGGGAGAAACCGAAGAAATTCTACTGTTAGGAGGAGGCTCGGGTCGAGCTTGGGGCGAACAATCCGATGCGCTCGTTGATCACGCCGAGATCGATCAGCTGGTTTCGCGCCGGGTCGCGGATCACGCCAAGGGGATCGAGCCCCCGCTGGACGCGCTCGATCTGTTCTTTTAAAAGTTTGCGTAGCTCGATGACACCCTCGTCGCCGACGCCGAGATGCTCGGTGGCGCGATCGGTCAGTCCGCCCTGGGTTTCCCAAGCCATGGAATCCTGCGCCGACACCATGTCCATGCGGTATTCCCGCGGCGCGGTTTTGAGCGGGGTGAATTTGAATGGCACCGGCGCATCGGCGGGGGAACGCTCGTTATCTAACGGCACGAAGTTGGCACGAAACACTTGAGTATGCCGGTCGTCAACCGGCACGCGAATCTGTAAGTTATGGCGCACCGACTGGAGTTCCTTGTACGGGGCAACATGGCGCAGCACGGAAGGAAACAACAGCGGATGCTCGTCCACTTCTGGCTTGCTGCCGGTGGCGAGAGCCAAGGTGGTGCGGCGCTTTTTGATGCCGTATTCGAAGCGGATGAATTCATGCTCCTCGGAATATTTTTTCACCCGTGGCGCTAAATGCGCCGTATCGCCGTGGAGCCAAAACAAATGCGACGGGTCAACGGAGTTTTCCATCGGCTGGAGCCAATTGCAGTCGATCACCGACTCTTTGACGATCCAGCGCCGGCCATGCTCCCAGACCAGGACATCCCAGCGCGGCAATAGCGGCGCCGGCAATGGACCGAGATAGGCGTAGATCAAACCGCCAAGATACTCGACTGGATAAGCGACCTGCTTGATGCGATCTTTGAACGTACTATCGACAGGCTCGGCGGGCTGCTCCAGACATTTGCCAGTGCCGTCGAACTTCCAACCATGATAGGGACAGCGAATGCCTTCAGCATCGACGCGGCCATAGGCCAGCGACGCCAAACGATGCGGGCAATGCTCGCCGACCAGACCGTAGTTTCCCGACCGATTGCGATACACCACCAACTCTTCACCGAGAATCTTCACCGCGCGAATCGGCTTTTCCTCGGTCAACTCGGCCGCCGCCGCCACCGGATGCCAATAGCGGCGCAGCAATTCACCGCAGGGCGTGCCCTTGCCCACTTGAGTTAGCAAAAGGTTTTCTTCCTGGGTCAGCATAGTGCGAAGCTAAGCCTTGCGCTGCAGCTCATGGTACTTGTGAATCTTGCGCGCTTCATCGAGACGCATGCCGGTCAGCGCCGACTGGAGAATTTTGTCCTCGGCCTCGGAGATTGACTGCGCCAGGGTGAGAATTTCTTGTTCTTTTTCCTTGGGCACCACCAGCACGCCATCGTCGCTGCCGAGCAGGATATCGCCCGGCTGCACCTGCACCTCGCCCATGGACACCGGCACGTTCATGGCGTCGACCTGGACGCGGTCCTTGCCCGTGCGCATGTATTTGGCCCGGCTGTAGATCGGATATTTCAGATCGAAGCTGCGCGCCACGTCGCGGCACACGCCATGCACCACGGTGCCGGCGACGCCGCGCTTATGCGCCACCGCGGTGAGGATATCGCCCCACACCGTGCAATCGAGCCGACCGGCGTTGTCGAGCACCACCACGTCGCCCGGCGGCACATCGTCGATGTAATCGCCCACCGTGCCTTTGATGATGCCGCAGGGGATATATTTAATCGTGAACGCCCGCCCGGCCATCTTGTTGCCTTGATTGATCGACTGAATGCCAAGACATTGGCCGACCACGCCGAGCCGGTCCATGGCGTCGGAGACGCCGGCCACGGATAATTTCTTGAAAGCTTCGACCACCACGTCCATGTAAACAATCACTCCTATTTCTTGTTGAGCATCTGCTCGTAGCCGAGCTTCTGTAACATTTCCAAACCGGAATAGCCTTGGCGAATGCCGGCGGCCATTTCCTGCTCCTTGGCGTATATCGCCTCGGCGGCGGTGACGACTTCGTCCTCTTTTTCTTTGGGAACGATGATGATGCCGCTGCCATCGGCCAAAACCAAATCGCCGGGACGGCACTGTACGCCGGCGAATTGAATCTCTTGATTGTATGATTCTTGCACAACGCGATTGCGCGCCGTCATCGGCACCACGCTGCGGGCGTAGACGGGAAATTCCAACTCGCGCGCCTCGTCAATATCGCGCGACGCGCCGTCGATGACCACGCCGCTGACGCCTTTGAGCTTGGCCGAAAGCGCCAGCAGTCCGCCCCAACAGGAAAATTCCAGCTTGCCGCCGTTGTCGATGACGATGACGTCACCCGGCTGCGCCGCTTCAATGGGAGCAGTGCCCAAATGCTGGGTCGGCTGCTGCAAACCCGCCGGCTTGATCTTCATAGTCACCGCCCGGCCGGCGATCTTCGGACACTGCCACTGCGGTCGCACCCCCCAGGTCGCGCCTGTCAAATTCAAACTATCCAAAGCATCCGACACCGCGCAGGTATCGAGCTTGATCAATCTTTCGATAATCGCTTCACGCGCCATTGATTACTTACTTTCTAGTTCAGCGAACAATTCTGCCATAACGAACTAGGGCGAAAAATTTTTCGCCCCGAATTTTTTTTGTGCCCTTTGTGCTCTTTGTGGTTAACCCTCTGCTCTTCTGGGTTTTACAACCAATACGCGAAGCCCATGCCGCAGCCGGTCGCCGCCGGCGAGCGGTAGGTAGTGACATATTCCAAATATTTCAGCTCGCGATCTTCCATGGCGCCGGCCAGCGCCACCCAGTTGAGGATCTCCGAAGTGCCGCCTTTAAGTTTTTTTCGCGGCAGCTGAAACAGCACTTCGGGCTTTTTGTTTTTCAAACCATCGATCACCATGGCGTCGATCTCTTCGTCGATCACCACATGGCTCAGGCCGCCCGACGCCAACAGCGCCACCCGCTTCGAGCTATCCCAAGATTCGATCGCCTTGCGCACCGCCTGGCCGAAGTTGTAGCAACGCTTGGGTGTCGGCTGGTTGGGCGGATAGTAAGTATTCACCATCACTGGAACCATCGGCACCTTGGTGCCGGGCAAAACCCGCCGGTAAAGAAAACTGAAGGCATGGCCGACGCCGATCTCGGCGCGCAGCTTGTTGCAGCGCGTGATGTCGAACTCGGCGTCGGTCAAGGCGCGGATCAAATGATCCGCCAAGTCCGCCGCGGTTTCATACTCCGGCGCGGTCTCGGCCCAGCCCTTCTCCTCCGCCTCTTTCCATGCCGCCGGCCGCAAATTGTTATGCTTGACCACCGGCAGCCCCTTGCCATGGTAGATCGCGAACATCGGCATGTTGTCGTCGTGAAATTGTTCCTGCTGATCGTCGCCGAAAACCACCACGAGATCCACCTTGGCCTTTTCCAAAGCGTCGCCCAAAGTTTTGACCGCCTTCAGACAAGCTTGGTCGCGCTCGCGAAACTTGGCTTCGGTCAATTCCGCTTCCAAGCCCGGCTTGGCTTTCTGTAGCAATCCCTGATAGTCGAGCCGCGGATCGGTTTTGTCTTTGTCGCCCAGCAGTTTCGCCCAGTTTTCCGCCCGGATGCTCAACTGCGGACTATGCGATGTGCCGATGCCGATGACGATCTCTGCCATAAATTTACTCCTCCTTGGCGCTGGAAACAGCCACGAAGCTGGTGATTGTGTAAATGGTCTACAAGTAATCTTCCATCTCTGTCAAGCAACCACGAGATTGCCGGGTTCGAGTTAGCGCAATTCCGATTTGCGTTCTTAGCGACAAAACCATCCGACTTGACCTTTGCACCGCGCTTGCCGTAACGTCCGAGAAAATCGCGGAGGTGATCCATGGCCAGCAGTCGAGGCGCGACGTTATTGGGACCGGACAAATTGGAGATCAGAGAATATCCCATCCCCGACATTCCCGCCGATGGCGGATTAGTCAAAGTCGAGATGGGCGGCGTCTGCGGATCAGATTTCAAATATTTGCATGGCGGCAAAAATGGTTTGCCCTATCCGCTCATCCTCGGCCATGAAATCTTGGGCCGGGTCGAAAAGCTCGGCAAGGAAGCCGCCGCGATCCACGGCATCAAGGAAGGCGATAGAATAATTATGAAAGGCGCCAAGGGCTGCGGCCGCTGCGCCCACTGCCGGCGCGGCGCCGCGCGCTTCTGCAAAGCGCGCATCGGCTACGGCGGCCAGACCACCTGCGCCAACCCACCGCATCTGTTCGGCGGCTTCGCCGACTATCTCTACCTCGTGCCGGATATTCTCGTGACCAAAGTGAGTAACGACCTGCCGGCGGAAGCCGCCGTACTCATCGGCGCGGTGATGGCCAACGGCTATCAATGGGCGGTGCGCCAGGGCGGCGTCAAGATGAGCGACTCGGTGCTGATCCAGGGGCCAGGGCAACAAGGACTGGCCTGCACCTTCGCGTCTAAGACCGCCGGCGCGGCGAAAATTTTCGTCACCGGCATGGGTCGCGACGCCGAACGTTTGGAAGTGGCGAAAAAATTTGGCGCCACGCGCACCATCAACGTCGAAGAGGAAAACGTCCTGGAGGTAATCAAAGCGGAAACCGGCGGCGAGCTGGTCGACGTCGCGGTCGATGTCTCCGGCAACGTCCAGGCGATCAAGACTTCAGTGGAGTGCGTGCGTACCTTGGGCACGCTGGTGGTCGGCGGGCTCACCCGTGACGGCGTCGACGTGCCATTGAACGTGAACCTGATCGTGCGCCGGCAAATCCGTTTCCAAGGCGCCTTCACCACCGACAACGACGCCACCGAGATCGCCATGAATACCATTCAAGCGAGCAAATTCCCGGTGGAGCAAATGGTCACCCACACCTTCCCACTGGAAGAAACCGAGAAGTGCATCCGCGCCGTCGGCGGCGAGATACCCGGTCTCTATCCGGTCAAAGCGTTGATCAAGCCGTGAGTACAGACTGGCTGTGGTGGGAAAATGGCGGCGGCGAAACTATCGGTCAAACAGCGCGTCAGCCGGACGGTCGGACAATTGAGCATAGCTCGGTTGGGCAGGTGCGGTCATCTCCATCTCGGTGCTTGCCCTGGTGCGCGGTATTGCATTCCCATCGGCGATGATTTTTGTCCGCATGGTCACGAATGAAGCCATTTCCAACATGCCCTCTTTCAAACGTTCCACCTCGGATTTAAGCGTCAGGATCTGTCGATCACCGTCAGTAATCTGCGCTTCTTTGGCGCGCAGTTGACCCTCGATCTGGGCGAGCTTGAGGCGTGCCGATTGCTCTACTTCGGCGATCGCCGCGTTCTTGAGGCGCAGTTCCGCTTCCATCTCCCCGGCCTTGGCTTCGAGCGCGGCGATCTTGCCGTTGGCGCTCTCGACTTCGGTTTTAAGAGCCGAGATGACTTGGTCGGTGGTTTCCTTTTCGGTCTTGGCGACCTCCACCCCCTGCTCAACGACAACTTTCAGCTTGCCAATGCTGTCTCCGACGATGCGTTCGATCTGCGCCAATTCATCAGCCAAGATTGCCGCATAGCTGGATGTCACACGGATGTCAGGATTGCCATCCACCATCGATTGACTCTGCATTTGCACACTCCTCAAAGAATCAAAGTTCCTACTCATGCGTCCTCCAAGTGATCGGCAACTCCTTGGCTAACTTTAGAGTCCTTTTCTGATTCAGACCTACTACTGCACTGGAGCATTTCCTGTGCCGATAGGGGAGCGCGGAGTAAGCTACTGAAAGTGAACTACCTTAATTGCGGCTGAGTGGTGGGGGGAATGACAAAAATGGACAGTCCTGAACAGGAATGAGTCATGTTTAACCCAGAAACGCCGCGAATCGACCCAGCCAAGAGCCGCCAATAGCAGCGCTAAACTTAGCGCCCGCGCGCCAAGATTTCGTCGACCAACGAGCCGTCCGCCACCTGAGTCCAGGGAACGTTCGACGCCCCTTCGGCGTCGAGGATCGCCCGCACCGCCTCGGCGGTGACCCGCACATCGTCGATGATCAGCGGCGTGTAGACGTTGTAGGATTCAAGCGCCGTCGCCTCGTCGGTGCCGAAGAACTGGCGCAGGAACTGGATCGCGTCTGGTTTCTGATTTTTGATCCAGCGCATGGCGTCCATCTGCGCCTGGATCACCCGCTTGACCTGCTCGCGGTCGCGCTGAATCTTGCTCGTCGTGGTGGAATATCCAATGAACGGAATATGCAACACATCGCCGGCCGTGCCGAGAAAACGAAAACCCTGCTGCTTGGCCAAGACCGAATGTGGCAACGACAGCGTGGCGGCATCCATCTGCCCCGAGATCAGCGACTGAAAGCGCGTCTCCGAAGCACCGATCGACAACATCGTCAAATCGCGGCGCGCGTCGAGGCCGACTTTCTGCAACAGCGCCCGCGCCACCAACTCATCGGTGGCGCCGACGTTGGAAATCGCGATCTTCTTGCCCTTGAGATCGGCCGCCGATTTGAAACTGCCACGTCCAACCAACGCATGAAACGACGACTTGAGTCCGATGGTGACGAGCTTCAGCGGCATGCCCTTCACCGCCGAGCGGATCACCGTGCTGGTCATCAGCGTGTAATCGATCTCGCCCGCCACCACCGCCACCACCGAAAGATTGGGCCGGATCGTGATTACTTCCGAATCGAGCCCGTACTTGCGAAAAAACCCTTTCTCATGAGCCACCCAGGTGTCGAAAAAGCCGATGGACTTCGACGACACGCCGATGCGGATGCGCTCGCGCGGCCGCTCGGCGGGGTGACCGTGATCGATCGTGACCGTTATCAGAGCAAGTAACGCCGCAGCGACAGTGGAGACTTTCATAATTGCGTGCGATATCGTGTTCGTGCTCGTGCTCGTGCTCGTGCTCGTGGATCGGATAGCCAACAGGTTTCGTCACGGCGAAAATTTTTCGCAAGTTTGTCGATCTCGATCACCAATTGGTACGCAAGCCTGACCAGGTCAGGCTCTTCGATCGATTTCATCGCCAATCTCCGACACGACCACGAGCCACGAGCACGAACACGTCTTTTCACTTCTTCTTCGGCAACAAAATATCCTTCAACCGCGCCACGGTGGCCGGTTTGAGATCGTACAAACCCGACAGGGTTTTCGCGATGGACGGCCCGTCCACCGGGCCGATGTCGAGCTGGGAGCGTTTCGCTTCGGCGATCAGGTCGGGGTCTTTGAAGCTTTGCGTGAAAGCCCGCTGCAATAGCTCCAAGCGTTCCTTGGCCATGCCCGGCGGCACGGAGAACGGAAACTGCGCGCCATGGACATCGTCGGCGATCTTCAACAGCTCCCGCGCTTCCTCCGTCTTGGCGAAGCTCATCGCCACCGGTACTTGTTTATACTTCGGATTGGGCTTGAGCGTCGCTTGCAGCACCGGGACGATTTTCTTGCTCTCATAGGCGCCGCGCCATACGGTCTCCACCGTTCCCCAGGACCCGCAGTAGCCATCGACTTCGCCGGACTCAACAGCCAGGCGCGCGTCGGCGCCGCCCTTGTAGCCGTCGATCACATCCATCGGTAGATTGAGCGCGACTTTGAGTAGTTTGGGAATATCGGAGGTGCTGGTGCCGGGACCGATGGTGGAAATCTTTTGCGGCCGTTTGGCGTTGACCCAGTCCGACATCTTGGTGATACCGCTCTGCTGGTTGAAGGTGCACACGGTATCGTACTCGGAGGGGATGCCGAGATAGCCGAACTTGCGGCCGTCGAACTGTGCCGCGTCATTGCCCATGATATGCTGCAACACCAACGGCGACGCCCAGGCGCCGATGGTCAAACCGTCCGGCTTGACGCGATTGAATAAATGATTAGCCGCGATCATACCGCCGGCACCGGTCATGTTCTCGACGATGCGCGTCGGATCGCCCGGCAAATAACGGCCGATGTAGCGCGCCAACACCCGCGCGTAAAGATCGAATGATCCCCCCGGCGAGTAGCCGACAATGATCGTCAACGTCTTGTCCTTATACTCCTGCGCGCCGACGGTTGGCTGACTAGCAAACAATAGAATTGCGACCAGCGCCAGCGAACGTAAACATAGGTTCATAAACAACTCCTAATTAGTGCCTGACAGAAAACCCCGTTTTTTTAGAACCCGGCCTGCTAATTTTTGAGCGCAACACGCGGGTTTCGTGTTTTCATGTGCGAACGGCAAAGTTTTGGAGTTATTGCGAATCCCCACACGCGTTGCGTCAACTTCTGG
>CAMDBU010000065.1 GCA_945889495.1 Syntrophobacter sp. SbD2 | reverse complement strand
GCGTTTGGATAGCGATTGAGAGGTACTGAAACAAGTCGATCGAGCTGATCGGTAGCACAGAGGTTGCGTCGCCCGGCTAGCGCCCGCTGATTGAGCGCTGCACCGGTTGTCGGGTTAAACGTGCTGCTGCTTATCGACGGATTATGGCCATTCCGCGCCAAGTTGTTTAGCCCTGCCAACTGTTATAAGCTTCCGTTCGGTCCAGGAGGCCGCTCGAATGACCCAGGTAAAAAAAACCGCCAACCCCAAAGTAACGATCATCGCCAGCAAAGGGGCCAATCAAGCCATCAACTATCTATTGGAAGACCGCGACGAGCTCGACTGGCTGGTCGCCATCGGCCGCAATAAGAACGGCGACATTTTTTTCTACGACACCGGCGGCGACATCATCCAAGACCTGGGCGCCATCGAATATGTCAAGGAACGGATCGTCCGGGACTACTTCGGCGAGCCCGACGAATAAGCGCCCCGGTCGCGGCGCGTTGAACGAAAAATCTAATCCATCGGAATCTTCGGTTTGATCCGCAGCGGCGGCGACCCTGCCGGCAAGAAATCTTCCAAATTCACCGTCTCCCAACCCACCGGTTTTAACCGTTCGAACTCCTTGCGCTTTTGCGGGTCGCAGTCGGGCGGCTTGGTGGCGTCGATGATCATTTTGCCGCCGATGCGGTGCCAACCCGGCGCGCCGGGATGGCCGAACTCGGGGCAGGACGGGTCCATGGCATGAATCTTCGCGCCCGGGATGGTGACGATATCCTCGGACGGGTTGACCCGCGTGTTGATCGACCAGAGCACTTCGGCGTAGTTGAAAATATCGACGTCGACGTCCACCGCGATGGCGATCTTAGGATGCTGGTATTCGCTTGACAGCACCGACATCAAAACGTTTTTCGCCTCGCCGTAGTAGCGCGGCTTCATCTGCACCACCACGCCGAAGATGCCCGGCATGACCAAGACGTTGCGCACATCGGCCAAGCCGCCGACGCTGCGCGCTCGGCGCAGGATCTGCGCCGACATGGGGACTTTGTGATAGACGCAGCCCTCCACCTCAGTACCGTTCTGGACGTTTTTGAAGATCGCATCGTTACGCATGGTGATCGCTTTGATATTGACGATGGGATTTTGCCCCGAACCGGTGAGATAGTAATCTTGAAACTCGCTGAACGGTCCTTCGTCTTCGCGAATCTTCGGCGGGATCTCGCCTTCGAGGACGATCTCGGCCCAGGCGGGAACTTCTAAATCCACGGTGCGGCATTTCACCAGCTCGACATCTTCCTTGAGTAACGCGGAGGCCACTTCAAATTCATCGACGCCATACTGCATGGTCGTCGCCGCCGCGAAGTAATACATCGGATGGTGCCCGATCATGATCGCCACCGGCATCGGCTTATCCTGCGCCTCGTACATCTGATAGTTAGCCCAGGCATGGCGCGGATAGAGCAGGATGCCGGTCTTGTTCGGCCCCTTCATTTGCAAGCGGTGAAAGCTCAGATTGCGCCGACCGGTCTCGGGATTTTTCGTCACCATCAAACCGGAACCGATGAACGGCCCGCCGTCGCGAATGCCAGCCTGATGGATCGGCATTTTGGTGATGTCGACATCATCGCCCAACAAAACTTTTTGCTGCACCGGCCCGGTCTCGACCAAGCGAGTCTTGCCGAGAGTCTCAGTGCGCCGGACGAACTCTGGAATCATCTGGTCGCGCTCGACGCCGAACGCCACCGGTGCCAAGGCGACATCGCCGGGCGCCTGACCAAGACAACGCCAGCCGGGATAGCCGGGCAGATTTTCAAACAGCAAGCCGCGGTCGCGCGCCTGCCAGAGTAGCGCGCCCATCTGCGTACGCGGGTCGACCGGTTTGGTAATGCGCGCCAACAGCCCGGCTTTTTCCAGTTGATCGATCCAACTGCGCATGTCTTGAGCCATGGGGGAATCTCCATCTCTAGTTTGAAATTGGCTATTCCATATCACGGCACCGGCGCCCTGACCAACGGGGAATTGGAGTGATGGTGTACTGGAGTGTTGGGTAGTCCGGAAACCCATTACTCCAATACTCCACCACTCCATTACTCCATTTGCGTTTGCCAGACGCTTCGCTTACTTTCCGCCTCATGCACGCCCTCGCCACTTTCTTCGGTCTCGACAACCTCGCGCCGGAAAAAGCCCGCGCCTTGAGCATCGTCTACGCCGCCAGTTTGGCGCTCATGATGGGAGTGAATTTCATTCAGCCGGCATTGCCGGCGTTGACCGAGCCGTTCCAAGTCACCGACGCCGAGCTTTCCTGGATCATGACGCTGTTCACCGCGCCGGCAATTTTTTTGTCGCCGGTCTTTGGCGTCATCGCCGATCTCTACGGCCGCCGTTTGCTGCTCGCCTACGGCTTGATGGTGTTCGGACTGTTCGGCGCCGCCATGGCGTTGGCGCCGAATTATACTTGGCTGCTGATCTTTCGCACGCTCCAAGGCATCGGCTTTGCCGCGGTGATCCCGCTGACGATTGTCTTGATCGGCGATTTGTTGGAGGGCGACAAGGAAGTCAGCGGCCAAGGATTGAAAGTGTTCCTCGACCGCATCGGCTATTTTATTTTTCCGCCGCTGGGCGGCCTGCTCGCCACCATCGCCTGGTTCTGGCCTTTCTTGTTTTATCTCCTGGCGATTCCGCTCGGTTTGATCGCGCTGTTCTGCATGCCCGAAACCAAAGGCAAGCAGAAACAGAATGCCACCCATTATTTGGGCGACATCCTACGCTTGACCCGCCATCCGCGCTTGATGATCGCCTTCACCGCCGGCTTTTTGCGCTTCTTTCTCGACTACGGCTTTCTCACTTACTTTCCGCTGTTCCTGGTGCGCAGCCATGGCATCTCCACCGCCACCGCCGGCTTGCTGTACATTTTTTTCGCCGTCGGCGCCATGGCGACATCGAGCCAAGCCGGCCGCATCGCCGCCGGCCGCGACAAGGCGAATATTTTATTTGTCGCCTTCGCCGTCAGCGGCGGCTCGGTGCTGGCGGTGCCGTTCATCGGCAATGTCTGGCTCATCGGCGGCGCGCTATTTTTCTACGGCCTGGCCAACGGCGTGATCTCGCCCATGCAGAAAAGTCTATTAACCCAGAACGCCCCCGCCGAACTGCGCGGCGGCATCGTCTCTTTCGACCGCCTGATCCAACAAGTCTCAAAGACCACGTCAACGTCCATCGTCGGCCTGTTGCTGGTCAGCGCCCAGCTGCCAACGATCTTCTTGATGTTGGGCGTCTTGTCCTTCGTCAGCGTCGCCCTCATGGCCCTACTCCTGCCGAGAAGCGCAAAAATCCTCCCAACCCCGGCCTAATCCGACTGTGAAATCTGAAATTTGAAATCTGAGATGCCGCGCTCCGCGCGGCTACAAGTGTTTCTTGAAGCGCACCACGCTGAGAATCATAAAAAACACGCCGAACCCGGCCAGCACTAGCGCCTCATCCCACAAAGCGGCGATGCCGGCGCCGCGCAGAATAATGCCGCGGAGAATTTCCAAATAGTAAGTCGCGGGAATCAAAAAGCTGATCAGGTAAATCGCCAGCGGCATCGACTCGCGCGGGAAGACAAAACCGGAGAGTAAGAACGCCGGTAGCAAAGTCATGAGCGACATCTGCATCGCTTCGCTCTGGTTACGCGCGAAGGTTGAGATCACGATGCCCATGCCAAGGGCCGGCACGAGAAACACCAGCGAGAGAAACAATAGTAACGTCACCGAGCCATGGATCGGCACGCCGAAAAGAAAAACCATTAAAAGTAAAACCAACACGGTCTGGCCGAAGCCGATGGCGGTGTAGGGCAAGAGCTTGCCGGCGATCAAGCCGCCCTTGGACACCGGCGAGACCAGCAGCTGCTCCAGGGTACCGCGCTCGCGTTCGCGCACGATGGCGAAGGCGGTGAGAAACACCGTGACCAATTGCAGAATGATGCCGATCAATCCCGGCACGTAAAAATTCGCGCTCAAGAGATTGGGATTGAACAGCAGGCGCGGCCGGATGTCGATGCTGAACTGGTTGGGCGAGATGCCGTCGCGTTCCAAGGATTTGACGAAGCCCAACTGCTGGCTGGCATTGAGCACGCGGGAAGCGATGGTCGAATCGGACCCGTCGATGATCACCTGCACCTGGCTTTGGCGCCCGTTGACCAGATTCGTCGAATAATCCGGCGGGATCTTGATGCCGACCTTGGCGCGCCCGCCGACGATGGCGCTTTGCAGCTCCTGGTCCGACCCCACTTCCCCGACCAGACGAAAATACTGGGTGTTTTCAAATTCTTTAATCAGCTGGCGGCTTTCGCGCTGCCGGTTGAGATCGAACACCACCGTCGGCACATGTTTGACATCGGTATCGATGGCGTAGCCGAACAGCAAGAGCTCCACCAGCGGAATGGCGAAGATAAAGCGCGTCGCCGGATCGCGCTTGATATGAATGATCTCTTTCTTGAGGATCGCCCACAGGCCGCTAAACATGAAATTGTTCCGGGTTGTTGATGCCGTTGGGTTCACCACGAAGGCACGAAGGTTTCAGCTAGTCCGGGTAGGGGCGAAAAAATTTTCGCCTCTACAATAGCCCTGGGTCTACTTCGTGGTGAGAAACGCTCTTCCCTTTGGCTGGGACAATACATTAGCGCCCTTCCGCAGCCGAGCGGCGCAAGCGCGTCAAGGCGACGAAGACATCTTCCAGCGACGGCGGCACGGCGCGGCATTGGACTTCATGGGCGCCCTGCTGGCGGGCGTAGTCAATCAACGCCGCGGCATCGGTCGGTTGCCGGACCAGTGCGTGAATCGCTTCGCCAAAAATCGTCGCGTCGACGACATCCGCATGGCGACGCAACAGCGGTAACAGCTGGGTCGCATCGTCGCTGGTGACCTCGACCCAGGCGCAGCCCACCGGGGTGATCTCCGGCAGCCGTTTCAGATCCTGCGGCCGGCCGATGGCGATCAATTTAGACAAATAAATATAGGCGACTTGCGAGCAGCGCTCGGCTTCGTCCATGTAGTGGGTGGTGACGAACAGCGTCGTGCCTTCGGCGGCGAGGCGAAACAAGAGATCCCAAATCTCCCGGCGCGCCACCGGATCGATGCCCGCCGTCGGCTCGTCGAGAAAAATAATCTTCGGCTCATGGAGCAGACAACAAGCGAGCGCCAGCCGTTGCTTGTAGCCGCCCGACAAGGTCGCCGCCAGCTGTTCGAGACGGTCGTCCAGGCCAACCAGATCGACCACCGCGCGCCGGCGCTGCGCCAGCGCCGTCGGGTTCAAGCCGTAAATCGCGCCGTAAAAATCGATGTTCTCTTCGACCGTCAGATCTTCGTAGAGACTGAAGCGTTGCGACATGTAGCCGATGCGCCGTTTGATCTCCTCGGTCTGGGCAACCACATCGAGCCCATCGAGCTCGGCGCGCCCCGAGCTCGGCTGCAACAGGCCGCAAAGGATCCGAATCATCGTCGACTTGCCCGAGCCGTTGGGACCGAGGAAACCGAAGATCTCGCCCTTCTCGATGGTAAAGCTGACATCGCTGACCGCCGTCAACGGGCCAAACTTCCTGGTGATGCCGTCAGCGCGAATGGCAATGGTCATTTGTCGTGTTCGTCGCTCGTGTTCGTCGCTCGTGGTTTCCCGTACGATCACGAGCACGAACACGATCCTCACGGTTTCCCGATCGTCACATCGGCATTCATACCGGGACGCAGCACATGATCGGCGTCGTCAATAACGACCTCGACCTGAAACACTTGCAGCACGCGCTCTTCATGGGTTTGAATATTGCGCGGCGTGAATTCGCCCTGGCGATGGATGCGGCGCACGGCGCCGGCGAAGTTCTTATCGGGAAAGGAGTCGACGCGCACTTTGACTTTCAACCCCGGCTGCACCGCCCCCAAGCGCGCTTCCGGCAAATAGGCACGCACCCACAAACTGCCGGTGCGCAGCAGCGTCGCCACCGGCTTACCGGCGCCGACCAGATCGCCCGGCTGCAAATCCAAGGCTTCCACCAGCGCGTCCACCGGGGTCTTGATCACGGTCTCGTCCAGTTGGCTTTGAATCTGTTCGAGGCGCGCCCGCGCCGCTTCCATCTCGGACTTGGCTTGAGTGATTTCTTCCTGGCGAAAGCCGGCGCGCAGTTGGCGCCGCTTGGCATCGGCCTCGGCCCAGCGCTGGCGCGCCCGCTCGACCTCTTCCTTGCGCGTGCCGGCGAGCACCAGATCGTAGCGCTCCCGGACGCTTTTCATTTTTTGCTCAGCCTCGTCAGCTTTGGTCAGAGCGTCGTCGTACTCTTGCTTGGCAATCAAATCGCGCTTGGCCAGATCTTCCATGCGGCCAAGAAATTTGCGCGCGTTGTCGGCCTGGGCCTTAGCCGCCTGCCAATCCGCCGCCGCCTGGGCGATCTCCTGTTGGCGCGGCCCGGAGACCAGTTGATCGAGCTCCGCCTGGGCTTGGCGCACCGCCGCTTCAGCCTGCTCGATCTCTTCCTTGCGATAGCCAGCGTTGAGCAGCGCATACTTGGCATCCGCCTGGCGCAAGCTCGCCTGCGCCCCGGCGAGCGCGGCGTTGAGTTCGGTCGGTTCGAGCAACACCAGCGTCTCCCCCGCCTTCACCGCCTGGCCTTCCTTGACCACGACCTTCAAAACTCGCCCGCCAACTTTCGACCCGACATGAATGTCGTCCGCCTCGATAATGCCGGAGATAACGAAGTCGCCGCGATTGCCAAAAACATTGCGCAGCGAGTAGCCAGCGACCGCAAGAACCAGCACGCCGATAATGACTGGGAAGAGAATTCTCGCTTTCATTGAGATGACAACCGCTTCGAATCCAGACCCTCTACTCTGTGATCTCTGTGTCCTCTGTGGTGAAAAACAAAGCTAAAAATCCTTGAACTCCAGCTCTTCGCGGCTCTCGGTTTCCAACTGGATCGTCGTGTGCTCGATGTTGAAGCGCGCTTTTAACGTCTGCTCGATGCCGTTCAACACCTGGTGGAAGTCACCGCCGCTCTCCACCACCGCGTGGGCGCTCAGCGTGTAAATATCCGAGGTCACCGCCCAGACATGGAGATCGTGCACTTTGTTGACGCCATCCACCGCTTCGATGGTCGCACGCACATCGTCCAAGCGAATACCCTTGGGCACCGATTGCATCAGCACGCTGAGGGAATCTTTGATCAAGCTCCAGGAGGAAAAGAGAATCAGCGCGCCGATGAAAATACTGATCAGCGGATCGGCGAGATACCAGCCGGTGGTGAGCATGATCGCGCCAGCGGCGATGGCGCCCACCGAGCCGACGGCGTCGCTCATGACATGGAGAAACGCGCCGCGCATGTTGAGATTATGATGATGGCCGGCGTGGAGAATCATCGCCGCAACGATATTGACCAACAGGCCGAACACCGCGACTACGATCATGCCCGCACTCTCCACCGCCGGCGGGTTGAACATGCGGTAAAATGCCGAGGTGAAGATCACCCCGACGATGAGCCAGAGCGTCAGGCCGTTGAACAGCGCGGCGAGGATTTCCACGCGATGATAACCGTAGGTGCTGTTATGCGTCGCCGGCCGCTTGGCGACCCGGAAGGCGAACAAGCTCAGCGCCAACGCTCCGATGTCCGACAGCATATGACCGGCGTCGGACAAGAGCGCCAGGCTGTTGGTAAGAAATCCGGCGATCAATTCGGCAAAGAAATAGACCGCGCTGATGATGAGAGCCCATTTCAACCGTTGTGTTTCAGTATGACGCGCCATGCAATCGTTGATTGCCGTTAAGTTACCCCCGCGGGCTCGAAGGCTCAAGCCGCCAGGCGATTAATCCGCTGAAGTCGTTAGAGCTTTTTTTAGCGCCACGATATAGAAGCGTCCCTGGCGATTCATATAACCCGCTAGCGCACCGGCGTCGTCGCCGGTACCAAAATAATAATCCGCCCGCTGCGGCCCACGAATCGCGCCGCCGGTATCTTGATTGAGAACAAAGCGCGTTACCGGCCGCCAACCGGTGAGTTCGCCCTGGGCGCCAACGATCGGGATCTCAGCCTGCACCAAGGCGAGCCCGCCGCGCGGGAACAAGCGCGAGTCGGTGGCGATCGTTCGGCCGGCGCTGACCGGAACGCCGAGACTGCCCACCGGCCCGCCGTCGATCAAGCGAAAAAACACATAGCTCTCGTTGTAGGCGAAGATTTCGTTCCGCTCAGTAGGATTTTCCGTCAAGTAACGGCGCAGCCGCTGCATCGACATTTCTTCTTTGGCGATTTTACCGTTGTCGATCAGCAGGCGGCCAATGGCGCGGTAAGGCAGCCCGCTCTGCGCCGCGTAGCCGGCGGTCACTTCCCGGCCGTCGCGCAAACGTAATAGCCCAGAGCCCTGGATGTGGAGAAAAAATAATTCGATGGGATCTTGGACCCAAGCGATTTCCAAATTGCGCCCGCGTAGCGCGCCGAGCTCATCGATATCGCGGCGCGAATAGTACGGCAGCAGCGTTTGATTCTCGATCCGGCCGAGCTTCTTTTCGCCGTTTTGCTCCTGGGTAACCAAATCCGCCGGCACGCCGTAGAGCGGATAATCGAAGCCGTCGCCGGGCGTCAATCTGGCGTCAATCACCGGCTGGTAGTAGCCGGTGAAAAGCACTTCAGCTTGGTTAGCCAGTGGACTCGAAGGGATCAATTCGAAGCGCGCCGCGAACTCGCGGGCGAAACACTCGCGGCAACCCCAGCCATCGAGCAAAGCGTCGAACGCACTCAGCGAGTCGATGAGCTCGCCCGCGGTGAACGAGCGCGGCAGCTCCCCGACCACCCGCTCCGGCGGCAGTTTTCTCAAATAGCTCAAGCTATGGCCGATGGCCAAACGCAACGACGCGACATCGAGATCGTCGCGCACCACCGCCAGTGGCGGCGCCACCCGGCTGGGCAGCGCGCAACCGGCCAGGGTAATGGCGAGAAGCAACAGAATAAGCTTGCAGCGGCAGGACATTTACGGGAAACTCGTTAACGGTGAATCATCAAGACATTCGTAAAGAAGTGGCCCGGCTCATCGACCGGTTGCCGCGCCAGTTTCGCGACCAACTACGCAATGTTGAGTTCGTCGTCGAAGACTGGCCGTCACGAGAGCTATTGCTCGAAGAAGATCTCGACCCCGAGGAAGATATCATCTATGGCCTCTATCAAGGCGTCCCGCTGCCCGAACGTTCGAGCCTCGATCCGCCGCTCCTGCCCGACAAGATCACGATCTTCGCCGCGGCGTTGATCGAAGACTTTCCCGACCCCGAAGAACTGCGCGAAGAAATCCGCCTCACCGTGCTGCACGAAATCGCCCACTACTTCGGCATGGATGAGGATGAAATTGAGGAGCTGGGGTACTGACGGCTTCAGTTGCCAGTTAACAGTTGCCAGTTCCCAGTTGGCTAGTGAACAGAACGGCATTGAACTGGAAACTGGGAACTGACAACTGGCAACTAATTAGTTAGTCCCGAATATCCTGTAAAAACCACTCGGTGGGCAGCTCTCTGCCAACCTTCGCTTTCTTCGCCAGCTCCACCACCTTGCCGGCGCAGGCGGCGAATTGCAGCCCTTGGGTGCCGGCGTTGATGAAGAACGTGACCTGTTTGTTGTTTTGCCGGCCGGGTACTTTGCCCGAGCGCACGTCCATGAAGTATTTGAAATAATCGCCCTTGTAATTGTCCACCGTCGGATTGGGGATGCGCGCGCGCTCTTCGGGCTGGCCGGCGATGTAGCCGACGTTGCCGTGCAGGCGGATCATGCCTTCGTCCATCGCTTCGATAGTATTTCTACCGAGCTTCACCGATAGATCGCACTGCTTGATCACTTTGGGGCCGATCTCGCAGGCGCGCACGCAGGTGACATGGGCGCCCTCTTTCATCCACTCGGGATTGTCGAACACCGTCTGGGTCGAGTCGGTGCAGGTGGCGACGATATCGGACTCGCGCACAACTTTTTCCGCCGAGTCGACGGCGACCACTTCGATGTCCAACTTGCCGGTCATCTCCTGGGCGAAACGCTCGCGATTGGCCTTGGTCGGGCTATAGACTTTGACTTTGCGCAGCTTGCGCACTTCGTAGAACGCTTCCAAATAACTGCGCGCCATGCCGCCGGAGCCGAAGATGCCGACATCGCAGGCATCCTCGCGGGCGAGATATTTCACGCCTAAACCGGCGCAGCCGCCGACCCGCATATGCTGCATCAAGCCGTCGTTGATCATCGCCAGCGGCTCGCCGTTGCGTACGCTGAAGACCATCACCAAGCCGCACCAGGTGCCGGGCTGCATGCAGTATTTCTCTTCGGTCTCGCCGCCGGGCCAGTAGACGACGTCCGACTTCATTCGAATCGCGAACACGCCGATCTTGCGGCTCGCCCCTTCCATCGTTCCCCAGCGGTAATAACCATCCGGCCGCTCGCAGGGCACCCACATATCCAAGCGCGGCCGGTAGACCGCGTCGCCGATCATCAGATCGTCATAGCCGTCTTCCAAGGCGGCCAGACAATCCTTCATCGAAAACAGTTTTTCCACTTCCTGGTTGTTGATCAGTAACATGCATCCTCCGGCAATGATTTAGACATATAGAAATCTATACGCCGCCGCGGCGTCAACATTCAAGCTGTCATCGGCACGCAGGGAAAATCCTGCATAAGTGCATCCGCGCCATGACAATTTTGCTCAACAGTCCAGTCAATTCTCGCCGGAATAAAGCGTTTGATCGGCGCAACCGCCAGTTTTTTGCCGGTTTAACGATGCAAAATGGCACGATTGGCAGCATGGCACGAAGGAGTCGAATGGCATCGATGTTGCTCGATGTAGCGTACCATGAACCAACCATGGGGTATTTTCCTACTCTCGATGCTGTTGCAGGTGAGCCCACTCGCTTGGGCTCAGGCGCCCAATGAACTCGCCCATAACCAGATACCGAGCAGCGATCAACCGCGCGATGCCATGGGATTACACCAACGCGCGCTCAACTCATTCAACCAAAACGATCACGATAGCGCATTGGCCGATCTCAACAGTGCGATCGAGCTAAACCCCTACTACACCCAAGCCTACTACCTACGTGGACAGATTTTCGCCAAGCGAAAAGCCATCGCTCAGGCGATTGACGATTTCGATAAGGCGATTGCCCAGGACGAGGCCTTCGCCGGCGCGTACCATCACCGCGGCCTGGCAAACCAAGAACGGCGCCAGTACCGCCAAGCGCTGGGCGACCTCGATAAAGCCGTCGCCCTGGAACCGAGGAATGTCACGATGCTGCGTGACCGCGCCATCGCCCAGCGCGACGCCGGCAACTACGATCAAGCGGTGGACGATTACGAAGAGGCGATGCGCTTGGGCTTCAGCGCCGTCGACCCCCATCCGTTGGCCGACCTGTTGTTTTTTCAAGGGCGTTTTTTGCAGAGCGCCCAGACCTTGCAACAAGTTGTACGCGCCGATCCGGGCAACCGCCACGCCGCCCTATGGCGCTATCTCGCTCTCGGCAAAGCCAACGATGAGCGCGGCGCCGCTCGCGAGCTCGCCGAACAATCGGCGCGCGCCGCCAGCGACAAACGCTGGCCCGCCGCGGTGTGGGAGTTTTACCTGGGAAAAATCGATGAACGCACCCTGGTCGCCGCCATCGAGCAAAGCGAAGAGACAGTCAAGGCAGAGCAGCAATGCCAAGCCCACTTCTACGTCGCCGAAGCCAAACTATTGAAAGGTGCCAAGGACGACGCCATCGCCCGTCTGCAAAACGTCAGAAGCCAGTGCCCGCCCAACACCGCCTTCTTCCACGGCGCCAATGCCGAGTTGAAACGCTTCGGTCAGTAACTCCCCCTGCCGGCGATTCCCGTCGCCCACCGACAATTTCCGATTCGCGCGGCGTTGCCAGGCGGCACTGGCGCGCATGACTATCTCCAACTTTGCGCCAGCCGCGATTTTGAGTTTGACAACCCCACCCGCTTGTCGCAAAGATAGGCCGAAATTTGGCCGAGAGGAGATTAACTTGAAAATTCTTCGTTTCAACGACGATCAGATTGGCGTGATCAAAAACGACAACATGGTCGTGGATGTCAGCGCTACCATCAGCGCGCGTAAAGCCAAGGGGCCGCAACGGGTGATGGAAGAAATCATCGAGGGCTGGCGCAAATACCGCAAACGGTTTGAGAAGGTTTTAGCCGAGCAGGACGGCGTGCCGCTGGCGAGCGTGCAGTTGCACAGTCCGCTAGCGCGGCCGGGCAAATGCATCGCCGCCTTCAGCAACTACATCGACCGGCCCGAGCGCACCGCCGATAATTTTCCCAACGAATACTTTTACAAATCACCGGACCTGGTCGGCCCCGGCGGCCAAGTCGAGCTGCGCGATATTCCGTCTTGTGTCGTCTATCAACCGGAAGCGGAGTTCGCCTTCGTCATGGGCAAGACCGCCAAGGATGTAACCGAGAAAAAAGCGCTGGATTATATCTTCGGCTATGTGCCGATGTTCGACATCTCGACCCGCGGCATGGTGCGGCGCACCCAGTTCGTCGGCAAAGGCCAAGGTTCCCACGGCTGCTGCGGCCCGTGGATCATCACCAAGGATGAAATCGCCGATCCGCATAACGTCAACGTAAAATCCTGGACCAACGGCGAGCCCCGGCAAAACTACAACACCGGCGCCATGGCCCATAAGATCCCCAACCAGATCGCCTGGCTGACCAAGCTGCTGACGCTCAGCCCCGGCGACGTCATCCTCACCGGCACGTTTCACGAAGGCCTAGCGCCGGTAAACTCCGGCGATACCATTGAAATCGAATTCGCCAACATGGGCCGGGCGAAATTCAACGTCGTCGGCAACAGCCCGCGCAAAGACGTGCCCTGGCTGCCCGGCAAAAACCAGCCCACCCCGCCTCCCGGCGGCGGCATGCATATAGTCTGAAGAAAAGAATGGAGTGGTGGAGTGATGGAGTAATGGGTTTTCGGACCCAACATCCAATACTCCATCACTCCAATTCCCCCCTGCCTCTCTGCCACGGCATTAACCAACGCTGCAAAAGATTGAACAGCTGATTGAGCGTGTAGCCCAACAGCGCCAGGGCCAACATGCCGGCGTACATCTGCGCGACTTTGAAGCGGCGCTGGGCGTCGAGGACGAAATAGCCGATGCCGTCGGTGCTGCCGACCATCTCCGAGATCACCACCAGGATCAGCATGATCGGCAAACTGACCCGCAGGCCGGTGATGATCTGCGGCGAGCAGGCCGGCAATATAACCTGCAAAATGGTCTTGGCGCGCGACAAGCCGAAGGTGCGCGCGGTGTTGAGCAGCACCCAATCGATGCCGCGCACGCCGTCAATCGTGTTCAAGAGAATCGGCCAGGCGCAGGAAAAAAATATCACAAATATTTTCATCTCATCGCCCAGGCCGAAGAAGAGCAGCGCCACCGGGATCACCACCGGCGGCGGCACCGGCCGCAGCATCTCGACGATGACTTCGAAGAATTTATAAACCGTCGGCGACAATCCCATGAAGATGCCTAGCGGAATAAACACCGCGGCGGCGAGCAAGTAACCAGTCAGAGCGCGCTTCATGCTGACCAGTATCTGCATGGGAATCTGTCCGGAGAGCACCAGGTCGAAAAATAACTTGCCGATCTTCGACGGCGCCGGGATGATCAGCGCGTTGACCCACTCAGCCTGAGCAGCGAGCTCCCAAAGCGCTAGCAGCGCTAATAGGAACAATGGACCGTTGAGCTTGCCGGTTCGCATGGTCAGACCAACATGGCAAGAAGCAGTCGGGTCTTTTCCGTCATACCGGCGTAGGCCGGTATCCAGGCGGGGCGGATCGGATGGATACCGGCCTGCGCCGGTATGACAGACTTTCGATCCCATTCCATTCGAACACTACCCATCACGCCGCCTGCCGCGCCATCATGCCATGGCGCCATTTCATCGCCCGGGTTTCAATCAACAAGAACAGCCGGTTGAGCCCATAGCCCAACAGCGCGACGACGACGATGCCGGCGTACATGTTGGCGCTGTTCATGGCGCGTTCTTCGTCGAGGATGAAAAAGCCCAGCCCCTTGCTGCCGGCGATCATCTCTGCCGTGGTGACGAGGATCAGCGCGATCGACAATCCGATGCGCAGTCCGGTGACGATATAGGGCGAAGCGCCGGGCAAAATGATTTGCCAAAGTATCCGCCAGCGACTGAGGCCGAAGGTGCGGCCGGTGTCGATGAGTGTGCGATCGATGTTGCGTACGCCGTCGATGGTGTTGACCAGGATTGGCCAAACACTGGCGTAGACCGTCACGCTGACGATCATGCCGTCGCCGATGCCGAGTAAGAGAATCGCCACCGGAATGATCGCCACCGACGGCATCGGCCGGAGCAGTTCGATCAACGTCGCCAATAAACCATGAAGAAAGCGAAAGTAGCCGAGCATCACTCCAAAAAGAACCGCCAGCAGCGCGGCGAGCAAAAAACCTTCGGCGAAACGGACCAACGTGACCAGCAAATGCTGAACAATCGAACCGGCGGAAAGCGCGTCAATCAGCGCGGCAAATATCCGGCTCACCGGCGGGAAATAGAGTTGCAGCTTAGGCGTCGCGCGACTGCCAAGTTCCCAGAGTAACAGCAGCAGCGCGAAGCTCGACCAGCCGAGCCAGTTGAAAGCTCGCCAACGGTTCACGGCGTACCCTGATTGCCGATCTGCCGGTAGATATCGTTGCGCAGCGCCATGAAGCGCGCTTCGGCGCGGGTGGTCACCTGATGGCGCGGCCGGGGAAAGTCGCTGCGAATTTCTTGGACGATTTGCGATGGCCGCCGGCTGAGCACCCAGATGCGGTCGGAAAGATAAATCGCTTCCTCGATGTCATGGGTGATGAACAGGATCGTGGTTTTTAATTCCGCCCAGAGCCGGAGCAGCGTGTCTTCGAGCTCCAGCCGGGTCAAGGCGTCGAGGGAACCGAAGGGCTCGTCCATCAACAACACTTCCGGCTCATAGGCGAGCGCCCGGGCGATCGCCACGCGCTGCTGCATGCCGCCGGAGAGTTCCCAAGGATAATGGCTCTCGAAACCTTTCAAGCCCACCAACGCGATCAGCTTGCGCGCCTTCGCGTCCGCCGCCGGCGCCGCCGCGCCGCGCGCTTCGACACCGAACCGGACATTGCCCAACACCGAACGCCAGGCGAACAGCGATTTGTTGTACTCCTGAAACAGCAAAACCAAATTGGCCGGCGGCCCGCTAACTTCCTTGCCGTTGACGATCACCCGGCCCGAGCTCGGCGCCAGCAAACCGGCAATGGTCATTAACAGAGTTGTCTTGCCACAGCCTGACGGTCCGACGAAGGAAACAAACTCACCAGCCTCGACCTGGCACGTGATGTTGCCGATGGCCAAGGTCGTATCGCCGCCGGCTTGCCGGTAGCTCTTCGACAGGGCGTGGACTTCGAGGATAGACACGGGGAGGAGCAGAATGGAGTGTTGGAGTATTGGAGTAGTGGAGTATTGGGTCCGGAAAACCCATCACTCCACTACTCCAACTCTCCCTCACTCCAATTTGGTTTTCTCACGCTTTCTTCGCCAGATCGCTCAAGACATCTTTCGCCTTCAGCGGCTTGGCGATCATCTTGTACTTGTAGGTCAGATCCATGGTCACCTGGACGTCTTTTTCCGAGATCGCTTTATCGAACTGCGGCAGGCCGATCTTGCCGGCGAAGTCGGGATTGAGCCCGGCCCATTTGATCATCGCCGCGCGGGCGCCGTCCTTGTCGGCGCGTAGGGCATCGACGCCCTTGTTGATCGCGCGCACGAAGCCTTCGGCGACGGCCCGGTTTTTCAGAATCCATTTATCCGAGGCGAACCAGCTGGCAATCAAAAAGCGCGGCAGGACGTCGCCCCAGGGATTGGCCAACACGCGAGTCTCCGGCCGGCGCGCCGCCACCGCGGCGAACGGCTCCTGCACGCTGATGGCGTCGACCTTGCCGGCGACAATGGCCGGCTCCATTTGCGGAAACGGAATCTCGACGAATTTGACCTTGCTCGAATTGCCGCCGTTCTTGTCGACCCAGGCGAGCGCCATGAGATGAACGATGTTGTTGAGCGTGTTCACCGCCACGGTTTTGCCTTCGAGATCTTTCGCGCTCTTGATCGGCGAGTCCTTGCCGACGACGATGGCGTGGGTCTCGTTGCTGCCGCGCAGATTAGTCGCGCCGCCGGCGATGAGCTTGAAGTCAAAGCCTTCCACATGGGCCTGATAGAGCGAGATCACGTTGGTCCAGCCGAACTGCAAATCGCCCGAGGTCACGCCTTGCACGATCACCGCGCCACCGGCCATGGGCACGGTCTCCAGATCGATGCCTTCGGCCTTGAAGAAGCCCTTCTCCATCGCCATGAACATCGCCGCGTTATCGACGATCTTCATGTAACCCAACTTGCCCTTGGTCTGCGCCCAGGCGAAATCCCGCCCCAAGGTTAAACTGGCGACTCCGACTGTGACTTTAGTTAAAAAATTACGACGGCTGATGGTCATAGCGCTCCTCCGTGATGCGATGCAAAAAAAATAATTGCGCCAACGCTAGCGGCTTCGCGCAACGTCGTCAAGGGAAACCTGGCAGCTGCTAGAAAAAGCGGAATATGCTTCGACACACCAGCGAGAACGGATTTCACTGATGGTTTCAACTTCCGTTCCGTTCGCCCTGAGCTGTGTCGAAGGGCTCCGAGTGGATGACAGGCCTAGGTACCGAGAATAATTTCGCTCAGCTCGGCAGCCAACCCACCACGCCGATCTGCCGGCCGGTCTCGCCCGCCTCGCGGCGATAAGAATAGAAATCTTCGGCGGCGCACTTGGTGCAGGGACCGATTTGGAACAGCTGGGTGCCGGGAACGCCGGCGTCGCGTAAAATATCGCGGTTGAGACGGCTCAGATTGACGTGCGGCTTGCCGTCCTTCATGGCGATGGACGGCGTCGTCAGGGCGCCCCATTTTTTCATCAGTGGCGTGGCGACATCGTCGTTGACTTCATAGCAGCACACGCCGATGGACGGGCCCAAGGCCACTTCCAAATCCGCGGCCTCGACGCCGTAGCGCGTTTGGAAAAACTCCACGGTCTTGGTGGCGATGCCGGCGAGGGTGCCGCGCCAGCCGGCATGCACCGCCGCCGCCAAGCGCTGCTTGGGCGCGATGAACAAGAGCGGCACGCAGTCAGCGGTGAGCACGCCCAAATAAATGCCGTTCTCGGCGGTGACCATGCCGTCGGCTTCGCCGGCTTCTTTCATCTTCCTATCGGTGATTTCAAGAATGTTGTCGCCATGGACCTGCTGCATGGTGACGATCTTGCCGTCATGAATGCCGATGGCCGCCTTCATGTCGCAGACGTTTTGGCTGACGGTCTTGAAGTCGTCGCCGACCCGGTAGGAAACGTTGAGCCCGGCGTAGCAGCCGACGCTCTGGCCGCCGCGCCGGCCCATGAAGCCGTGCAACAAGCCGTCGTACTTTTGCCATTGGGGGATGGTTAAGTGTGTCAATTCCATGGCCGGATTATGTTAAGTTCCCAAGAATTACGCAAGCAGCGCAGCAATACCCGCGGCGAACTTGCCGAAATCGCTCGACGCGAGTAAATTAGCCAACACCGATGGATAACGGCAACTACCGCGATACCCTCAAGCAGCCGGGATTCTTTCCGTTCTTCTGCACCCAACTCCTGGGCGCGTTCAACGACAATTTTTTGAAAATCGTCGTCTCGTTTGTCGCTCTCAACCTGGCCGGGCAGGGCGGCGATTTTTACGTCGAGCTGATCGCGATTCTCTTTATCCTGCCCTCAGCGCTGTTTTCCGGCTACGCGGGCCACTTGGCCGATGTTTACAGCAAGCGGACGATTTTAGTCGCGGTCAAAGCGATGGAGATCGCCATCATGCTGTTCGCCCTGGCGGCGTTTTACTTGGCCCATATCAATCTCATGCTCGGCGCGGTGTTTCTGATGGGGTTGCACTCGGCGTTTTTCAGCCCGGCCAAGTACGGCATCCTGCCCGAGATGGTGCCGGAGACCGAACTGTCGCGCGGCAACGGCCTGCTGGAGATGAGCACCTTCATGGCGATCATCCTGGGCACCTCCTTGGGCAGCGCGATCCTCGCCGCCTGGAAAAGCGAGCTGCCGCGCATCGGCTTGATCATGATCGCCATCGCCGTCGCCGGTTACTTTACCAGCCTGGGCATCACCCATGTGCCACCGTCGGGCGCCGCCAAGTTTTTGAACCTCAACCCCTTCGGCGAGATCATGGAAGGGCTGCGCCGGCTGCGCCGCGAGCGGCCGCTCTGGCTGACCGTCATCGGCATCTCGTACTTCTGGTTTCTCGGCGCCTTGGTACAAATCAACACCTTGTTCTTCGGCAAGGAACTGTTGCACCTCGACGAATCCCATATCGGTCTGTTGGGAACTTTTCTCGCCATCGGCATCGGCATCGGCAGTCTCGCCGCCGGCAAACTGTCCGGCGATCATATTGAGCTTGGGCTGGTGCCCTTGGGCTCAGTGGCCATGGGCGTCAGTCTCGCTCTGGTCGCCTGGTCGGCGCCGTCTTATCCGTACACCGCGGTGGCGCTGGTGCTCTTGGGGTTTTCCGCCGGCTTGTTCGCCGTGCCGCTCAACGCGCTCTTGCAGCAGCGCAGCGGCAAGGAAGAAAAAGGCCAACTGATCGCGACCAATAATTTTTTGAACACCATCGGCATCGCGCTCGCCGCTGGGATCCATTGGTTTTTGAAATCGCCGCTCAATCTTTCCCCCGACGTAATTATATTGCTCATCGGCCTGTTCACCCTGGCCGGCACGGCGGCGGTGTTGTATCTGCTGCCCGATTATTTTGTCCGCTTCGTGATCTGGCTGGTGACCAACACGCTTTATCGCATTCGCGTGGTCGGCGCGGAAAATATCCCGCGCACCGGGCCGGCGCTGCTGGTTTGCAACCATGTTTCCTTCGTCGATGCCCTGTTGGTCGGCGAACCGCTGCCGCGCATCGTCCGTTTCATGCTGCACCGCGAATATTACGATCTTAAATCGCTCAACTGGTTTTTTCGCCTGCTGCACTCGATCCCGGTGTCGGCCAACAACCGGCGCGATATCGTCGAGTCGCTCAAGCGCGCCAGAAACGAACTCGATAAAGGCCATGTCGTCTGCATCTTCGCCGAGGGCGCGATCAGCCGCACAGGCCGGATCCTGCCGTTCAAGCGCGGCTTCGAGAAAATCGTCGAGGGCTCGAAGATCCCCATCGTGCCGGTGCATTTAGACCAGCTCTGGGGCAGCATATTTAGTTTTAAAGACGGCAAGTTTTTCTGGAAATGGCCGAAGCGGTTTCCCTACTCAGTGACGGTCTCCTTCGGCAAGCCGCTGCCGGCCAACTCCACCGTGCCCCAGGTGCGCAACGCGATCTTGGAACTGGAAAGCGAAGCGGTGGAATACCGCCGCCAGCCCGGTGACCTGCTCCACGCCAAGTTCGTTGCCATGGCCAAGCGTCACTGGTCGCGCTTCTGCATGGCCGACACCACCGGCAGCGAACTCAGCTACGGCAAAGCGCTCATCGGCAGCCTGCTGTTTGGCAGCTGGCTGCGCCATCACTGCGCCAACCAAAGCATGGTCGGCATCATCCTGCCCGCCACGGTGGGCGGCGCGCTGGTCAATATCGCTGCGCTTTTGGCGGGCAAAGTGCCGGTGAATTTAAACTTCACCGCCGGCAAAGAGTCCATGTCAGCCGCGGCGGCCCAGTGCCAGATCGCCACCATCGTCACCTCCCGGGCATTTTTAGAAAAAGCCAATCTCGAAGCGATGGACGGCATGGTGTTCGTCGAAGATATCCGCGCGACATTTACCGGCGGGCAAAAATTCCTCACGGCGGTCAAAGCTTATGTAACACCGGCGCCCTGGCTCACCCGCCGGGCGCGTAAAGAGCAGCGCCCCAACGATCTGGCAACGGTGATTTTTTCCAGCGGCAGCACCGGCACGCCCAAGGGCGTCATGCTGTCGCATCACAATATTATTTCCAACGTCGAAGCGATCGGCCAGGTGATTCAGTTCACGCCCCAGGACCGCATCATGGGCATCCTGCCGCTGTTTCATTCCTTCGGCTTCACCGCGACCATCTGGCTGCCGGTGCTGACCGGCTTCGGCGCGGTCTATCATCCCAACCCCACCGACGCCAAGACCATTGGTGAAACGGTCGAGAAATACCGCGCGACATTACTGATCAGCACGCCGACCTTCTACGTCAGCTACTGGCGGCGCTGCACCAAGGAGCAATTCGCCTCGCTGCGCTATGTCATCGCCGGCGCGGAAAAATTGCGCGAGCAAATCGCCAAGGGTTATCAAGAGAAATTTGGCATCACCATGCTCGAAGGCTACGGCTGCACCGAGCTCTCGCCCGTGGTGTCGGTCAATACGCTGGATGTCTTCCACGAGAAGGAAAAACAGACCGGCCACAAACCCGGCAGCGTCGGCCATCCGCTGCCCGGGGTCGCCGCCAAAGTCGTCGATCCCGACAGCGGCGACCCACTGGCGCCGGGGGAAGCGGGACTCCTGCTGGTCAAAGGCCCCAACGTCATGCTCGGTTACTTGAACCAACAAAACTTGACCGACCAGGTGATGCGCCGCGGCTGGTACGTCACCGGCGACATCGCCACCATCGACGACGACGGCTTCATCACCATCACCGACCGGCTGTCGCGCTTCAGCAAGATCGGCGGCGAGATGGTGCCACATATGAAGATCGAAGAGATGATCAACCAGGTGCTCGGCAGCCCGGCCTCGGTGGTGACTGCCATCCCCGATGAACAGCGCGGCGAACGGCTGGTGGTCTTCTTCGCCAAGAACGGCGTCAGCCGCGAAGAGCTGTGGGACCAGCTCAATAAGTCTGAACTGCCCAAATTGTGGATCCCCAAGCGCGACGATCTCCACGCCATCGACGAGATCCCGATCCTGGGCTCGGGCAAAGCCGATCTGAAAAAAGTCAAAGCCATGGCATTGGAAATGGCGAGCACGTAGAAAAACCAGCGAACCGGAAGATTTCACTAGCCGAATCGGAGGTGGTCATGATCGCCGCGGCAAGCATCACCAAATACTTCGAGCAAGCCACCCACGACTTCAAGCAATCGAGCGAATACCGCGGCCTGATCAGCGGCAGCGCCCAGGCAACCGTGGCCCATGAATTTCTGCGCAACATCTTTCGCACCCATTATCTTTCCTCCCATATCGTCGCTCTATGTTTCGCCGCGCTGCCGTCGGCCGCGGCCGAGATGTTGAAGGAAAACCTGCTCGAAGAGATGGGCCGCTCGGAACATGAACCGCCTCACTCGCAACTGCTCCTGGAAATGGCCCAGGTCATCGGCTTTAGCGAACTGGAAATCAATCAACTGATCGAAGACGCGCGCCAACGCGTCGCCATCGTCTGCGCTAGCCGGGTGCCGGTGGCGACCTTGCGCGAGCTCTGTCTATCGGTGCTGCTCGAAACCATGAGCTTCGAGTTCATGCTGTCGCGCTGCTCGAGCGAATTGGCTGGCGCGTTAACCGATAAATTTTCCATCCCGCGCGCCGCCCTGCGCTGGTTCGAGCTCCACTCCGAAGTCGACATCCGCCACGCCGAAGAGGCGATCACGGTGATCCAGGACTACGGCGAGTTTCACCGCATCTCCGCCGACCTGTTCGACCAGATCGCCGATTTCACCCTCGGCGGCCAACTTTTCTGCCGCCACTATTTTCCGCCGGCAGCCATGCTGAAGACACGCAGCCAGGCGGCGCCCTCGCTGCGCGTCGACGGGCTGACCATCTATCGCCTGCGCATTCCATTTCACCAGGCGTTCAGCCATGCGCTGCACAGCCGCGAAGAGAGCGACGCGGTGATCGTCAAGATCACCGGCAGCGACGGCGGCAGCGGCTACGGCGAAGCGCTGCCGCGCGCCTACGTCACCGGCGAGACCACGGAGTCGATGATCGCTCGGGTCCGCGATGTGCTGGCGCCGAAAGTATTTCAAGAAAGGTTTTTCCCCGGCTGGCAGACCATCGAGCAGCTGCAAGCGCTGCACCCGGATTGGACCCGCAACGACACCACCGACAACGGCGTCATCGCCTGGAACGCCGCGTATTGCGCCGTCGAACTGGCGCTCCTCGATTGGACTTTGCGCGCCGACCACAGCGCCTTGGCGGACTACCTCCCGCCGGCGCGCTTCGAAGTCGTCTATAGCGGCGTGATCTCCGCCGACAGCCCGAAAGACGCCGCGGCGCTGGCTAAGCGCATGGCGCGCTTGGGTCTGAAACAGATCAAAGTCAAAGTCGGCACCAGCGACGACGCCGCGCGCCTGGACGCGGTGCGCCAAGCGGTGGGCGACGGCGTCGAGCTGCGCGCCGACGCCAACGGCGCCTGGTCGGCGGCGCAGGCGATCGCGCAGTTAAAACTCTTGGCGCCCTTCAAACTCGCCGCCATCGAACAGCCGGTGGCCGCCAGCGACATCGCCGGCATGAAAAAAGTGCGCGCGGCCTGCGGCATTGCGGTAATGGCCGACGAGTCGCTAGTCACGGTCGAGCAGGCGCGGCAACTAATCGCCGCCCAAGCCTGCGACCAATTCAACATTCGCCTGTCCAAGAACGGCGGCATCGCTGGCAGCTTGGCGATCGCTGAGCTCGCCCAACAAGCCGGCATCGCCATCCAAGTCGGCGCGCAAGTGGGCGAGACCGCGATTCTCTCGGCCGCCGGGCGAACTTTCGCCGCCCATCTGCCGGCGCTGGTGAGCGCCGAAGGCTCCTTCGGCACCTGGCTGCTCACTGAAGACGTCACTATCGACAATGTCGCCTTCGGCTTGGGCGGCCGCGCGCCGCTGCTCAAAAGCCGCGGCTTGAGCGTGACGGTCAAAGAAGAAGCGCTGCAACGGCTCACCGTCGAGCGGATCGAACTGAAACGTTAAGTCAATGAGCTGGATCGTCAAAGCCGCCGCCTTAGTCACCGCGCGTTTGTGGCGCCACTGGGAAAAACTCTGCGCCGATCCACTGACCGCGCAAAACCAGTTGCTGTTAAGAATTATTCAGCGCAATCGCGCCAGCGCCTTCGGCCGGGATCATGGCTTTGCGGCGATTAAAAATTTAGCCGACTACCGCAACCAGGTCGCCATCGGCGACTACGAACGGCTGCGCCCCTATGTCGAGCGCGCCGCTGGTGGCGAAGCGCAAGTGCTCACGGAAGAGCCGGTGCTGATGTTCATGCTCACCAGCGGCAGCACCGGCGCGCCGAAGTTGATTCCAGTCACCGAATCTTCCGGCGCCAACCACCGGCGCATCACACGCCTGTGGTATCACCGCGCCGCCCTCGATCATCCCGGTCTATTTGACGGCAAGATGCTCGGCATCGTCAGCCCGGCCGAGGAAGGAAGAACCGCCGGCAACATTCCCTTCGGCTCCGCCTCCGGCATGATCTATCAAAGTAGCCCGCGCTGGGTTCAGAACGCTTTCGCCCTACCCTATGAAGTCGCCGAAGTGAAAGATTTCGCCGCCAAGTATTATCTGATCATGCGCTTGGCCTTGGCCCAGCCGGTGTCGTTTCTCGGCACGCCCAATCCAAGCACCATCCTGCGGCTGGTCGAAAGCGCCGAGCAAAATAAGCTGGAAATCATCCGCGAGATTCGCGACGGCACCATCGCTGGCCAGTGGAATATCGCTAGAGAGATCCGCCAAAAACTCCAAGCGCGAATCAGCAAAAATCCCCGCCGCGCCGATGAGCTCGAACGGATGGTCGAGCACCATGGCGCGCTATTGCCGCGCGACTATTGGCCCGAGCTAAAAATGATCGGCTGCTGGAAAGGCGGCAGCGTCGGCGTGCGCTTGGCCGAGCTGGCACGCTGGTTCGGCGAGTCTATGCCGGTGCGCGACTTGGGCTACATGGCCAGCGAAGCGCAGATGACGCTGCCCATCGCCGACAGCGGCTCCGCCGGCGTGCTCGATATTAGCGGCAACTTTTATGAATTCATCGCCGAAGCCGACATCGACCGCGCGCAACCGGCCGTCCTCACCTGCGCCGAACTCAAAGCGGGCGAAAGCTACCATGTAATTCTGACCACGCCCGGCGGCTTGTACCGCTACGACATCAACGATGTGGTGCGGGTGACGGGATTTTTTCACCGCACTCCATTGCTCGAATTTGTCCGCAAGGGGCGCGATGTCACCAGCATCACCGGCGAGAAGCTCCACGTCAACCAACTAATCCGCGCCATGGAACTGGCGCAACAGGCAACCAATGTGGCGCCGCAGCACTACCGCGCCTGGGCCGATGTCGCCAAGTCGCGCTACGCCTTCATGGTGGAATTCACCGGCGCGACTGCGAACGAGACCGCGCTCAAACGATTCCTCGCGGCGCTCGACGCCAATCTAAGCGAACTGAATATCGAATACGCCCAGAAGCGCGCTTCCGAGCGGCTCAAGGCGCCGGTGCTCTGCGTCATGGAGCCCGGCTGGTTCGAACGCCAGAGCCGTAGCGGTATCCAACGCGGCGGCCGTGACACCCAGTACAAAGCCCAACTGCTCAGCACCACGCCGGAGGAAGCGAGCGAAAAATGGACGACAATCCATATCTGAGCCAACTCCACAAAGACCGGCAGAGGACGCAGCCGACCAAGCATGGCCCGATATTGGCGCTGATCACCGCGCTGTTCGCCTGCCGGGTCTTGGGCCAGGCGCTGGTGGCTTTTCTTGGAGTGACTTGGCTGCCGGCGATGGAGCATTGGCATTCCGGTTTGGTCCCCTATCCGACGCTGTTGATCGTGCAACTGCTGATGCTCATCCTGATGATCAAAATCGCCGGCGAGATCTGGCGCGGCGCTGGATTCTTCGCCGAGCTCCGGCCCCACTGGGCGGAATTTTTAATCAAATTCAGCGCCGCCTACGTTGGCATCATGGTGCTACGCTACATCCTGACCATGATCGAGCACCCCGAGATGCGCTGGTTCGGCCCGACGATCCCGATCTTTTTTCACTTCGTGTTGGCCGGGTTTGTATACGTTCTCGGCCGCTATCACCAAGCGGCTAGTCCGGCGTAGGATGGGTGGAGCATAAGCGATACCCATCGTCTTGAACCCTTGGTTCGAGACAAATTCGCGCGTTACCCAGGGCCTGATCGGGTGCTTAAATCTAACTTCGGCTTTCCGGCTTGCGCCAATTTCTGTCCCAATTGGGCGAAATGTTGGTACTCACAACTTTATAACTATTGGTTTAATAGATACTTTATGATGTTCGTTGACATGTGGTTAAATTACGCGGTATTTTAACCACATGCTAACGAGGGCACTAACCCAAGCCTTGCGCGACAGCCAGAAGAGCTTCCTGTTGCTCGGTCCGCGCCAGACCGGCAAGTCGACGCTGGTCTCCACGCTCAATCCCGATCTCGCGATTAACCTCGCCCACGAAGCGACCTATCTTGAGTTCGCGCGCAACCCGCGCGAGATCGAAGAACGTTTAAACGCCCTGCCGCCCAGCGAACCAACCCAGAGTATTTTCATCGACGAGGTGCAACGACTGCCGAGTTTGCTCAATACCGTCCAGACACTGCTCGACGCGATGCCACAGCGCTACAAGTTCCTGCTCACCGGATCGAGCGCGCGCAAACTGCGCCGCGGCCATGCCAATCTGCTGCCCGGTAGGATTTTCACTTACCATCTTGGACCGGTGGTGAGCCGCGAGATGAACTATCAACTCGACACCAACGCGGCGCTCACTCACGGCACCCTGCCCGGCATTCTTTTCGATCCCGACGTGAAGACCAAAGAAAAAACCTTGGCGTCTTACGCCGCGACCTACCTTAAAGAAGAAGTTCAAGCCGAGGCGCTGACGCGGAATCTGGAGGGTTTTGCCCGGTTCATCATGATCTGCGCCGAATATGCCGGACAGTTTCTCGATCTCGCCAAACTCGCCGCCGACGCCCAGATCGCGCGCCAGTCGGCGGTGCGATATTTCGAGGTGCTCGAAGACTGCCTGATCGTGCACCGCCTGCCGCCCTTCGCCAAAAGCGCGCGGCGTCGCCTGGTGCAGCATCCACGGGCATATTTCTTCGACCCCGGCGTATTGAACGGTTTAATCGGCAACTTCCACCTCTCGGCCGATCGCATCGGCAATCTCTTTGAGCATCTGATCTGTAGCCAGATCCTCGCTAGCGCCGCCGCGCTTGACCAGACCGTCAAGCTCTCCGCCTACCGCACCGAACATGGCGCGGAAGTCGATTTCATTCTCGAAATGAATCGCCAAACCATAGCCATCGAAACCAAAGCCTCGCGTAACATCGGCACAACTGACCTGCGCGGCCTGGCCAGCTTCGCCGACTACTATGGCAAACCGCACCGCGCCCTGGTCCTTTATCTCGGCGCGGAACGGCGCAAGATCGGCGATGTAGAAATTTTCCCCTGGCAAGAAGGACTGCGAGAGTTGGGGCTCTAAAACGTTGCTAAGAGTCCATCGTAGGACCGCGTCATCGCACAAGGCTGTTGCGACAAGCAGTGAAGTTCAAAGCTTTATTTGCATGGCTCCACCCCGCATGTTAGAAACTGGCTAGTTTTGGAGGGCAGAGAATGGATTTTCAGCAACTGGCGGACAAAGCATTACAAGGCATTCTTCCCGAGCGCGATGAGCTGCGCCAGGTATTGAACGCGCCCGACGAACAGCTGCCGGAGATTTTAAGCGCCGCATTCAGAGTGCGCCATCATTACTATGGCAAGCGCGTGCAGATCCATGTTTTGCAAAACGCCAAAAGCGGCTTATGCCCAGAGGACTGCCACTACTGCTCGCAATCGTCGGTGTCCGACGCGCCGGTGGAGAAGTACACTTTCATGCCCAAGGCGCAGTTGGTCGAAAGCGCGCGCAAGGCCAAGGAAGCCGGCGCGGTGCGCTTTTGCATCGTCAACAGCGGCCGCGGCCCGACCAACAAAGAGATCGACGACATCACCGAAGCGGTGCGCGAGATTCGCGCCGAGACCGGCATGAACGTCTGCTGTTCGCTGGGATTAATGAACGAAGACAAGACCCATAAACTCGCCGCCGCCGGCGTCGGCCGGGTCAATCATAATTTAAACACCACCCGCGAACGCCACGCCGACATCGTCACCACCCACACCTACGACGACCGGGTGGCGACCATCGAGAGCGTCAAGAGCGCCGGCATCGGCACCTGCTCCGGCGGCATCATCGGCATGGGCGAAAGCGACGACGACATCATCAACCTAGCGATGACGCTACGCGCCATGGACATCGACTCGATCCCGGTGAATTTTTTAAACTCGATCCCGAAAACCCCCTTCGAGGAAAAACGCGAGCTGACGCCGCAGCGCTGCTTGAAAACGCTCTGCCTCTTCCGCTTCGTCAATCCAAGCAAGGAAATTCGCGTCGCCGGCGGCCGGGAAGTTAATTTACGGTCGTTGCAACCGCTGAGCCTCTACCCGGCCAACTCGATGTTCGTCAACGGCTACCTCACCACCCCCGGCCAAGACGCCACCGACGCGCACCAGATGATCCGCGATCTCGGTTTCGAGCTCGATCAGCCGGCGGCGATCTAACGACATCTAATAATTCGCGCGCGAAATGATGCGGAGGCACAACGACGTACCCCGATCGACTCGTTCCGTGTCGTTACGCTCCTACAATTTGCCCATTTTCAATAAAGGGTTACTGCCGTGGAAGTTTTTCTATTGTTTAGGCTTCTAATTGGCTTCGGGGTGGCCTTCACTGTAGCTGAGACGATCGCATCCCTGTTTTGGCTTCCTTTCTATTTCCGATGGGGAATTCAGTTGTACCACCAAGAAATACCCGGCCATTTGGAGCCCCATCGAAGTTTGAACGATGTAGCTTCCTGCTCGAACACCGGTTTTCTATTTCAACCCCTCGCGACGGAATTAGTAGCCTTTAGGGAGCCGCTCATGAACTTTGCATTCCGGTGCGCGCCAGTCATGCATGGAATGGTTCTTTATGACGGATCCAAGGTTCAGATATCAGGATTAGCCAACTGGGCGCCGTTGATCGTCGGAACACTTTTCCTCCTATTTGGCACCGTCGGAATCGTCGAAATCGGATTCTTCAGTTTGGACGGACTATCGACGGTCGTATTGCCCGTCGTGTTCATGGTGCTTTGGGCAAGTGCATTTCAAAGTCAGCGGGTTCGACTTAACGACCTCGCTGATGAGCTGCGGGCAAATCTCACGATTATCCACCCGAAATCATTCGATAGTCGTGAATCCGTCGCCGGGTCGACACAGCGATAGATATACACTGAGTAGCAAAATGGAACCGCCTATTCCGATCAGGTCGCGCGAAATCTGCATCCATGTTACGGTTCTGTTCACCGGGTCGCCTCGATGTTCTACAAAATCATCAGTCCAATCCATGACTCAGAGACTTTCGCCAGTGGAACGTCGATTCGCGACTTACGGCGCTTACGTCGACTCTATGGCCGCGGTCGTTGGCGCAAGCGAAAGGGTGTCGCTATGGTTCGCTTGGAAGATGGTGCCGTAGCCAACGCCGAGGTACACTGGTACGAGGCATCAGGAATTGGTAAAAAAGAGATAAAGGTCAAACGACTGCTGTGGGATTGAGCTAAGATGAAGGGACGAAAGAAACGAACTCGAGAATTCGTAGTCTGCGTGTCGAACACCGGTTATCCCGCGTCTTTGGAACTACGTAAGATCTACGAGGTGTTGCCCGACTTGGATGCATCAACTCACGGCTTAATCCGGGTCATCGATGAGTCGGGGGAAGATTATCTATACCCAACCAAGTATTTTATCCGAATCGATCTGACCCGCCCAGTGGAGACCGCGATCCTAAAGGTAGCCAGTTAGTTCCAAACCAATTCGACACGGCATTACCAGCGACCTACAAGCCACGGCCAACCCTCGAATGACTTGGGATGTCGGTATCGTCCGAATCAGTTACCGATGGGCGACACAAACTAACTATTGGTTCAAGACAGGAGGCAACTATGCACTCACGTATTCGATTTCAACGCGGTCTAACGAGCGCCGGTTTAATTATTACGCTGGGCCTGACCGTCCCCGCCGTGCTCTTGTCCCAAGAAAAGCCCGCGCCCAAACCGGCACCCAACGTTCAGCCTGAGCCGACCACCGTGCCCGGCCGGCCCGACATTCCTAACGCCGAAGTCGCAAAAACGCTGCGCGGCGTGCCCCAGCCGCCCTTCGCCACGCCGGCGGAGAAGTTACAGATTGGCCAGCTGAAAATGCCCAAGGGCTTCAAGCTCGAAGTCTTTATCAGCGGCATCGCTAACGCGCGCTCGCTGCGCATCGGCGACAAGGGCACAGTGTTCGTCAGCAACCGCCAGCTCGACAAGGTCTATGCGGTGGTCGAGCGCGGCGGCAAGCGCGAAGCCAAGGTCATCGCCTCGGGCCTCGACCGGCCCAACGGTCTGGCGTTTCACAACGGCACGCTCTACATCGGCGAGGGCACGAAGATTTCCAAGCTGGAAAAGATCGAGGACAACCTCGACAATCCCGGCAAGCCGGTGGTGGTTTACGACAAATTCCCCAACCACCAATCCCATGGCTGGAAGTTCATCGCCATCGGACCGGACAACAAACTTTATATAAATGTCGGCGCGCCCTGTAACATCTGCGAGCCGCCGGCGGAAAACGCCCAGATCCGGCGCATCAATCTCGACGGCAGCGGCGCCGAAGTATTCGCCCGCGGTGTACGCAACTCGGTCGGCTTCGACTGGCACCCGATCACCAAGGATTTGTATTTCACCGACAACGGCCGCGACTGGCTGTCGGAAGATTTACCGGAAGATGAATTGAACCGAGTGACCAAATCCGGTCAGCATTTCGGCTTCCCCTACTGCCACCAGGGCAACTTCACCGATCGCGAGATGGGCTAGGGCCGCTCCTGCGACGAGTTCACCCCGCCGGTGGCATTGATGGGACCCCATAGCGCCGCCCTCGGCATGCGCTTTTACACCGGCACTATGTTTCCGGGCGAATACCGCAACGCCATCTTCATCGCCCGCCATGGCTCGTGGAACCGGACGAGAAAAATCGGCGGCGACATCGTAGTCACGAAATTGAACGTCGACGGCACGGTGAAATCGGTGCAACCGTTCATCACCGGCTTCTTGAACAACAACGAATACTGGGGCCGCCCAGTGGACGTCCATGTCATGAAGGACGGTTCCATGCTGATCTCCGACGACTACGCCGGCGCGATTTATCGCGTCACCTATAGCCCGCAGCTGGCCAGCCGCTAAGCATCCATAGGAGCTGCCGCGGTGGCAACGCCGCGGCAGCTCCGGATTTATCCCCGCTCAATTGAAGGCGAATTTTCTTTTTAGCGCCGCCAGCGCAGCATTGCTGCTGCTATGCGCGACAGCGGCGCGCCCGGCAACCATCGACGACCGGCTCGCCCCTTGCCTCGCCTGCCACGGCGAAAAGGGCCAGTCGCTGATCCCCGAAGTGCCGTCCCTGGGTGGCCAGCCGGTTTTTTTTCTTACCGTGCAGCTACTGATGTTCCGCGAAAAAATGCGCAATATCGAACCGATGACCGGCATGATGCAAGGTTGGAGCGACGACGAGCTACGGCGCTCCGCCGCGATCATCGCCAAACTGCCGGCACCGGTACCGAATCAAGATGCGCCAGATCCCGCCCGCGCTGAAAACGCCCGCGCGCTGGTCCAGCAGCACCGCTGCAATTTTTGCCACAAACAGGATTTTTCCGGCGAAGACAACGCGCCACGGCTAGCCGGCCAGCGCGAAGATTACTTGCTCAAAGTGCTACGCGAGTACAAGAACAACCGCCGGCGCGCCTACGACCCGTCCATGGCCGACGTCCTTCACCCGCTCACCGACGCCAACTTCCAAGACCTCGCCCACTATCTGTCTCGGCTGAAGTGATCGGAGAATCTCTCCCGCAAAGGCGCAAAGTTCGGAACGGAGGGATAGAACCTTCAACGGGACGACTTTCATCCTCGCACTCCAAGCAGAGTCTCAATCCGAAGCGTTTCTCTATGATCTCGAAGCGCGCCTTAGAAAATAGAAATGAGCAGGAAGCTCTCGTCTATTCCGATAGGGGTAGGAAACGGCTTTCGCCGTCCCCTCCCTCCGAACCGTGCGTGCGGTTTTCCCGCACACGGCTCTCCAGTCGGTGGTTTCCTCATCGGGATTGGCTCGCCAGTCCACAGATTGCAATCTTGGTGAACAATCCGTG
>CAMDBU010000064.1 GCA_945889495.1 Syntrophobacter sp. SbD2 | reverse complement strand
TTTTACGCTGTGGGTGCTACGGCGCGACCGAGCAACCGCTATTTGCTGCCGAGGCCTCGCTCTGGGACTATTTGCGATCCAAAGTCGCCGCTTCGCACTGCCCCCGTGCGTTTTGTAAAATTCGGACTTTTACCACGGGCTGCTAAGAGCTAATCAAAGAAGAGTTCCGTTCATCCGATCCGCTGCAAGGCTTCGTGAAAAGCACGCGGCACCAGCACCTTAACCAAATCACGCTTGTACTCCGCCGAGCCACGATTGTCGTCTGTAGGGTCGCACTCGTTGGCGGCGACTTCGCCCATCTCTTTGAGCAACTCATCGGTGATCGCTTTGCCGCGGATGACCGCTTCGGCTTTTCTAGCGTGAACGATGGTGGAGGAGACCGAATTCAAACCTAGGCGCACGTCTTCGCAAAAACCATTCTTTACGTTCAACGTAATCGCCACGCCCACCGTGGCGAAATCTTCGACGCTGCGCGGGGTGAATTTGATATGCGCCCAACTCGGACGGGTCGGTGGCGGCACGTGGATCTCGGTTAACAACTCCCCGGGCTCCATGGCGGTTTGATAGTAGTCAATAAAGAATTCGTCCAGCGGCAAGGTTCTCTGGCCTTTGCTGCTCGTCAACGTTACTTCGGCGTCGAGGGCGATCATGCTTGCACCCGGATCGGTGAGCGGATCGCCGCAGGCAAGGTTGCCGCCCACCGTGCCCATGTTTCTAATTCTCGGTTGAGCGACTTTGCGGAAGGTCTCGTGCAGCAGGGGATAGTGCTGCTTGACGGCTTTGGACAGCTCAATGTCACGGTGGCGCGCGCCGGCGCCGATGCGCAGGCCGTCTTTGACGCTGTAGCTGATCTTGTCGAACTTGGGCACGCGGTTGAGGCTGATGACCACCTTGGGCATGAGCAAGCGCTGGCGGATCATGATGAGCATGGAAGTCCCGCCGGCCATCACCCGGCCGTCGTCGCCATGTTTTTCCATCAGGGCGAAGACTTTTTTTAGCGTGGTCGGTTCTTGGTAGTCGAATCTGATCATTTTGGATTTTGGTCCGCGGGGCCGCTTTTCGATTTTGGATTATCGGAGTGCCGCTTATTAGTTCACCCTTTTGGGTCTATTTGCTACCCCTTCTTTTCTTTAAGGGCCCGCAGGATTTTCTCCGGGGTGATCGGTAGCGTTTTCACGCGTACGCCGACGGCGTCGAAGATGGCGTTGTTGATGACCGCCGCTGTCGGGTCCATGTTGAGTTCGCCTAGGCCTTTGGCACCGAAGGGGCCGGTCGGTTCGTAGGAGTCGGCGAAGGCGTGTTGCAATGGCGGCATGTCGCGCATCGAAGGAATTCGATAGTCGGAGAAGTTGGGATTGAGCGGCCGGCCTTCGTCGAATTGCAAACCTTCGGTGAGCGCGTAGCCGATGCCTTGGGCCAAACCGCCTTCGACCTGGCCTTCGGCGCCGATCGGGTAGATCACCGTGCCGCAGTCCGAGGCGACCACCATCTGCAAGACTTTGACTTGGCCGGTCAGCGGATCGACGTGAACTTGCGCGGCTTGAACGCCGTAATTGTAGGCGCCGGATTCGTTGCCGAAGCGCGTGCTGTCGGGCAGCACCGAGTCGGCGTCGAAGCTGCCGGAGCCGACGATGGGCGCGCCGTTGTGGCGGAACAGTCTAGCGCGGGCGACATCGGCGACCGTCACCGATTTGCCTTCGGCGCCTTGGACGAAAATCCGGCCGTCGCGCGATATTAAATCCGCCGCGTTGGCTTCCAACATCTCGGCGGCTTGCTCGTAGAGTTGCTGTTTCACATTGGTAGCGGCGTTCTTGACTGCGTTGCCACTGACGTAGGTTAGACGGCTGGCGAAGGCACCCAAGCAAAATGTCGTCAGATCGGTGTCGGCGCGGGAGATTTCCACGTCTTCCACCGGCACGCCCAATTCTTCTGCTGCGATTTGGCACATCGCCGTGTGCACACCCTGGCCGCATTCGCCTTCGCCGCTGAGAATTAACGCCTTGCCGTCTTCGTTGATCTTGATCGTCGCTGAGCTGCCGTCGTAGTCGCCGAAGTGGCGCTTGCCGCTGACATGGACGGTGCAGGCCAAACCCATTCCGGTGTTAGGCTGCTTGTTGGCACGTTTGGCCTTCCAGTCGATCATGTTTTCCACCATGTCGAGGCACTGCTTTAATTCGCAGCTGGTGACGCGGTTGCCATGGGGTGAGACGTAGCCGGTTTCGGCCGCGTTGATGCGCGCGATCTCCAATGGATCGATGCCCAGCGCATGGGCACCCAGGTCGATGGCTTGCTCCACTGCCCATTCCGCCGAGGGGTTGCCGAAGCCGCGGAAGGCGCCGGTGGGAATCTTGTTCGTGTAAATCAGCTTGGCTTCGAGCTTGACGTCGGAATATTTGTAGCAGGTGTCATGGCGCATGGCGGCGACGCCGGTGATCGCCGGCGCTTTGGCCGAGTAGGCGCCGTTGTCGGCGATCACCTTCAATTCCTTGGCGCGGATGCGGCCGTCTTTTTTGAAGCCCAATTTGACATTGATCTTCATGAACACGCGCGGCCGGCAGCCGGCGAGAAATTCTTCTTCGCGGGTGTTGATGACCCGAACAGGCTTGCCCGCCTTGCGCGCCAACACGGCGCAGACCAGCGCGTTGTTGTCGTCGCAAGACTTACCGCCGAAGCCGCCGCCGACGGCGCTTTGAATCACCCGCACGTCGGTTTCCGGCACGCCCAGCGCGGTGGCGATGCGGTAGCGCGCATTGAACAGCGTCTGGGTGTTCATGTAGATCGTGTACTTGCCGTTGGGCGAGTATTCGGCGACGCTGCCAATAGTCTCGATGGCGCAGTGCCACTGCGGCATGCTGGTAAAAGTATCTTCGACGATGATGTCGGAGTCGGCGAAGGCTTGAACGATATTGCCGCGCTCCAAGTCCAAGTGCATGGCGATATTGTTGGGTTTGTCGTCATGCACCAGCGGCGCGCCGTCGAGCATCGCTTCATCGGCATCGAACACGCCGGGTAGCGGCTCCCAGTCGACCTCAATCAAGTCCAGCGCCTCTTCGGCGATGTCGGGGTCGATGGCAGCAACGGCGGCAACCTCTTCGCCGACGTAACGGGTTTTGCCGACCGAGAGAATATATTGATCGGCGAAGAACGCGCCCCAGGGCCGCTTGATGGTGTCCTCGGCGGTGACCACAGCACGCACGCCGCGGAGTTTTTCCGCCTTGCTCGTGTCAATGCTACGGATGCGCGCGTGGGGGTAGGGGCTGCGCAGGATTCTGCCGGTCAGCATGCCGGGCAGATGAATGTCGGCGATGAATTTGGAATCGCCGGTGACTTTGTCGAAACCCTCAACGCGCTGGACGCGCTTGCCGACGACAGAGAAGTTTTTAGCTTTAGACATGATCGATTGGCTCTTAGTTTTCTCGGAATATCTCTCGCAAAGACGCTAAGCTCGCAAAGAGAAGAATAAATTCCTCTAACCTAACTTGGCGTCTTTGCGCCTTTGCGAGAGATTTTTTTAATCCGAACTCGTCTTCGCTACCGATTTGTAAACATCCAAGCTCTGAATCTTCGCCGTCGTCTCGCGCTTGCGAAACGCATAGTTCGGATCGGTCTTGCCGTCGACCACGGCCATTACCGATTCGAGGATTTTATAATAGCCAGTGCAGCGGCAGAGATTGCCCGACATCCATTCCTTGACTTCTTCTTCGCTCGGTTTGGGATTCTCGTCTAACAAAGATTTCGCCGCCATGATCTGGCCCGGCGTGCAGATGCCGCACTGGAAGCCGCCGTACTCAATGAACGCTTGCTGGAGTGGGTGAAGCTTGCCGTCTTTGGCCAAGCCTTCAATGGTTTCGATCTTTTTGCCTTCACAGCCGGCGGCGAGGGTCAGGCATGAACTGACCAACCGTCCGTCGAGGATCACGCTGCACGCGCCGCACACGCCGATGCTGCAACCCTCTTTGGTGCCGGTGAGATCAAGGGTGTCGCGCAGCACCTGCAAGAGCAGGCGATTGGCCTCGACCTCGACTTCGTAGTCTTGGCCATTGACGTTGAGATTCAGTTGCTTTTTCATAATCTAAACGGTTCGTCCGGCGTGGCTCTTGCCCCAGCGCGCGCGCATGGTCTTCATGGTGTCGCCTTCGCCGACTTCGACGCGGGTTTTGCGCAGCTGTTCCCAGACTTTTTCATGCTCGCTTTTGGCTGCCAGATCGGCTTCCGCCGAGAGGTCATCGGGCCAATAACCCATCAGATAACCATGCCAAGGTTCTTGTGGTTCTAAATTGGGCAGCCCCAACTCTTCCCAAATCTCCCTGGCGCGCACCATGAATTCTTTTTTCGGCAAGGACAGCGGCGGGAAGTCCGCTTTGCGGGTGGCGTCGATCAGCACCGACGATTCGCAATTATCATAACGGCTCGATGGCGTCGTGCAGACCATGCCGATGGGCGTGGCGCCAAAGGGGCGATCGGGAATGATTTTGAAATCCTTGTGCGGCTGCGAGCGGTGGGTGATCGCCCAGGTGACCGCGACGGGATCTTTGATGTTGATGTCTTCGTCGCAGGCGACGACCATTTTGCCGACCCGGTCGCCGTAGTCCAAGATCGCTTGCATGACTTGGCCGGGCTCCTCGTCGTTGCGCTTCTTCAAGCTGACCGCGACGTAGGGGCGCAAATTGACCAGCGGCTCGATCAAGTGAACCTCATGAACGCTGTCGAAACCTTTCTTATGCAGATAGCGCTTGATCAAGGTCGACATACCCATGGCTTTGATCTTCGAGCTTTCGCTCGGCGTGACCTGGCTGATGATCGACACCCAGATGGGATTTTTCCGGTGCGTGACGCATTTCAACTCGAACATCAAGCTCAGCGTGCGCGGATCGATGTAGCCCATGGACTCGCCATAGGGGCCTTCTTCTTCCATGTACTTGGTGGGAATAATGCCTTCGAGGACGATTTCCGAAGTCGCCGGCACTTCGATGTCGATGGTTTTACATTTGATCAACTGCACGGGAGCGCCTTGCAGGCCGCCGGCAAGCGCCAGCTCGTCGACATCGGGCGGCACTTTCTGGGTCGCGGCGTAGGAGACTACTGGAATGGTGCCGACGACGATGGCGACTTCCAGCGGTTTGCCCAGGCGCCGGCATTTTTCCCACTGGTTGGACAAATCCTGCGGCGTGCCGGTCATAAGGCCGGCGCAGTCCGGTCCTTTGATCAGGCCGCGGTAGTTGCCGACGTTACGCTGGCCGGTTTCGGGATCCTTGGTGATCCAGTGGCCGGCGGTGATGTAGGGGCCGTTGTCGAAGCCGGGCGTCGAGATCGGCACGGCGAACTCGTTGATGCCACCGTGAGCTAACAGATCGGCGCCCATATGAACTTCTTCCTGGGCCGGGCCGCTGTCGACCATGATCGGTGGGATCAAATTATCCAAGGCGTGAATCCACCGGTCGGGCACTTCATCGGCCTGGCACTTGAGGCCCAGCGAATAAATCGCTTCCGAGCCGGACAAGCCGCCGACCAACACCGAGCAGTTGTACCTGTGGCCTTTGCCGTCGACCACGTTGTCGAACAAAAAACCGCGGCGCTTGTCCTCGGCGATGCCGCCGCGATACTGCCAGCGCACCAGCGGTTGGAGTTCGTTGTCTTTGTTGATTTCCTTGTTGATGCGATACAGTTTGTCGTGCCTTTCCAGTTCGCCGATAAACTCGCGCAGGTCATGATAGGGCTTGGCAAAATCCATAGAGTTTTGGTCTATGATTTTTTTTCTGGTTTATCAAGGCCAGTTGCGCCATATTGCTTGCAAATTTACTTGCGCATCGTAAGATTGGTCGTTCCCGATCATGGCCCTGAAAATCTTCAACACGCTAGCCAACGAGAAAGAGCCGTTCACGCCGCTGGTGCCCGGCAAGGTGCGCATGTACGTCTGCGGCGTCACCGTCTACGACTCGGCCCATATCGGCCACGCCCGCTCGTTCTTCACCTTCGACGTGATTTATCGTTACTTGAAGTTCGCCGGCTTCGAAGTCGACTATGTGCGCAACTTCACCGATGTCGACGACAAGATCATCAAGAAAGCCAACGACGAAGGCGTGAGCTGCGACGCGGTGACCAGCCGCTACATCGAAGAGTTCGCCCAAGATGGCGCCAGCTTGGGTTGGTTGCCGCCAGCCAGCGAGCCGCGCGCCACCGCCCATATGGCCGAGATCATTGCCATCATCGAAAAGCTCGAAGCCAAAGGACTGGCCTACCAAGTCGACGGCGATATGTACTATGCGGTTTCGGGGTTCGCCGACTACGGCAAGCTGTCGCGTAAAAAAATCGACGAGCTCGAAGCCGGCGCGCGGGTTGAAGTCGACCAGCGCAAACGTTCGCCGCTGGACTTCGCTCTTTGGAAAGCGAGTAAACCCGGCGAGCCCACTTGGGAGAGCCCCTGGGGACCGGGCCGGCCGGGCTGGCATATCGAATGTTCAGCCATGAGCACGAAATATTTGGGCCAGCCCTTCGATATTCATGGCGGCGGACGGGATTTGATCTTTCCCCATCATGAGAACGAGATCGCCCAGTCCGAAGGCGCCTATGGCCAGCCACTGGCGCGCTACTGGATTCACGCCGGCTTTCTCAACATCAATCAAGAAAAAATGTCCAAATCGCTGGGCAATTTTTTTACCATTCGGGATATTCTCAGCGAGTTCGACGCGGTGGCGCTGCGCCATTTTTTTCTCGCTAGCCACTATCGCAATCCGCTGGATTTCTCAAAAGATGGATTGGATGAGGCGAGCCGAGCGGCGGATCGGATCTTCGACACCATCGAGCGGCTGGCCAAGGCGGTTAAAACGCCGGCACCGCCGGACGCTGGATTACTGGATAGTTTCCGCCAGGAGATGGACGACGACTTCAACTCGCCGCGCGCCCTGGCGCTGATCTTCGACGAGGTGCGCGGGCTCAATAAACTGCTCGACGAGAAAAAAGCCAAGGGCTTCGAAGCGCGCTACGGCGCGTTGCGCGCCATGTGCGATGCTCTGGGACTGTTGCAGGAAGGTTATCTTGAGCGCAAGAAACAGCGCTGGTTGAAAAAAGGCATCCTAACCGAGAGCGCCATCGGCGCGCTGATTGGCCAGCGCAACCAAGCGCGCCAGGCCAAGAATTGGCCGGAGGCCGACCGGATTCGCGATGAACTCAATCGCCAAGGGGTAGCGATCGAGGACACGCCGGAGGGGACGATATGGAAAGTAAGATGAGGACTGTGGTCTGGGGTGGTTTCCTAATCGCCGTCGGCTTGTCGGTAAGCGCGCCATGGTCGGTTACCGCTCAGGAACAACCGGCCAGCGGCCAAGCGGAAATGTCGCTGCGCCGCTCAGTGCAGAACCGGTCCTACCAAGGACGCGATGTCGAGGGCGAAGAGCGCCAGATCGGTCCGGGCGATACACTGTGGCGGATATTAGTTCGCGAGAAAGGTTTGCCGGGGCAAAAATTTCGTAGCTACCTGGTGGTGGTGCGCGGTCTCAACCCACAGATCAAGGATCCCCAGGTGCTGCGGGTCGGCGACAAACTGTTTATCCCGTTGCGACCCGATCAGCTCGCCGGCGCGCGTACGGTTGCCGATTCCACCGCGGAGCGGTTGAACCCTGGACGGGGCAGCACGGTCAATTATCGCGTCAAGGGTGGCGAACACCTCTATCAAATTCTCCGCGAGCAGTTGAAACTCACCGACGAACGCAAAGTGGCGCAGTACTATGCCTTGGTTAAGGATTTGAATCCCGAGCGGCGGGTTTGGGACTCATTGGTCGAGGGCGAGATCATCCGCTTGCCGGCCATGGGGCAAGGCGCGCAAGTGGCGGCAGCGCCGCGGCGATCGACGGATGGCAAAGCTAGCGAGAGTCGCGCCGTCAATGATTTGCCGCCCGCGGCCGAAGCCAGGCCGGTATTGGATCGCCGTCAAGCGATGCAGGCGCCGGCCAGGGAACAAATGGTGCTGTTTACCCAAGTCGCCGAAGCGCTGGGCAGCGAGCTGCAAAACTCCGGCGAGGAAACGATAACCATCAAGGACGGCAACATTCGTTTGGACCGCGGCACCTATCCGGTGGTGTATAGTCCGGCGCTGCGGCAAAAGGTGGTCATCGATCCCGACGGCAAGATTCCCGCATCGTTGCGCAGCAAACTCGGCGATCCCAGTGTCGGCACGCCGATCGTGCCGATGGCCAACGGCGTGTCGATTCGCGAAGCGGTGGGGCAGCTGCTCGCCGGCCTGGGCTACCAGTCGCTGCCCGTCGACCGACCGGTGACGATTCAGGAAGAGGGGATTTCCTACGAAGCCAAGGGCGGCTGGATGGCGCTAGCGCCGGAACAGAGCAACAAGACTCAAGAAGTCTACGTCATCAGCTTAACCGAGGAGAACGGCGAGATCCCTGAATATTTGAAAAGCCAATTGCAGAAGAACGGTCTGCATTTGAAAGACATCGCCCTGCCGGGCGCGAAACCGGCGAGCCCGGCGGCCAACTCCCAGCCGCAAAGCCTGCTCACGCAGGTCAAATCCTGGCCGCGGGAAAAGCGCGAGATCGTCGACGCCTTGTTGTTATCCTTCGGCGTGCCCTTCGGCGTGGCGGAAAACATCTCGGTGCAGCTGCGCGACGGCTTGCGCATCGAGGCGCGCACCGATCGGGTCTTCGAATTGGCCGGCAGAAAGAATGCGCTATTTTTCCAGCGCCCCGATCCCGAGATCGTCAAAGCGCTGCAAGAAGGCCAAGGCATCCGCGCCATCGAGCTCGACCTGGCCAAGCTGACGTCGCGGGAAGTCATCGCACGGGTGTTGACGCTGCTCGGCGACCAGAGCGGCTATCGCGAACATCGCTTCGCCGCCGCCAACGGCGCGGCTAAAGATCGTCTCACCGTCACCGCCTGGGGCTTTCACCTGCCGCGCCGCTCCATGTTCGTCACCGACCGGCAAATCCCGGCGGGCTTGCACCGCTTCTTTTTTGAAAAAGGGCTGGAGATCGTCTATTTTCAGTAACCGGTTCCACCCCAACGCGCCCGTAGCTCAACTGGACAGAGCATCAGACTTCGAATCTGAGGGTTGGCGGTTCGAATCCGTCCGGGCGCACCAATTCGCTTTCAAACGCTCACCATGGGGAATACGCCGCGCAAGCACATCGAAGTCGTCGCTGGGCTGATCTTCGACGGCGATCGATTATTGATCTGCCAGCGTCATCATGGCGGCGCCTTTCCTCTCAAGTGGGAATTTCCCGGCGGCAAGGTGGAGGCGGGGGAGAGCGCGGCGGCCGCGCTGGCGCGGGAGCTCAAGGAAGAACTGGCCATCGCTGCCGGGGCGATGAAACTATTTCACCGCCATCTCCATGCCTATCCGGACGGTCCCGAAGTGGCGCTAAGTTTTTTTTATGTCGGCGATTACCAAGGCGAGATCGAAAATCTAGTTTTCGAACAGATCGCTTGGTCCAAGTTGGCAGATTTGCCCAACTTCGACTTTCTTGACGGCGATTTACCGCTGGTTCGCCAACTTGCGGCTGGCGCCTTTGGCGATATTTTAACGAACTCCGCCAAAGCTTAACCGTAGCAAGTACATTTCTCGCCCCTTTGGTTTGACAGCCCGGCATGGTGTAGCTATCCTATGACCACTCCAAGCTCCGCTTACTCCTTATGATCCGTTGCGCAATCATTGTCACCATCCTATCGACGTTGGCCAGCTTAGCCGCACCGGCTCAGGCCGATGTGTATATGTTCAAGGATAAGCAGGGCGTGCTGACATTTACCAACGTGCCCAACCATACCGGCTACAAGCGCATTTTGAGAGACAGCGGCGCCCCAGTGGCCGGCGCTTCCAACGCCAGCTTCGATGAGTTGATCCGCAGCGCCTCCGGGCGCTACAACGTCGATCCGGATCTGATTCGCGCGGTGATCAAGACCGAGTCCGATTTCAATAGTAACGCGCGCTCCAACAAAGGCGCCATGGGACTCATGCAGCTGATGCCCGACACGGCGCGGCTGCATAACGTCAGCGACGCCTTTAACCCCGATGAAAATGTCGACGGCGGCGTGCGCCATTTGCGCATGTTGCTCGAACGCTACCAGGGCAATCTCGAGCTCTCGCTGGCGGCCTACAACGCCGGCGCCGGCGCGGTTGAAAAGCATGGCGGCATTCCCCCCTTCAACGAGACCCGTGAGTATGTCCGCAAGGTGCTGCGCTTTTACGATGCCTTCCGCGGCACCGGTCTCGACGGGCTCCAACAAGCGCGTCAATAGCGCCATCCGTTTCACCATCGCTTTGAGGTTGTTATGGTTTGGACTCTGCCGAACCTGCTGAGTTTATTCCGGATCGCGATCATCCCGCTGCTGGTCTATTTGCTAAATTTCCCCGACCGCCGCTCATCGCTATGGGCGGCGGCGCTTTTCATCGTGGCCGCGATCACCGATTACTTCGACGGCTATTTCGCCCGGCGCAACAAAAGCGTCTCCGATCTCGGCAAGATCCTCGATCCGCTGGCCGACAAACTGATGGTCGCCTCGGCGTTGATCATGCTCGCCGCCATGGACCGGCCCGGCGAGCCCAGCGTGCCGGCCTGGCTGGTGGTGGTGATCTTGGCCCGCGAGAGCGCCGTCACGGTGATCCGCGGCATCGCGCTCTCCGACGGCATCGTCATGCAGGCCGAGACCCTGGGGAAATATAAGTTCGTCCTTCAAGCCTACGCCATCGTCGGCCTGTTGGTGCATTACCGATATTGGGGATTGGATTTTTTCGTCGCCGGAATGTATTTCCTGGCGCTCTCAGCGGTGATCGCGGTCTGGTCCGGGGTCAATTACCATGTGCAATTTTTTCGCCTGCGCCTAGCCCGCAGCGCGAGCTAATTCGCCGGTGAAATTGACAAAGCCAAAACCATCATGTAGAAAATTACTCGATGCGGGTGTAGCTCAGTTGGCTAGAGCGTATGCTTGCCAAGCATAAGGTCGTCGGTTCGACCCCGATCACCCGCTCCACTTTTATAAAAAGCCCTTGGGAAACCAAGGGCTTTTTTAATGGCTAATAATTTCCGGTGTGACTGAAATTGTAAACTGCTTAAGATGCAGGCTCGCTACCGTGGCGGGAATAATCCAAATCGCGCTTCGGCTTGCCGCACCCGAATCCGCCGAGCGTGGTTGAGATTGAAGGCCGCGACCAACGCTCGACCAATCGGCGTACGTCCACCGGCTCGGCGATGTTCACGAGATCGAATGGCCGAGCACCTGAAGCGCTTCGCCGCGCAAAAGCGCGATGGCTTCACTCAACTCGACTAGAGCTTCCAATTCATCCTGTTCGGCTACCGAGAGCAGACCGTCAGTATTACGGTCCATTAAAGATTGCAGCTTGGCATTTAGCTTAGGTGAGAATCTAAACTCTGCTAGGGAGGTAACTAACTCCAACGGGGCAGCGATGGTCTGCATGCTTACTCCTGTTCGTTGTTCGGTTGATTCCACCGAGTGAACGGCTGACCCTAGTGTGCCCCAAACGGGTTTGACCTGCCAGTGGCTGATTGCGGGAGCGTGAGTTGTATAAAGAAGGAGTTGAGTTATTTGGCGTCCCCGACGGGATTTGAACCCGTGTTATCGGCGTGAAAGGCCGGTGTCCTGGGCCGAGCTAGACGACGGGGACGCGGTTGGTGAGCCGTGCCGGACTTGAACCGGCGACCCTCTGCTTAAAAGGCAGATGCTCTACCGACTGAGCTAACGGCTCGCTGGCGCAAATAAAGAACCCTAACTTCATAACGGGTATGATCGGTTAAGTCAAACATTCAGTAGTAATTCCGTCGTCTTAAGCGCGCCAATTTGCCGCAGTCATTTTTGTTTTGGATCGAGTAGGTCGCGCAGGCCATTGCCGAGGGTGTTGAAGCTCAAGATGGTGAGGAAAATCGCCGCGGCGGGGAAGGCGATCATATGCGGATAACTGCGCATGGCGCGGTAACCGTCCTGGGCCAGCGTGCCCCAGCTGGTGCCCCAGCTGCTGTAGGGATCGTTGATGCCGATGCCGATGAAGCTGAGCGTCGATTCGGCCAAGATCGCAGACGGGATGCTGAATGTTAAGGTGACGATCACCGGGCCGACGATGTTGGGCAAAATATGCCATAGCAGGATGCGCCCGCGGGAGGCGCCCAAGGCGCGCGCGCTTTCGACGAACAACAACTCTTTGGTCTGCAGGACCTGGCCGCGGGCGATGCGCGCGAAGCGCACCCAACCAACGAGCCCCAGGGCAACCAACAGGCCACCGATGTTGCGGCCGAATAGCAAGGACAACAGGATGAAAATCAACATGTCGGGCAGGCCGTAAAAAATATCGACGACGCGCATCAGCAGATGATCCCAATTGCCACCTTTGAAGCCGGCCAGTAGCCCGTAGGTCGTGCCCAACAATAACGAGATTAGCGCCGTGCCGAGACCGACGGCGAGAGATACTCGCGCGCCGTAAAGAATTCGCGTGAGCAGATCGCGCCCCAATCCGTCGGTGCCCATCCAGTGCGACGGGCTTGGGGTTTGCAGCATTTGTTGCGATTCCATGCCGCCCAGGCCATAGGGAGCGATCCACGGCGCCAGGCAGGCGACGACAAACACCAGGGCGACAAAAACCGCGCTCAGAGCGATGACCGAATCGAAAGTTTTTTGTCCGGAGTTCATGGAAACTATTCGACGCGAATAATACGTGGATCGACCAAACCGTAGAGCAGATCGACGATCAGATTGGCGCCCACCAAGAGCGTCGTGTAGACCAGCGTCACGCCCATGATCAGGGGATAATCGCGATCGGTCACCGCGGTGATAAAAAAACGTCCCATGCCGGGGATGGCGAAGACGTACTCGACAACGAAGGAGCCGGTTAACAACGCCGCCGCCAGCGGTCCCATGACGGTTAACACCGGGATCAACGAATGCAGCAACGCGTGCTTGGCGATGACCCAAATCTCTTTCAAGCCTTTGGCGCGCGCGGTGCGGACGAAATCCTCGCCCATGGTTTCGATCAAGGTCGAACGCAGCAAGGCGGCGAGAAACGCCGTCGGCGCAGCGGCTAAGGTGATGGTCGGCAAAATCACGCTCGACCAATCGTCCCAGCGGCCGATTTGCAACCAACCCAATTGCAACGCCACGCCCCAGATCAGCAGCGCGCCAAGAACGAAATTGGGCAGCGAAATGCCGAGGGCCGCCACCGACATGCAGCAACGATCGATGAGCGAATTGCGAAAATAGGCGGCAAGAAGCCCTGCCGGTAAGGCAACCAGCACGGCGAACAGCATCGCCAAGCTTCCCAAGACAAGTGAAGTCGGCAGTGTTTCGGCGATGATCTCGGTGACGCCGCGATCGAGATATTTGTACGACGGCCCCAAATCGCCATGCGCGACGCCGCCCAGGTAGCGCAAGTATTGCCGCCACAGCGGTTCGTCGAGATGATATTTGGCTTCGAGATTGGCGATCACTTCCGGCGGCAATTTGCGCTCGCTGTCGAAAGGACCGCCGGGGGCGATGCGCAGCAGCAGAAACGTCAAGGTCGCGACGACCCAGAGGACTAACAGGCCATGCAGACAGCGTTTCAGCAGCAGATGTAGCATGGGGCAGCGAATTCAATCTCTGTGATCTCTGTACTACGCCCTCTGTGGTGAAAACGAAGTGCGGGTTCACCCCGTGATCGTCGCGGAGTACGCCTCAAGCTTTTTTTCCAGCCACTGGGTATTGACCTTGCCGGCGCGGTAGTCGGCGTCGGCGATAACCACTTTCAAGAACGGGATCAGGGTATCGATGCCTTGGACGTGAAAATTCTCCAAGGCGCGATTGGTGGCGTCCGCCGATTCCACGCGATTGGCGCCGTGGACGATTAGTTTCGCCAACAGTGAATCGTAATAGGGCGGCACGAAGTAGCCGGAGTAGCAGTGCGTGTCGAGTCGAATGCCGGGGCCGGTAGGTCCCTGCCAGTTCTCGATCAAGCCGGGGCAGGGGCGGAAGCCATGCTGCGGCGACTCGGCGGTGATGCGGCACTCGATAGCGTGGCCGGTGAAAGTAATGTCCGATTGTTTGTAGGGCAGCGGCTCGCCGCGGGCGATGCGCAGTTGTTGGGCGACCAGATCGACGCCGGTGATCATTTCGGTGACCGGATGTTCGACTTGGATGCGCGTGTTCATCTCGAGAAAATAATAGGCGCAGGTGTCGTTGTCGTAGATGAATTCGATGGTGCCGGCGCTCTGATAGCCGATGCTGCGCGCCAAGGTCGCCGCCGCTTCGCAGATTTGCCCGCGAACTTCCGCCGGCACTGCGTAGGCCGGCGCCTCTTCGACGATCTTTTGATGGCGCCGCTGCAGCGAGCAGTCGCGCTCGCCCAAATGAATCACGTTGCCATGCTGGTCGCCCAATATCTGCACTTCGATATGACGGGCGTTGCCGACATAGCGCTCCATGTAAAGCGTGTCGTTGCCGAAGGCCGAGCGCGCTTCAGCCGCCGCCGTGCGAAAGCTGTCTTCGATCTCGCTCTCGTTCCACACCAGCTTGATGCCTCGGCCGCCGCCGCCGGCCGAGGCTTTGAGCAGCAGCGGGTAGCCGATGTCTTTGGCCAGGAGGGCCGCTTCCTGGGGATTGCGCGCATGGTCCGAGCCCGGCACCAGCGGCACGCCGGCGCTGCGCGCGACTTTGCGCGCTTCGAGCTTGTCGCCCATCATGGTGATGTTGTTGGCGCTCGGACCGACGAAAGTGATGTTGTTGTCGACGCAGGCTTGGGCCAAGGAAGCGCGCTCGGAAAGAAAACCGTAGCCGGGATGGAGCGCGTCGCAGCCGGTGCCCTGGGCGGCGGCAAGGACGTTTTCGACTTTCAGATAACTATCGGCGGAACGCGGCGGGCCGATGCAGACGGCGCGGTTGGCCATCTTGGCCGCCATGCTTTCACGATCGGCGTCGGAGACCGCGACGACCGTTTCGATGCCTAGACTTTGACAGGCGCGAATTACACGGACAGCGATCTCGCCGCGGTTGGCGACCAATACTCGGGTGACGCTCATGGAAACTCCTGAAAAAAATCTCTCGTCCCAGCCCAATGCGGCAAGGGCAGGTTTTAAACCTGCCCCTACAATCGCCATCGAACTTGGCGCACTGCGCCGAATAAACCCCAAGCCGTTTACGGTTTGACGATGATCAGCGGCTGGCCGAACTCGACGAAGCCGCCGTTGGGGGCGATCACTTCGACCACCGTGCCCTTGACGCCGGAGCGCACGCTGTTGAAGACCTTCATCACTTCGATCAAGCCGCAGGTGGTGTCTTCGGTGATCTGCTGGCCGACCTGGACGAAGGGCGGCGCGCCGGGTTCGGGCGCGATATAAAAAGTTCCCAGGATCGGCGCCGTAACCGCCACATGACCGGCGGGAATCACCGATGGTTTCACCGCGGCTGGCGCGGCCGCAGGTGTAGGCGCGGGCTTGGGCGCCGCCGCGACTGGGGCTGCGCTGATGGCAACTGGCTGAGCGGCATTGCCGAGCGGGATCGGATCGCCCTTGCTGACGGTGATTTTCAGTTCGCCGACTTCAAGCTGAAAGTAGTCGAACTTCGACTCGTCGATTAGCTTTAAGATATGCAAGACATCGTCTTCGCTGAGTTCCATGATCTCTACCTTTCTCTCTGGTGTTTGCGTGAATCGTCCGACCGTGTAAACGGCCTCTTCGTCTTCGCACCTAACACGATTTCGCCGCGGATGGCAAATTCTCACCGGTGAGTTTTCGGAAATTCATGCGGTCTACGGAAGGGAATTACAACAAAACCATTTTGGCGGGTTCAAGCTTGCGCGTGCGCGGATTGACGGAAAATCCGAGAATCTCCAGCGCTGTCACGCCAAGCAGCGGTGCGTCGTTGGGGGCGCCGAAGATAGTTGGCACAGTGCGCGCCTTACCATCGATGCGCAATAAAACATCGCCCAGGTCGCGCAGGATTTCACTGCCGTCGGCGAGGAAGAAGGTTTCCTGCGCGTAGGGCGCAATGCCCAGTGAATCGAGAGTGGTTCTGGGAATGACGCTAAATATTGCCCCGGTATCGGCGACCAGCGCCAAATGGAGCCAGTTACTCTGGTCGCGCGGGTTGCTTACCTCGACGCTGACTTCAGTGATTCCCATGGCCGAATCCTAGCATCGGAGCATCCCTGTGACAATGTTCGACTTACGCCTTCTCCGCGCAAGGCCGTCATCAGGCCTGAACGGATTATTTGCCAGCCGGTTTGACGTTGCGCAAATCCATCCGCGCCATGGAGTTGTATTCCAGGCCGGTGAACTTGGGGCTCAGCAGGGTCGCTTCGGCTTTCCAGAATAGCGGTGCGATGACGGCGTCGGTTTCGGTCAGGAGTTTTTGCGCCTGGTCGTAGAGCTCGGTGCGCTTGGCGCTATCAGCTTCGCTGGCGGCTTGGTCGAGGAGTTTGTCGTATTGGGGATTTTTCCAACGACCGTGGTTGTTGCCGCTGTTGGCGGTAAACAGCTTCATGAAGTTGTCGGGGTCGGGGTAGTCGGCGCCCCAGCCGGCGCGGTGGACGACGAAGGGGTCGGTCTGGAGTTTTTTCAGATAGACTTTCCACTCCTGATTTTCGATCTTGACCACCACGTTCAAGGTTTTCTGCCACATCGCCTGGATCGCTTCGGCGACCAGCTTGTGATCCTCCTGGGTGTTGTAGCCCAGAACGATGGGCGGCAAGCCCTTGCCGTCGGGATAACCAGCCTCGGCGAGTAGCTTACGCGCCGCCTCGGGATTGTAGGCTAAGCCGATCTTGGGATTATGCGCCAGCATGCCCGGCGGGATCCATGAAGTCGCCGGAGTTTTGCCGCCCTGGAGAATTTTCGGGAAAATCTCCCGGTCGATGGCCAGGGAAAAGGCCCGGCGCAGTTTGGGATTGTCAAAAGGCTTGCGGTCGACGGCGAAGCCGTAATACTCGCCGCGCAGTTGCGGCACCAGTTTGTACTCCGGCAGCTTGGCCAGGCGCGGTTTGTCTAGGGTCGGGATGCTGTGGCTCTCGTCGGCAAAATCCAAATTACCCTGCTCGTACATGGTCAGCGCGGTGGTCTTTTCGTTGACCATGTACATGGTGACTTTGTCCATGGCCGGTTTGCCGCGGAAATATTTGCCGTTGGCGCGCAGCTCGATTTCGTTCTGCTGCTTCCACGACGCCAGCGTGAACGGCCCGTTGGTGACGATGTTGGCGGGCTGGGTCCAGCTGTTGCCATGCTTCTCGATAATATCCTGGCGCTGTGGGTAGGTGACTTCGAAGGTGGTGATGGCAAGAAAATAGGACGCCGGATGAGTGAGCGTTACGACTAGCGTTTGGTCGTCCGCGGCTTTGACGCCGACCTTGGCAGGGTCTTTGAGCTTGCCTTGGGCATAATCGGCGGCGTTGACGATGTCGAATAATATGTACGCGTATTGCGACGCGGTCTTGGGATCGAGCAGCCGCTTCCAGGAATACTCGAAATCCTGGGCGCGGACTTTCTTGCCGTCGCTCCAGAGGACGTCGTCGCGCAATTTAAAAACGATCTTCTGGCCGCCGTCGCTCAATTCCCAGGACTTAGCGATCACCGGCGCCGGTTTCAAATCCTTGTCGAACTCGGTGAGGCCGACCATCAGGTTGGCGATGACGTTGAACGACACATGATCGGTGGCGATGGACCAGTCGAGGCTCGGTGGCTCGGTGCCGAGATTGACCCGCAGATGATCGGCGGCGCTCTTGTCGGTGGACTTGCAGCCGGCCAGCGCCATTAAGACAAGGGCTAAAATGGCGAGGAGCGACTGGCGATGAGTTGGAGTTTTCATTCTTGCGTGTGTGCGCATTAGCCGCTATTACTAGCGCAGTAAACCGATGCCTTCAAGAAAGCGCAGGGTTTTATGGACGCCAAAGAACTTGTCATGAGCAGCCTGGTGATCGAAGGTCACCGCGATGTCTACGAACAGATTTATCGTAAGTCGGTGGGCGAGGAGTCGCCAATCCGCGACGCGGTGGCGCCGCGCTTGATCCGCGACGGCATCAATATGACGGTCTACGCGATCAGCGGCGACTCCTACTCGCACTCGCAGAACACCGGCCGCTATCTCGAAACCGCGCTGGAACAGCTCGATCAATTTATCGAAGAGGCGCCGCGCTCCGAAGGCATGATCCAGATGGTCAAGACCCGTGGCGACCTGCCGGAGAAGGCCGAGCCTGGCAGCGTAAAATTCCTGCTCCACTTCGAAGGCTGCATGCCGCTGCGCGGTAGCATCGAGAACCTGCGCAATTTTTACCGCCTCGGGCTGCGCTCGATCCAGCCGGTGTGGAATTTTCGCAACGAGTTGGGCGACGGCGTCTGGGAGAACCGCACCGGCGGCGGCCTCACCAACTTCGGCGTGCAGGTAATCAAGGAAGCCAACCGCCTGGGCATGATCGTCGACCTATCGCATATGAATCGCGAGGGCTTCTTTCAGACCCTCGACGCCGCTAGCGCGCCGCTCTTGGTGAGCCACGCCAACGCCTGCGGCCAGCTGAAAAATCCGCGCAATTTAGACGACGAGCAGTTGAAAGCTCTGGCCAAGCAGGCCGGTCTAGTCGGCATCCTGGCGCTTCCCGAGCGCGTCGGCGAAGGTGAAGTCGGCGTCGAAGACATGCTCAAGCATATGGACTACATCATCAATCTGATCGGCATCGAGCATATGGCGCTGGGCATGGACTTCGTCAAATACGACGGCCCGCGCACGCTCAAGGACCGCCACCATCCGCTGCACAAAGATCCATTGATCAAAGGCTTCGAAGAGATCGAAGATTTACCGAACTTGATCGACGGCTTGCAGCGCCATGGTTACAAGGATGATGAAATCAGGATGATTCTCGGCGGTAATTATCTGCGCGTGCTGAAGACCATCTTGCCGGAACAATCGGTGCTCTGAGTTCAACGATTTACTTTTCAATGTTGCATTTCCACTGGCGCGAGGTTCGCATCGCACTCTTACCTCCTTCCCCTCGACGGGGAAGGAATGAGGAAGGGGTGCCAGGATATTTCGATAGCGTGCGCAGCACCACCATCAATCGGATCACCCCTATCCTAGCCTTCCCCCGTCGAGGGGGAAGGGACTCGGATCGGAGCGCGGTTACTAGAAACATTCCATGACCGTCGGCGCTTCCACACATCGCGTCGACGGCATCGACAAAGTCACCGGCGCGGCCAAGTTCACTGGCGATCTAGCTTTCGCCGACCTCCTCGAAGCTAGAGTCCTGCGCAGTCCATTGCCCCATGCCAAGATAATTTCCATCGACACCAGCAAAGCCGCGGCGCTACCGGGCGTGATCGCCGTTCTCACCCGCGACGATCTCAGCGACATCGATCCTTATTACGGCAACTGCCTGCGCGACCGTGCCGTTGTCGCGACCGACAAGGTGCGTTTCGTCGGCGAGCCGGTGGCGGTGGTGGCGGCGGAAAGTGGGCTCATCGCCGAGCAGGCGCTGGCGCTGATCGATGTCGAGTATCAAGAGTTGCCCTGCGTCGCTGACATCGAGGCGGCGCGGGCCGAAGGGGCGCCGTTACTGCACGAGAGCCAGGCTGGCGCCGGGGAATTTCACGATGTCGCCGGCGTTGGTGAAACTTTTGGCGGCAATATTTGCCATCGCGAGCGATTCACCAAAGGCGAACCCGACAAAGCCTTCGCCGATGCCGATGACATTATCGATGAGACTTTCACCTTTCCGATGATCTACCAGTACGCCATGGAGCCCCATAGCGCGGTGGCGCGGATGACCGCGGACGGCATCACGCTGTGGAGTTCGTCGGCCCATCCATTTTTAGTTCGCGCCGAGCTAGCGCATATGTTCGGTTATCCACACGCCAAGGTCGAAGTGATCGTGCCCTATGTCGGCGGCGCCTATGGCAGCAAGTCCTATTTCAAAATCGAACCGTTGGCGGTGGCCATGGCGCGCAAGACCGGCGGCCGCCCAGTGCGTATCGTCCAAAGCGTGACGGAATCAATGTTAACCACGCGGCGCCACTCAGCGCGCCTGCGCATCAGGACCGGCGTCAAGCACGATGGCACTTTGATCGCCCGCGAAGCCGAAGTCTTGATGGACACCGGCGCCTACGCCGACAACGGCCCGCGGGTAGCGAAAAGAGTGATCAGCCGCATGCTCGGCCCGTATAAACTCGACCACTGCAAGATCGACATCGTGGCCTTTTATACCAACACCGTACCGGCGGGCTCCATGCGCTCCATCGGCGGGCCGCAGTCGATCTGGGCCTTGGAATCGCATATGGACTCCATCGCCAGCACGCTCGGCATCGATCCGTTGGAATATCGCATGCGGCAACTGCTCAAGCGCGGCGAGGTGCTCAAACCCGGCGCCACCGCCATCGACGCCGACTTGCGCCAAGGCACCCAAGCGGCAGTGGCGCCGCTCAACTGGAGAGCAGCGAAGCGCGGCAACGGCGTCGGCGTCGCCGTCGGCGTGTCCGATTCGGAAGCCATGCCGGTTTCGGTGGCGCTCATTCGCCTGCTCGCCGACGGCAGCGTCATCCTGCTCGCCGGCACCACCGAAGTGGGGCAGGGCGCGCGGACAATCTTGAGTCAAATCGTTGCCCAAGAATTATCGATTCCCATGGACCGCATCGCCATGCGCGGCACCGATACTTTGACCACGCCCTTCGACCGCTCCACCGGCGCCAGCCGTTCGACCACGGTGATGGGCAGCGCGGTCAAAGCCGCCGCCGAAGATCTTCGCAAACAGTTGATCACAGCCGCCGCCGAAGCCTTCAACACGAGCACGAACACGATCACGATAAGCAAGGGTGAAGCGCGCTGCGCCGATAAATCGCTGACCTACGCCCAAGTCGTCAGTAAATTCTTCGGCATGCCCGGCGGCGAACTTATCGGCCGCGGCTACATGCGGCCGGACGGCGCCTTGGGCAAAACCTTTCCGCTGTTCTGGGAGACCGGCATGGGCGGCGCCGAGATTTCTCTCGACCGGGAAACCGGCGCCATCAAACTTGAAAAATACATCACCGTCGCCGATGTCGGCAAAGCGATCAATCCGGTGCAGGCCGAAGGCCAAGACGAAGGAGCGACCATTCAGGGACTCGGCAACACGCTTTTCGAGTCGCTGGAGTATGACAACGGGCAGCCGGTGAATGCCAATCTGGTCGACTACCGCGTGCCGCGCTTCACCGACCTACCGGAACAGTTCGAGTCGGTGTTGATCGAGAACGGCGACGGTCCCGGTCCCTACGGTGCTAAAGGCATGGGCGAGTCGGGGATCGTCTCGATCGCGCCGGCGGTGGGCAACGCTTTGTTCAACCTGACCGGTGTGCGCGTGCGCGATTTGCCGCTGACTCCTGAGCGGGTTTGGCGGGAGATGGTAAGGCAAAAGGAAAAAGGCAAAAGTTAAAAATCGGATCGGCAAGGTCCACGGCTCTGCGATTTCGCCAAGGAGGAAGTTCATGAAAGGTTTACTGAGTTCGTTAACGCTCCTGTTCTGGGTGCTGGTGATTTTAGCTGGCGGCGCGTCAGCCAAGATCGTCGTCGGACTGTCGTCGGTTAATATCGCATTCTTGCCGGTCTACGTGGCCCAGGAAAAGGGCTTTTTCAAAGACGAGGGACTCGATGTCCAGTTCGTCATGTTCAACGCCGGCTCGACCAATCTCCAGTCGCTCATGGGCGGCGATATTCAAATCATGGGCAGCGCCTTCGTCGAAACTCTCGGCGGGCGCGCCGCCGGCTTCGATATCAAAAATTTTTGGGGAATCTGCAACCTGATGCCTTTTGAACTCTACTCCCAGGCCAACTTCCGATCGCTCAAAGAATCCAAGGGCAAACGCTTCGCGATCAGCCGCTTCGGCTCGCTCACCGACTTTTTGACCCGCGCGACCTTGCAGCACCATGGCGTCGATCCCAAAGAGGTAACGATCTTGCAAATCGGCAGCACGCCGGCGCGCTTCGCCGCCTTGGCCGCCGGCGCGGTAGATGCGTCGGTGGTGTGGTTCCCAGTCACCGAGATCGCCAAGGGCCAGGGCTACCGCAAACTTTTCGATCTCAAAGATATCTTTCCCGAATGGCCCTACGAAACCTTTGCCGCGCGCGAAGGTTGGTTGGCTAAGGAGCGCGCCGACGTGTCCAAGTTCCTGCGCGCCTACCAGCGAGGCGTCAAGCATACCTGGGACAACAAAGACGACGCCGTGCGCGCCATGCGCAAGTACGTCAAGATCGATCCCGCCTACGCGCCGGCCGGCTACGATCAGTACCGGACGTCGTTTCCGTTAAACGGCGTGATCGCTGAGAAAGTGATCCCGACGGTCATCGATCAGGAGTTTGAAAACGGCCGGCTCAAACGGCGCATCACCACCGAGGAGATGATCGACCGCTCGTTCATCAAAGCCTTGGCGAAATAAGCGCTGCCGGTTCGAAGACTCGATAACGGTTTTCGAAAATTTTTTCCTGCTGCTACGTTGCCACCCGTTTGCACGTTTCTTTCTGTGCAATAAATAGGCAGGTGCCTACTTATTAAGCGGCAGGTGCACCTTAAGTAAGCAGGAATTTCTCAATTTGGCGCTGAGACTTCACTGTTACAGAGGCGTCAAGTTTTTTTCTCGGTTACCCAATTTGCGGCATGCCAGTTGCTCAAGCTTCATTCCAAGTTTGGAAGACAACGTCGTCCTCCTCTCGATCCAACGGCGGATCAACACTTCTAGAGTCAGCAAATCAGCAGAGGAGGAACAATTAGATGAAGAAGTTATGGGGGCGTGTTGCCGTCGCGATGGTCGGGGCGGCGATCAGTTGGGGAGGCGGTCCGGCACGGGCGGGAGCCGCCGAGATTGGCGCGGAAGATTTGAAAGTGATGCGCCAGGAGTTGGCCAAGCAAAGAGCCTACGTCGAGCAGCTTGAGAAACGTTTAGAGGCTCAAGAGACGAAAAACGAGGCGCGAGCCAAAGCTCAGGCCGAAGCGATTGCTAAACTGCCGGCGGTCGAAGCGGGATACGATGGCGGTTTTTTTATCAAGAGCAAAGACAAGCCGTTTTCCCTGGTGGCCAACGGTTTCGCCCAGTTCCGTTACACGATGGACGCGCTAGAGAAGGGGCATACCAATCAGAACTTCGATGTCGGGCTGGCGCGGCTAGCGCTCTCCGGCAATATGTTCGATCCGAAGTTGATGTATTTCATGCAGTTTCAGGGCAGCACCTTTGGCAATAACAATAACGTTACCATGCTGGATTGGTGGATGAAGTATAGCTTCGCGCCGGAAATCGCCTTGCAGGGCGGACGCTTCGTGCTGCCCTACAGCCGGCAATTCTACACCCATCCGGGAAATCTCATGTTCAGCGATTTGTCGGAAGCGGACTATGCCTTCAATCTGCCACGCGGCATCGGCGCGCATGTATCCGGCAAACTCGGGCCGGTTTCCTATCACGCCGCGACGCTCAACAGCGTACGCGCCCTCGACGCTTCCGGCCAGCAGAATGTCGGCAGTAATATTGGCGCCCTGGGACGGGTGGAATTGGACATCCTCAAGCCCTATGGCTACTACGAGACTTCGCCCACCGCCGTTTCCGACGCGCAACTCTCGATCGGCGCCGCGGTGGCTTACAATCCCGTCGACGGTCCAAGTTCTACGTTTCAAAATTTGATCGTTAAAGACAGTACAACCAATGTCACCGTCGATTTGGGTTTCCGCTGGGATCGGCTGAGTCTTCAGGCCGCCGGTTACTATCGGCACGACAAATTCACCACGCCGGGGCTGTCCGACGGCAACGACTGGGGCTACTACTCGCAGATGGGCTATTACCTGGTGCCGGGAAAGTTTGAGTTGGCCGGCCGGGTGTCGGGCGTCGAGTTCGACAAGGCCAATGTCTCCGGCGTGTTCCAGAGAACCACCGCCTACACCGCCGGATTGAATTACTATATTTACGGCCACAATCTGAAGCTGCAGAGCGACTATAGTTTTCTCGATAACAGCAGATTCAGCGGCCAACCGAAGGCCAACGACGCCCATCGCTTCAGATTGCAAGCGCAGTTTCTATTCTAAAGGTTAGTTTGACGAAATTATTATCAACAGTTAATCACAAGGGAGGGGATTTCATGATTACGGGAGCAGTAAAGGAACTCAAAGGCCTACTGAGAGAGGGCCGGCGTGATTTTATCAAACGGATGGCTACGTTCATGGCCATCGGCGGGTTGGTGCTCGGCCCGATGCCGGCGCTGGCGCAAAGCAAGGACACCATCAAGATCGGCGTATTGCACTCGCTCAGCGGCACCATGGCGATCAGCGAGACCGTGCTCAAGGACACCGTGCTGATGGCCATCGAGGAGATCAATGCCAAGGGCGGCGTGCTCGGCAAAAAACTCGAACCGGTGGTGGTCGATCCGGCGTCCAACTGGCCGCTGTTCGCCGAGAAGGCGCGCCAACTGATCGCCCAGGATAAAGTCGCCACGGTGTTCGGCTGCTGGACCTCGGTGTCGCGCAAGAGTGTCTTGCCGGTGTTCGAGGAATTGAACGGTTTGCTGTTCTACCCGGTGCAATATGAAGGCGAGGAGCTTTCGAAGAACGTTTTCTACACCGGCGCCGCCCCCAACCAGCAGGCGATCCCGGCGGTGGAATACTTGATGTCGAAAGACGGCGGCGCCGCCAAGCGTTTCGTCCTGCTCGGCACCGATTACGTCTACCCGCGCACGACCAATAAGATCCTGCGGGCGTTTTTGAAAACCAAGAACATTCCCGATGCCGATATCATGGAAGAGTACACCCCCTTCGGTCATACCGATTATCAGACCATCATCGGCAAGATCAAAAAATTCGCCGGCGAAGGCAAGCGCACCGCGGTGATCTCGACCATCAACGGCGATTCCAACGTGCCTTTTTACAAGGAGCTCGGCAACCAAGGCTTGAAGGCTAAAGATGTCCCGGTGGTCGCGTTCTCGGTCGGTGAGGAAGAGCTGCGCGGCGTCGACACCAAGCCGCTGGTCGGCCATCTGGCGGCATGGAATTATTTCCAGTCGCTCAAGAACCCAACCAATGACGAGTTCGTGAAAAAATGGGCGGCCTACGCCAAGGCGAAGAATCTCCCTGGCCACAAAGATAAGCCGCTGACCAACGATCCGATGGAAGCGACCTACATTGGCGTCTACATGTGGAAGCAGGCGGTGGAAAAGGCCAAGTCCACCGACACTGACAAAGTGATCGCTGCGATGGCCGGCCAAACCTTTAAGGCGCCGTCGGGCTTCACCGCCAAGATGGACGAGAAGAACCATCACCTGCACAAGCCGGTGTTCGTCGGTGAAGTGAAGGCGGACGGTCAGTTCAACATCGTCTGGAAGACCTCAGGACCGGTGAAAGCCAAACCCTGGAGCCCCTACATCGCCGGCAACGACAAGAAAAAGGACGAACCGGAGATGACCGCGAAAAAGTAGTAGGATGCTGGCCATGCCGGGAGCCGATTGCGGTTTCCGGCATGGCCGCTTGTACGTTAGCGCTTGCTACTTAGCGCTAGATTCTTACTCCCATGACAAGACCCAAGTGGTATCGCCTTGCGGCAATCGCTTTCCTTCTGTTAGCCAGCCTAGGTCGCGCCTTCGCCATCGATGGTGAAACGGCAAAGCAGCTCGGCGCCGAAGATGGCGATGCGAAATTGGCGGCCATCCAACGATTGGTCGGCGCCGCCGACCCGGCGGCGATCCCGCTGCTGAAAGCCTTACAAGACGATGCTCTCGTGCTGGTCAAAGGCCGGCTGGTGATTATCGATGGCGACAAGGCTAAAGATGCTCTGAGCGGCGCCTCCGTCGACGCCCCCGCCGATCAGCGCGAAGCGATCACGGTCAACAACCGCATCCGCGCCGCCCTGGACGGCGCCATCGCTTCGCTCAAATTGGTCTCGCCCGATCGCGCCGAGCGCGTGGCCGCCGCCCGGGCGGTGGCCGGCGATCCTAGCGACGAGATGCTGCCGCTGATCAAAACCGCCCTTAGCAAAGAAACCGACGATGAAGTGAAGCGCTGGCTCAACCAGGCGCGCGCCCTAGTGGAAATCAAAAATAGCGACCCGGCTTTGCGCCGCGCCGCCGCCAAATTACTCGGAGTGGGCGACATTCCCCAGGCCAAGCAGATCCTCGGTAAGCTCTTGGAGAAAAACCCCGCCGGTAGTTTCATCGAGGCCGATGCCGGCGTGCGCGATGAGGCGAGTAACGCGCTGCGCGCCATCGAGCGGCGCGCGCTGATGCCGCAGATAGTCGCCACCCTGTTCAGCGGCCTGAGCCTGGGCAGCGTGCTGCTCTTGGCGGCCTTGGGTCTGGCGATCACCTTCGGCCTGATGGGCATCATCAACATGGCCCATGGCGAGATGCTCATGCTCGGCGCCTATACCACTTACGTGGCCCAGAGTTTGTTCCGCGCCTATCTGCCCGGTTGGCTCGACTGGTACATCGTCGCCGCGGTGCCGATGGCCTTCGCGGTGGCGGCACTGGTCGGCATCGCGCTGGAGCGGTTGGTGATTCGTTTTCTCTACGGCCGGCCGTTGGAAACCTTGCTCACCACCTGGGGCATCAGCTTGATGCTGACTCAATCGGTGCGCTCCTTGTTCGGCGCGCAAAATGTCGAGGTCGCCAATCCCTCCTGGATGTCGGGCGGTTTCAATCTTGGCGCCGATGTCGTCTTGCCGTATAACCGGGTGGTGATTATTTTTTTCGCCGCCTTCGTGGTGTTTCTAGTGTGGCTGTTTCTGTCGCGCACGCGCTTGGGGCTTTACGTCCGCGCCGTCACCCAGAACCGCACCATGGCCGACTGCATGGGCATCCCGACGCCGCGGGTGGACTGGATGACCTTCGGCCTGGGCTCGGGCATCGCCGGCCTGGGCGGCGTGGCGTTGTCGCAGATCGGCAACGTTGGGCCGGATCTGGGCCAAAGCTATATCGTCGATTCCTTCATGGTGGTGGTCTTGGGCGGGGTCGGCCAATTGGCCGGCACGATCATCGCCGCGGTCGGTTTGGGCGAGATCAATAAATTCTTGGAACCTTTCACCGGCGCGGTGCTGGGCAAAATCTTCGTCTTGATCATCATCATCCTGTTCATTCAAAAACGGCCCCAAGGTTTGTTCGCCTTGAAGGGGCGCATGGCGGAGAGTTGAGATGGATGCGCCCGCGATGCCAGACAATTCATTCTACAGCCGCCAAGCTTGGCTGATCCTCGGCCTGTTTGCCGCGGTGGTTTTGTTCGTCATACCGGCGCTGCGCTTGGCCCTGCCGCCGGACAACCCGCTGCATCTGTCCGACTACTATTTGCTCATGCTCGGCAAGTTCATGTGCTACGCCATTGTCGCCCTGGCGATGGATTTGATCTGGGGTTATGCCGGCATTCTCTCGCTCGGCCATGGATTATTTTTCGCGCTCGGCGGTTATTCCATGGGCATGTATCTCATGCGCGAGATCGGCGCCGAAGGGCAGTACCGCAGCCTGATGCCAGACTTCATGGTGTTTCTCGACTGGAAAGAATTCCCCTGGTACTGGGCCGGCACGGAATATTTCTCCCTGGCTCTGTTAAAAATCTTGCTCGTGCCCAGTTTGTTGGCTCTGATCTTCGGCTGGTTCGCCTTCCGCTCGCGCATCAAAGGCGTCTATTTCTCGATCATCACCCAGGCGCTGACCTTCGCTTTCATGCTGCTGTTTTTCCGCAACGACACCGGCTTTGGCGGCAACAATGGCTTTACCGATTTCAAGCGCATCCTAGGATTCTCCCTGGCTCATCCTGGCACCCGGGTGGCATTGTTCGCGATTACCGGTTTGGCGCTAATCCTGACCCTGCTCCTATGCCGTTACGTGGTCCTGTCGAAATTTGGCCGGGTGCTGGCGGCGCTGCGCGATGCCGAATCGCGCACGATGTTTTCCGGCTACAACACTCGCGACTATAAATTATTCGCTTGGACGTTGTCGGCTTTGCTTTGCGGCATCGCCGGCGCGCTCTATGTGCCGCAAGTGGGCATCATCAATCCGAGCGAGATGTCGCCGGCGAACTCGATAGAGATCGCCATCTGGGTGGCGGTGGGCGGGCGAGGCACTTTGGCTGGCGCGATCCTTGGCGCCGCCATCGTCAACGGCGCCAAGAGTTATTTTACCGTCGCCTGGCCGGAATTCTGGCTGTATTTCCTGGGTGCGCTGTTCGTCGTCGTCACGCTCTACTTACCCAACGGCGTCATGGGGTTGGCGCGGCGGAGAGAGCGATGACCGGCGAGGCCATGGAACTAAACGGCGGCATCGAAAGCACCGGCATCAGCCATGTGATCGCCGGCGAGTCCATCGACGTTTCGCACCGGGCGATTCTCTATCTCGAGGGCGTGACCGTCAGTTTCGACGGCTTTCGCGCGCTCAACGATTTGTCGTTCTCCATCGATGTCGGCGAGCTGCGCTGCGTCATCGGCCCAAACGGCGCCGGCAAAACCACCATGATGGATGTCATCACCGGCAAAACCCGCGCCGATGCCGGCACGGTGTTTCTCGGCCAGACCATCGATCTTTCCCGGCGCAGCGAATACGAAATCGCCCGCCTCGGCATCGGCCGCAAGTTTCAAAAGCCCTCGGTGTTCGAAAACCTGAGCGTCTGGGAAAATCTCGAACTGGCCTTGAGCGGCCCCAAAAGCGTGTGGCACAGCCTGTTCCACAAGCGCAACTCGGAGGAGGCCGACCGCATCGACGCCATGCTGAGACGCATAAACCTAATCGAGCGACCCCATGCCCCCGCCGGTCTGCTGTCCCATGGCCAGAAGCAGTGGCTGGAGATCGGCATGCTGCTCATGCAGGAGCCGCAGATTCTTTTGCTTGACGAACCGGCGGCGGGCATGAGCGACGAAGAAACCGAGCGCACCGCTGAGCTATTTCGCTCCCTGGAGGGCAAACATTCGCTGGTGGTAGTCGAACATGACATGGACTTCGTCGCCTCGCTGGCGCGCAAAGTCACCGTGCTGCACGAAGGCCGGGTGCTGGTCGAGGGTTCCATGGCGGAAGTGCAAAACAACGCGCAAGTGGTCGAAGTCTATTTGGGGCGCTGATCATGCTGCAAGTAGACAAGCTCAATCATTTCTACGGTGGCAGCCACACTCTCAACGATATCTGCTTCGAGATCCCGCCGGGGAGCTGCGTGGCCCTCTTGGGCCGCAACGGCGTCGGCAAGAGCACGTTATTGAAATCGTTGATGGGCGTCGAGCCGGTGCGCTCGGGCGCGGTGACGCTGGAAGGCAAGGACATCACCCATAGTAAACCCTACACCCGCGCCCGTCTCGGCATCGGCTATGTGCCGCAAGGGCGAGAAATATTCCCACGCCTGACGGTGGAAGAGAATTTGCTCACCGGTCTGGCCGGCTCAAAGAACTCCAGCATCTCCGGCGAGATCTATGAAATGTTCCCGGTATTAAAAGACATGCGCCGGCGCCGCGGCGGCGATCTGTCGGGCGGCCAGCAGCAGCAACTGGCCATCGGTCGGGCGCTCACCACCGCGCCGAAATTGTTAATCCTCGACGAACCCACTGAAGGCATCCAGCCGTCGATTGTAAAAGACATCGAGCGGGTGATCCGTTCGCTCAACGAAGCCGAGCAGATTCGCGACGCCATCCGCACGGTGGTCGAGCAAAAGCGCATCGCGGTCCTGCTGGTGGAGCAGTATTACGACTTCGCCCGCTCGCTGGCGAGCCATTACTTGGTCATGGAGCGCGGCGCCCTGATCGCCCGCGGCCAGGGCGCGGACATGGACAAAGACGGCGTGCGCGATCTATTGTCGGTGTAATGCCTGCCACCATGGAGTCCGCCGCCGCTATTGGTGAAAATACTTGGCCGGCGCGCCTGGAACTTGAGTTCGCCAAGCGCGGCCCACGCTCGGTGCTGGCGGCGCGCCGCCACGACGGACCGTTGGTGGTGCAAAAGCCGCACTATCCCGAAGGCGATGGGATTTGCCATGCCATCATCGTCCATCCGCCCGGCGGTATCGCCGGCGGCGATGAACTTGAGTTAACCGCTGAGCTAGGCGCCGGTTCCAGCGCGCTTCTGACCACGCCGGGGGCGACCAAGTGGTACCGCTCGGCGGGCGCCTGGGCGCGTCAGCAAATTATTTTCCGAGTTTACGTTGGCGCCAGCCTCGAATGGCTGCCACAAGAGAGCATCGTTTTCGACGGCGCCCATGCCGACGCCCGGCTGGATGTCGAAATCCATGGCGATGGTAGCTTTATCGGTTGGGAAATTATCTGTCTCGGCCGCAGCGGTTCGGCCGAACGATTCAATCAGGGCCAGTGGCGTTCGCGCACGACCATCAAACGCGACGGCAAGCCGCTCTGGTTCGAGCGCGGACAATTGGCGGGCGGCGACCGTGCTCTGGAAGTGCCTGCGGTGCTGGCGGGGAAGCCGGTGGTTGGCACCATGCTGGCGGCATCGGATAAATTGACGCCGTCGCTGTTGGCAGCCTGCCGCGAGATCGCGCCTTCCCGCGGTGACGGTGCCATAACGTTGTTGCCAGGACTTCTGGTCGGGCGTTATCTCGGTGAATCGAGTGAAGCGGCGAAAAATTATTTTACTAAACTGTGGCACGTGGTTCGGCCGGGGCTGATCGGCCGGCCGGGGATTGAACCCCGAATTTGGCGAACGTAGAAGGATTGAATTATCAATCCGTCATACCGGCCCTTCGGCAGAGCTCAGGATAGACTCCGGCCGGTATCCAGGGGCGGCGGGCGACGGCAAATAAGATGGATTCCGGCCTGCGCCGGCATGACGGTGGGTAGGAGAGTCAAATGGAACTGACGCCAAGAGAGAAAGACAAATTGCTAATCTTCACCGCTGGCTTGTTGGCCGAGCGGCGCAAGGCGCGCGGCCTGAAGCTCAACTATCCCGAAGCGGTGGCGTTGATCAGCGCGGCGATCATGGAAGGGGCGCGCGATGGCCGCAGCGTGTCGGATTTAATGGGCTGGGGCGCGACCTTACTGACCCGCGACGATGTCATGGAAGGGATCGCTGAGATGATTCCCGAGATCCAAGTCGAAGCGACGTTCCCCGACGGAACCAAACTGGTGACGGTGCATAATCCGATTGTTTAGGGAAGGAGTCAGAATACAGATGTCAGTAGTGATTCTGCTGAAAAACCCCATTGTAAATCGCACTGTGTCGGCGGCTGTAGTTCTGCCAGTGATAGATTTCATCATCGCCTGCCGTAGCTGTGAAAAAACCTCACTCTTTGACCCTTATGCGGGGTGCACCGCGGCCATTT